>JBGAOI010000003.1:20910-58538 GCA_044221885.1 Polyangium sp. (in: bacteria)
CGTTGCGGGCAGGGGAGTCAGCGGCTCGATGAAGATCACCCGAAACGGACGCATCACGTGCGCAGGATCGAGTCCGAGTGGGCCCGTGCCGCGCGTGAGCATCACGCGGATGTAGCTCTCCGCGTTGCCCGCAGTCGTGAGAGCTTGTTCGACCTCGGCAGCTAAAGCTTCACGCGTGACGGGCAACTCGATTCCTACGAGTTCGGACGATCGTTCGAGACGACGAATGTGTTCATCCAGTGCGAAGGCTTTTCCGCCGTACGTACGGATCGTCTCGAAAACGCTGTCTCCATAGAGGAAACCGCGATCGTATACGGAGACTTTCGCGTCCTCGGGAGCGAGGAGTTTTCCATCGACACACGCCAATCGATTCATGGCGCAAGGATGATGCGGGGGTGCTGCGGTGGCGAGACCCATAACGCAGGGTTCGTTTCACCGCAGCAGCGGAGGGATCACTTCTTGAGCTTGGCGAGCAGTTCCTTCGCGGGCGCGAAGTTCTTGTCGGCATCGATCGAGCGGTCGAGTTGCTGGATCGCCTTCTTGTCGTCGCCCTGCGCGTGGAGGATGCGGGCGATGTAATAGAAGGTCTCGGCCTTGGAGATCGGCGACGAATCGTCGAGCTTCTGCAAGAGCAACGCGCGGAAGGTCTTCTGAGCGCGCTCGAAGTTGGCGTCGCGTACAGGTTTGTCCTGTGACGCTTCGCCGAGTTCCATCGAGAGAACGCCGAGGTCGCGGAGGATACCCACCGAACCCGGGTCGATCTTGAAGGCCACTTCGAGATCCGCGAGCGCCTTCTCCTTGTCGCCATCGGCCAAGTACGCCTTGGCGAGGCGGTGATGGATCGCTGCGAGTTCTTTCGAGCGACGACCACCGTAGGACTCGACGATCTTCTGCAGAACTTCTGCTGCCTGCTTGCCGCGGCCCGATGCGCTGTAGGCATCGCACAACGTGAGGAGCAGGTCGCGATCGCCTGGTGCAAGCTCGGAAGCCTTCACCAACAGATCGGCGGCTGCGCCTGGATCGTTGCGCTTCGCGAGGTGGATTTCTGCCGCCTTGCGATAGAGCTGCACTTTCTGTCCATCATCGGTCGCCGCGTCTGCATCGCCTTTGATGAGGTCCGCAAGTTCGGCCCACGCTTGTTGCTTCTCGTAAAGCGCGTGCAGCTTCTTGCGAATGTCGAGGGCTCGATCGTTTGCCTTCAAACCAACTTCGAGAACTCGACGAACCGCAGCTTCGTCCTTGAGCGCCGTGTACAGGTCGCTCAGGCGCACAGCGATCTGCACAGCTTCGTCACCACTGACGCCTTCGAGCACCGTCTCGAGAGCCTTCGCCGCATCGGCTTTCGCACCCTTCTTCTCGTGCAATCGCGCGAGCGAGAGGAGTGCGCCCTTGTGCTTCGAATCTCGTTCGAGAACCGCTTGGTACGTCTCGATCGCCTTCGCGACGTTGTTGAGACGCTTCTCGAAGACTTCGCCGAGACGCACGCTGTAGACGAGTTCCGCCGACAAATCGCCTCGTTCTTTGGCGAGTTCGATCTGCGAGTTGAGCAAGTCAGCAAGTTCGTCGTCGCGACCCGTCTTCTCGAGCAACTGCGACAAGAGCAACGTCGCTTTTTCGTGCGTCCGTTCTTCGTCGAGAATCGCTCGCAAGTGCTCCATCGCCTCACTCGTGTTGTCGAGTTTGTCGATGCAGATCTGCGCGCAGTCGAGACGCAAGTTTGCGCGTGACGCTGCGGAGTCAGCCAAGTCGATGAGCCGGGCGAGAAGATCGAGGAGGTCCTTGTTCTTACCCGCCTTGGCGTAGAGCTCGCGAAGTGCACCGGACGCTTTCGTGTCGTTCGGTTCGTCTTCGAAGATCTGTCCGTAGAGCTCGATCGCTTTCTTGTCGTCCGCGAGTTTTTCCTGCGCAACCGCTGCGGCTCGGTGCTTGATCTCGCGAATTTTTTCGCCTTCGGCTGCGATCTCGGCTTGGCGAACGAGCAGGGTGAAGACCTCTTTGAAGTCTTCGGCCTTTTCACGAACCTTGGTGAGTTCGGCGAGGGCCCAAGCATCGTTGTCGTCGGCCTTGATCATGTCACGAAGGATCGCTTCGCAAAGCGCGTTGTCCGCGAGCACTCCCTCGGCCAAACCTTTTGCTTCACGACGCAGATCCGCAGCTTGGTGCTGGAGACCATCGAGGGCTGCGAGACGACGGAGCGTGTCGACAAGCTCGCGCTCGCGACCAGCCACGCGTTGCAGACCTTCGATGTTGCGCAGAATCGTTTCGCTCGAAGCGTCGTGCTTCAACGCTTGTTCGAAGGCTCGTTCTGCCGCGGCGTTGTCGAGGATCTTGTCCTTGCGCCACTCGGCAAGACGCATCCAAAGATCGCGTGCTGCTTCGGCGGAAAGGTCTTTCTTCTCCGACACTGCCTTCTCGAGACCATCCGCTGCGCTCGCCCAACCACCCGTGATCGGAGCGAGTCGTTCGATCTCGGCAAGCACATCGACATCGCTCGGATCATCCGACAACGCAGCTTCGAGTGAAGCTTGCGCTGCCTTTGGATCGTTCGAGCGATCTTCGAGCACCTTTGCGAGATCGAGACGGAGACGCACTCGTTCGGTTGGCGTACCGGCGAACTTGATGCGCTTCTCGTAGAGCTTCGCGAGTGCCGCGTAGTCAGCTTGCGTCTTGTAGACGTTCTCGAGTGCTTCGGCTGCTTCCTCGAAGAGTGACTCTTCGTCCGTGAGCTTCTCGAGAGCTTCGCGCGATGCCGTGTGATTCGGTGCTCGTTCGAGCGCTTGCTTCAACGTCGCGAGACCCGCGGACTTGTCGCTGAACGCGTCGATCTGAATCATCGCCAAGCGGTGATAGAAGCCGGCTTGTTCCGCTTCGTTCGAGATCACTGCGACACGTCGTTCGAGAACATCGGCAAGAGCCTTGTTGTCCCCGATGCGTGCGTAGAGACGATCGAGCGCTTCGAGCAAGGTCGGTTCGTCGCCAGCTTGTTCGACTGCCTTTGCGTACGCTTCGACAGCCCGTCGGTCGTCCTTGAGGTTTTCCTCGGCGATACGACCAACGCGCAACCACAAATCCTTCGCAATCGTAGCATCGAAGGTTTGTCCTGCCCGGTTCGAGAGAGCATCACAGTAACGACCGAAGCCTTCCGACCGAGCAACGAGTCGCTCGATTTCGGCATGCAGATCCGAATCGTCCGGTGTGTCTTCGAGTGCACGGAGCAGCGCGCTTTCGGCCGCTTGTGTACGCGACAATTTCTCGTCTTCGACAATCGCGATGGCGCGAAGTGTCTTCGCTCGATCCGTTCCTTCGGTTTGCGCCTTGAGACGCATCTCGAGGACACCGACGAGTTCTTCCCAACGCGATGCTGCACGCAGCACCGGTTCGAGAGCGTCGGCCGCATCGAGACGCAGTTCTTCTCGACCTTCACCAATCGTCCGGATCGCCTTGATTGCGTGATCGTTTGTCGCGTCGTCATCGAGGACGAGACGGTAATGCTCGAGGGCATCTTGCGGGCTCGCGAGCTGATCGGCGTACAAGTCGCCAATCGCTGTGCGCAGTTTGACGCGGTCTTCTTTCGTCGCCGCGTTGGCTGCTTGGAGCTTCAAGTTGTCGAGCAACTCGTCCCACATCTGTTCGGCGCGATAGAGGCGCTCGAGTGAACCAAGCACCGTCGCATCCGCAGGTCGTGCATCGAGAGCTGCATTGAGCGAGCTGATCGCTTCACGACGATTGTTGAGCGACTTCTCGAACCGATCTGCTGCGCGAACGTTGAGGTCGTACCGAAGATCCGCATCGGCAGTTCCGGCAAGTTCAACACGTCGCGAATACAGCTCGACGAGTCGTTCGGCTGCGTCACGCGGTTCGTACAACGAGATGAGTGCATCAACCGTGACAGTGCTCTCCGGATCGAGTTCGAGCGCACGTTCGTACGCTTTCGTCGCTCCTTCTTCGTCATCGAGCATCTGCAGTTTGGTCTCGGCGATACGTCGCCAGATGCCTGCGTTCTCGTCGTCCGATGCAATCTCGCTCTTCTTCTCGAGCACGCCGATGACCGTCGGCCAATCCGCGAGGAGTGTGCCGAGCGTATCCATCGACTCGAGAGGATCGCGTTCCGTCGCATCGAGCGTGCTGAGGCGGCTGTAGGCACCGAGTGCGCGACGAGGATCGTTGATCTTTTCGTCGTAGACCTTGGCGACGGCCGACAAGAGCTCGCGCTTTGTCATGTCGTCGTTTGTCTTTTCGGTACCTTGCTCGTAACTCTCCGCCAAACGCTCCCAAGCCTTCAGGATGGTTGCGAGGCGTTCGAGTTCTGCTCGTGTCTCGCCATCTTCCGGATCGAGGGCAAACGCTGCGCGCATCGAACGGAACGCCAAGTTGCGATCGTTGCCGCGCGTCTCCCACAGTTGGGCCGTTTCACGAAGAACAGCGACCTTCTCCGTGACCTCGGATGCGAGGTTGAAGCGTTCTTCATTCAGTTTGACCAGCAATCGCCAGTCATCGCTGCGCTCGTACAACGGGCGCAGAATCTCGACGACACGTGCCTTGTGGTCTTCGTTTTGCGTGAGCGCTTCGAGGTCCTTGATCGCTTCTTGATGCCAAGGAACGTCACCGACGATTGCTTCGAGTTGGTCGATCGCAGCCGACGTGTCCTTGATCTTGTCGCGATACAATCGCGCGAGAGCCAACCGATACGGTGCGCCCGCTTCACCACTCGCCGCTGCTTCCGCGCGTCGGAGGTAAAGGTCGGCGAGGTCCTGATCGCGCCCAAGCTCCGCGTAGAGCTCCGTCAGTGCGTCGAGCGACTTCGCGTCGGCATCGTCCACATCCAGGGCTGCACGGTACGTGTCGATCGCTTGATCGAGTTGTTTGAGCTCAAACCGTTCGAGCTTCGCGATCGTGTGCAACGCATCGAGCCGATCCTTTTCGTAACGATGATCAAGCGATGCTCGGTAAAGCGTCACGCGTTCTTCGTGACGATTTTCCTTGATGAGCAAACGATCGATCATGCCGAACAGTTCGGTCGATTCGGGCTCGAATTCATGCGCGCGGCGGTACCACTTGAGCGCGCTCGCAACGTCACCGAGGTCGGCGAAAATCTCGCCCGTGCGACGACTCAACTTTGCCGTTTGGGCATCGTCTGACGTCACCTCGGTCAGTTCAGCCGAGTAAATTTCGGCCAAACGTCGCTCGGCACTTGCCACCTTCGCGAGGCGTTCGAGTTCGTGCCACACGCCTTCGTCACCAAGCTCTTCGTGTAGAAGCTTCGCGACCGTTTCGAGTGCGGCCTTGTAGTCCTCGAGTTGTTCCTCATGCAGCGTTGCCAAACGCGTGAGCAACTCACGTCGTTCCGACGAGTCCTCACTTGCTGCAAGGCGTGCATCGAGGGCCATCTTCACGCGTGCCCAATCAGCACGACGCAAATACACGGGCTCGAGCATCTCGCCGGCACGTGCACGATGTTGCGGGTTCTCTGAGCACTCCAGCAACGCTTCGAGTTCGCCTACGGCGCCGGCGTGCGCGGCTTCGATCGACAACGCTTCCGCGAGTTCGTCGAATGCACGCGACACATCTTCAAGACGTTCGTGCGCAACCTTCGCGATCTTCACGCGAAGCTCGGCCTTCGTTCCCACGCCACCGTCGAGCTGACGCTCGTACAGTCGGATGAGATCCTCCCAGCGCTTGGCTTCTGTGTAGAGCTTCTCGAGTGCGCCGATGGCCTGCGGATTGAGTTCGACATCGAGAAGAACTTCGTACGTCTCGATCGCACCGGATTGGTCCTGCAACGCATCACGTTGCAGTTCGGCCTGGCGGAACAGAAGCTTCTTCTTCTCGTCGTCGTTCTCCGAATTGTCGACGCGTTGGCGCAAGATCTCGAGCAAGTTCGGCGCGTCGTTCGCTTCCGCGTACAACTCTTCGAGCGAGATCATTGCTCGTCGATCGTCGGTCTTGGCTTCGAGCGCCTTCTTGTACCACTCGATCGCGAGGGGTTTGTCCTCGAGCTTCGTCCGCGCGAGCTCGCCGACACGAAGTCGAACGTCCTGCTGCGCATCACCGTCGAGAATGTCGTCAACGACTGCTCGATAAAGCTCCGCAAGTTCTGTCCATCGCGACGTTGCTTCGGCCAAACGCTCGACGGTCTTGATCCAATCACCGACTTCCGCTTCGCCTGCCGCTTCGCGAACACCGCGGACGGCATATCCAAAGGCGCGAGCCTTGTCGTTGAGCGGACCTTCCGCCGTGCGCAACGCCGTCTGCAATTGCTCGAGACGTTCGCTCGTGTTGTCCGAGGTCTCGACTTCAATTTCGAGAACTCGCAGCAACTTCTCACTGTCACCATCGGCTTCGTACAGCGGGTGCAACGTTTCGGCTGCATCGCGACGAGCTTCCGAATCTTCGAGAAGCGCTTCGAGTGCCGCACGACAACGCGCGTTGCTCGGATCCAACATCAACGCTTGTCGGTACGCATCGAGTGCACCGGGCAAGTCGTTTTGGTGAAGCCGTCGCACATCGCCAAGTCGAGCAAACAGATCGAGTCGTTCTTCGAGGTCGCCCGACAGTGACAAGTGCACATCGAGCGTGTCTGCGAGGTCGGCCCAGCGTTCAGCCTTCTCGTACAACGCTTCGAGTGCGGAGAGAGTTTGCGGTTCCGGGCCAAACTCGTCCGAAACGTTGCGCCAGCCCGTGATGGCACCGGCCACATCTTCGAGCTTGCTGGCCAGCGTTTCCGCTGCACGGACCATCGTGCGCTTGCGCTCGGTCGCATCGGTCGACAGGGTTTGTCGCGCCTCGAGAATCGCCACGAGCTCGCGCCAATTGGCCGTTCGCTCATAGAGACGCTCGAGAGCTGCGAGCGCTTCGTGATCCTCGGGATCGTCCGACATGCGCGAACGCCATGCACCAATCGCCTTGTCGGGCGCATCGAGCACGGACTCGTACACCTCACCAATGCGACGGTAGAGCGCGCGACGTTTGTCGAGGTCTGCTTCGAGACCCACTTCCACGGCGAGCACTTCCGCGAGCGCTTCGTGTTTGCCCTTGCCCGTGTAGATACGCGCGAGCGCCTGCGCTGCCGGAATCACAAGGTCCGGATCACCCGGATCGATCCCGAGCACGCGTCGGTACACCGCTTCCGCGCGATCCAAGTCGTTGAGCATGTCTTCGCAGATGCCTGCGACGACCATGAGGATCTCGCCTTGGCTCGACGGCAACGTGGATGCATCCGCAGCCGACGTGAGCACCTGCGCCATCTTCTCGTGTTGACCGAGACGACGACCAATCTCGACGAATCGATCGCGAACCGTCGTGTCTTCAGGTTCTAGCGGGACAAACTCGGCCCACGTTGCAAACGCGCCGGCATCGTCCTTCAACCGTTCGTCGCGAAGCGTGCTCACACGTCGTAGCAACTCACGTCGATCGTGTTCGTCCGTCACGCCTTCTCGACGAATCTCCAAGACCCGAACGAGGTTGCGGACATCGTCACGCGCTTCGTAAACCACTTCGAGCACGCGAGCGGCTCGTTGACGCAAGCTGCCCACTTCGAGCAAACGCTCGACGAGTTGTCGCGCTTCGGCATCACCCTGTCGCAGTTCGAGCACACGCTCGAGATGCTCGAGTGACTTCTCTGGCTCGTGCAGTTTGTCCAGGTAGATGCGACCCAAGTTCAGTTTGATCGTTGCCGACTCTTCTTCCGTCGCCGTTTCGAGGCGTCGTTCGAGCAGAGCCGCAAGATCCTTCCACCTTGCTTCACGCTCGTAGAGTCGTTCGCACGCGTTCAACGCCGGCACGTACAACGAGTCGAGCGTCAGGATCCGTTCGTAATAACGAATCGCTTTCGCCGCGTCGCTCATCGTGTCTTCCGCGATGATCGCGACATCGTTGAGCAACTCGATCCGCGTTGCCGGATCGGGCGTGCCTTGCGCCGCCTTGTCGTACAGCGCTTCGAGTTCGCCCCAACGTTCGGCGTTTGTCAGGATCAACTTGAGCCGTGAAAACGCACGCTCGTTGGTTGGATCCACGGCCAACACGCGATCGAGGTACGGCATCGCGCCTTCTGGATCGCCAAGCTGTTCGTCATGGAGCTTCGCTGCCCGTTCGCAGAGTTCGATCTCCACATCATCAGGAAGCTTGGCTTCACCTTCAGCAACACGCGCCGCAACGAGATGCGTGCGGTACGCCTCGGCAAGATCCGTTGGTCGTCCCGAACGTTGCGCCAATTCCGACGCGCGATCCCAAACCGTCAACTCACCTGCGAATTCGTTGAGCGCGCCCAGCACGACATCGAATGCCGTACCAGCAGCTCGCAACTTCTCTTCTTCGACGTCCGCGAGTTTTAGGAAGAGCGCCAAGCGCGTGTCCCTGTCCGTCTCGGATTCGAGCAGCACTCGGAGTGCGTGCGCTTCTTTGCGCGCATCACCCGTCTCGGCGTACTCGATCGACAACACCTGTGCGGAACGTGCACGTGTGTCGGGTTTGTCGAGGAGCTTGGCGAGAATGTCCACGGCCTCGCGATCGTGAGGAACAATCTCGAGAGAGCGAACAGCAGCGTCGAACGCATCGACGTACCGTTCGAGTTTTTCCAAGTACAACGTGGCCAGTTCGACTTCGCAACGCGCGCGCTGATCGCCATCCGACACATCGCGATGACGGGCGACGACTTCCGCAGCCGCCGCTGCTTCACCAGCTGCGATGAGCAATCGCGACAAGGCTCGCAACGCATTGCCTCGCGACGGCGTCACTTCGACAACCTTGCGCAACAACGCGATCGCTTGCGGCTGATCGTTGAACACTTCCTCTTCGAGCGTCGCCCACTCTTCGAGGATCTCTGCGCGCGCTTCGCCCTCGACCTGATCGGCACGGAGCTGGAAGAGCCAACGCAAGTCGTCCTTCTTCTCGTTCGCGCGGAGCAACGCATCGAACTCGCGAATCGTCTCTTCGTCGGTTGGATCGGCTTGAACAAGCTCGCGGTACGTCGCCGAAGCTTCGTCCACTTTGCCCAGCTCGCGTGCGTACACTTCGGCGAGACGCAGCTTCAACATGCGCCGTTGCGACGCATCGATCTCTTCGTCGCGCTTGAGTCGTGCTTCAACGGCCTCGACAAACGGGGCCCACGAATTCGCCGCGCGGCTCCAAGCTTCGAGCAGCGACAAACCGTCTTCGCTGGCATCGAGTTCGTACGCACGACGGGCATAACCGAGCGCCTTGTTCTTGTCGGCAAGAGGGCCACCAGTGACGGCAGCGAGCTTGCGGAACATCGACACGCGCTTCTCGTTTTCATCCGTTGCGCCAAGGAGGATTTCGTAGAGCGCAGGAAGCCGCGCCCACTTCTCTTCCTTTTCATAAATCGGAACGAGCGCTGCGGCCGCGCGAGCATCCGTTGGTGCGACACTCAACACGCGTTCGTAAGAACGAACCGCACGTTCCGGTGCGCCTAGCTGCTCTTCGTAAATACGCGCTGCGCGGAACGAAATGTCGAGTTTGACCGAGGCTTCCGACGACTTGTCGGCCGCCGAAGACAAGAACTCGACGAGTCCTTCCCAGTCGCTTTGCGACGCATAAAGCTCTTCGAGTCCGTCCCAATCACCCGATGCGACATACGCTTCACGCAACACGCGAAGTGCGCGGGCATGACCAGGTTGAAGCGCAAGAACTCGTCGCCACGTACGTGCCGCAGCAACCGGATCCTTGAGCTTCTCGGCGTACACCGTGCCGAGCTTTTGCAACGCATTCAGCTTCGCTGTGTCATCGCCGGCAACGTCCACACGACGTTCGAGAACTTCGGCAACCGTCGCGAAATCCTTGTCGCGTTCCGCTTGCTTCTCGAGCGCGTCGAGCACGCCACTCGTTGTCGGATCGAGTTCGAGGATCGCCTTGTAGTGCAGGATGGCGTCGGCACCGCGATCGAGACGTTCTGCGGCGAGTTTCGCCATCTCGGTCAACAGTTCGATACGCGCTGCACCTTCCGAGCTCGGAAGCTGCTTCTCGTACAACGAGTACAACTGCGGCCACGAACGACGCTTGAGGTACAGCTCCTTCAGCTTTTGCTGCGCTTCGTCATCACTCGGTTCGACTTCGAGCAACGCTTCGTACGCAGACACTGCGTTCTGCACGTTCGAGAACTGATCAATCCAGCGGCGAGCAACTGCGCGGTAGAGCGTCGCTTTCTCATCCGGATCGTTCGACAACTCGGCAAGCTTTTGCTGGTACGCCAGCAAATCGCGCCAGCGTCCGAGGCCTTCGTAGATCCGCACGAGCTCGCGCACGGCATCGATGTCGCGTTCGTCAATCTGAACGATCTGCGTCAACACCGTTACGAGTGCGGCATCGTTCTTCGCTCGATCTCGGTAGATCGACGCGATGTCGCGCAAGATCTGAGCACGCGCTTGCGTCTCCGTCGCCGGCGTACGCTCGAGCTCTTGTCGGTAGAGCTCCACGAGAGCGTTGTAGCCCTCGGTTTGCATGTACAAACGCTTGAGCGCATCACGCGCATCGCGATTATCCGGATCGGTACGCAGAATGTTTTTGTACTGGTCGATCGCCTTGTGCGCGTTTTCTGTCGACTCCGCCAACTTGGCCAATTCCGAAGCGATGGCTCGTTTGTCTTGACCGTCCGGAAGTGCGCGTTGGGCGTCTGTCAGAATTGCATACAGACGAGCCTTGTCGCCCTTCGCCAGGAGGTGTTCCCGGAAAAACGACAACATGCCCGCGTGCGTCGGATCGGTACGACGAACCCGATCGAAATACGGTTCAGCGGCTTGCGGCTGACTGCGCATGCGCCAGTGCACCATCGCGATCTGAATCAGCACGCCAAGTTCATCGCCGGGTTTGACCCCGCCACCCTTGAGTTGATCCTCGTAGAGCGCGACGAGTTCGTCCCACTGTTCTCCCTTGGAAAACAGTTCGGCGAGGTACGACAACGCATCGGGTTGACCGGGTTGTAGATCGAGCACCTGCGCGTAGGCGTCGCGAGACTTTGCTTGATCTTCGAGCTTGGTGGATGCGACGCGGCCGAGACGAAGTCCTGCGGCGATGCGATCTTCTTTCGTTGCACCTTCGCGCAACGTGATCGTGAGAGCGCGGGCGACACCGTCCCAATCGTTCGCTTTGGCACTCGACACTTCGAGCAACCGTGCGGCACGACCGTTTTTCGGATCGAGCGCCAGTGCCAGATCGAGCAACTCGGCGACACGTTCGCGAGCTTCATCGCGCCCATAACGGAACGCGACATCGGCAGCGCTCACGAGCAACGAACTCTTGAAGGCCGGAGTGTCGGCACTTTCAGATTCGGCGACGTAGCGCTCGACGATCTCGCTCCACTTGGCACGTTTGGCCTCATCTGCTTCGACAGCTTCATTGCCGGATTCATCGTCCGGTTGAAGTTCGAGCAGTCGGCGATACGCAGCGAGCGCCTTGTCGACGTCGATGAGTTCGTCCTGGTAGATGCGCGCGAGCTCGGATTGCATCGGCGCTTCGACAGGCGTGCCTATAGCGAAGGACATCTCGAGTTCGAGAAGCTTTGCGACGGCTCCCCATTCTCGTCGCTGTTCTTGCTTGGCCCGTGCGAGACCCAGCAAACGTTCAACGTCGTCGCTCGACGTATCAGGGGCAGTTACGGCCTCTGCAAGATCGTTCCAGGCCGCCTCGTTCTCGGGATCTGACTGCAAGACCCCAAGGGCCATGCGAATTTTCTCAACGCTCATCGTTACCCCGGTCCGCGAAGCTCATCGACACGATCAGCCGGTCACCCTGCACCGCAGCTCGTTGGACGGTGCGGGGCATCCTGCCGCCCTCCGTCTTCCCGCCCACGACAACGATGTCGTGCACTTGAATTCGGACGTTGACACGATGACCAGACAGCTCGCACTTCACCCGCCATGATCGTCGGATGAAGTCACCTCGGATTGTTTTTTGACGCGGGGCGACTCTACGCCGTAGCGGACTACCGTTTCAAGGTTCCGTCTCCGATCTGCGAACGTGACGCCGCGGCAAGCGACAAAGTTCGCCCGTTCAGTATCCCGACCTTGGACCCATCCACCGCGGTTCCACGCGGCGTGACCTTGGGTTATCAAGCCGGATCATGAACGCTTCCTCGGTCAAACGTATGGGTGTCCTCGGCGCCGGGCAGATGGGGCGCGGGATCGCACAGGTTGCCGCTGCCGCGGGTGTCGAAGTCGTCCTTTGCGACGCCACACTCGAACTTGCCAACAAGGGCAAAGCTCAAATCGCCGCAATTTTGGGCAAACAAGCAGAGAAAGGAAAGATCTCGCAGGATGAGGTGAATGCTTTGGTCGGGCGAATCACGCCGGCCGGATCCGTTTCCGAATTTTCCTCTGTTGACATTGCAGTCGAAGCCGCCACCGAAAACGTCGACCTCAAGCTGCAACTGTTTCGAGCGACCGACGCAGCATTGCCCAAGGATGCAATCCTCGCATCCAACACGTCATCGATTTCGATCACGCGTTTGGCTGCTGCAACATCGCGCCCGAATCGCGTCATCGGCATGCATTTCATGAACCCTGTACCGCTCATGAAACTCGTCGAAATCGTGCGCGGTGTGCAAACGGATCCGAGCACCTTCGAAACCGTTCGGGAACTCTCGGTTCGACTTGGTAAAACCGTCATCGTTTCAGAAGACAGACCCGGCTTCCTCGTCAACCGCATGCTCATCCCGTTCCTCAACGAAGCATGCTTCACGTTGCAAGAAGGTGTGGGCAGCGCTGAAGACATCGACGCAGGTGCGCGCCTCGGTCTCAACCATCCGATGGGTCCGCTCGAACTTGCGGACTTGATCGGTCTCGATACCGTGCTTGCCATCGCCGAAGTCCTGCATCGCGACATCGGCGACGACAAGTACCGTCCCGCATCGATCCTTCGGAACCTCGTGGCTGCCGGATGGCTTGGCAAGAAGTCGAAACGAGGCTTCTACGACTACGACGACAAAGGGCAGAAAGTCGTTCGTACGTGACAAACAATCGGTGTTCGGTTCGCTAGGACAAACAACTCAACGTCCTTGAAAAACCGGCTTCGATTTCTCGATGAACGCCTTCATGCCTCCACGCTGATCCTCCGACCCAAACAACACTGCAAACGCTTGCGTTTCGAGCTCACAAGCACTCGCCATGTCGAGCGTCTCGCCGTGCAACATCACGCGCTTGGCAGCCGCGACGGCCAATGGTCCACGCGAAGCAATTTTCTGCGCCACATCACGGACACGCGAGAGCAGATCTGCGCCAGGACAAACAGCGTTCACGAGTCCCATCTCGAGCGCTTGCTGAGCCGTGATCATGTCGCCCGTGTAGATCAACTCGCGCGCTTTGGCGATGCCGACACGTCGCATGAGCCGTTGCGTTCCGCCAAACCCTGGAATCACACCCAGGTTCACTTCGGGTTGACCGAGCTTCGCGTTCTCTGCGGCGTAGATGAAGTCACACGACAGCGCGAGTTCACATCCGCCACCCAAGGCAAACCCGTTCACCGCTGCGATGACGACAAACGGCAACGACTCGATCAAGTGACATAGTCGCTGACCAGCATCGGCAAATCGTTTCGCTTCGACCGGCGTCATCGACGCCATCTCGCCAATGTCCCCACCCGCGACAAACGCTTTGCCTGTCCCCGTCAAGATAGCCACGCGCACAGGCTCGGGGTCGTTCGATCCCGCAAGAGCACCAAACACCTGACCCAAATCTGCGACCACGCGCGCATTGAGCGCGTTCAGTTTGTCAGGACGATTGATCGTGATCGTCGCGATGGCCCCAGTTCGTTCCACCAACACAAGCTCGCTTTGCACCATGCCCAGGCCCTACCAGGCTCACGTGGCGTCGAAAAGCGAGCAGCGCGGGATCATGCAAGACAAAAAAGCCGCACGGCGCACCGGTTGGGGGGGGCGGACCAGCACGCGCGCGGCCCGGACCACTCTGACATCGAAAGTCACCTTGTCGACCTAAAGTCCCACCGTCTTCAACGCTCAGGATCCGCGAACTTCCCCGTCTCTACGTTGGCGAATGCCCTTGATCGTCAATTCGAGTCGTTACCGAGCTGTGTGAGTGCCAAAAAATACAATTCGACTTCCGCAGGGGGAGGAGTCGGCGATGTTACGAACATTCCACGACGAGTCTTGTACGGCCCGCGACTCGAGGCGAAACTCGGCGCATGGTCCCCTCCAAAGCCGGATTGAATCGGCTGCTTTCGCAAATCCTCACGCGTGACTCTGACATCGATGCTTTCGTCAATCGGTGTTTCCCCAGTTTGGTGCGCCGAATTGCGCGTGGCACCGATGGTCCGGCCAAGATTGGCATCCTCGTCGAGAACGCCGAGAGCAAGGTGTTGCTGGACAAACTCGCGAGCACGCATAGTGTTCTCGTTGCTCAGAACGAACATCTTCTCGTGGACGGCAAGCAGGTTGCTGGGGCCGAACTTCCCGAGGTTGGGCCGTTGTCTGGTCGCGCGGAACTGCTCGCGGATCTCGTAGCGCATACGCTATCGGACAAACCTTCGCCAACATGCCTGGTGGGACCTGCAAGTACCGGAAAAACAGCACTCGCTCTTGGATTGCTCCATGCTCCGACCGTCGTCGAACGATTCCGAGGTCGTCGGTACCTTGTTCACCTCGACACCGTCCGAGACGAACAAGGCGTCCTCGTCGCGATTTCCCGTGCGCTCAACACCGCACCCCAGGCTCCTTTGCGCACGCGTATCGTCGAAGCGTTGCGTCGAGCTCCAGCCATCGTGGTTCTCGATGATGTGGATGTCGCCTTCGCCAATGCGCCGTCCGCCCAAGCTTTGTTGGCCGAACTCGGAAGTATCGCCGGAGTGGTCATTGCAATGACCAGTAGGGAAGCGCACATTTCGTTGGAAGGGGTGCGGTTGGTGAATCTTGCGAATCTCGAGGAATCTGCATCGAAGCCAGCGTTCGCGGAAGCGTTTCAGCGAGCGCTTCCACTTTTGGCGATATTGCCCAACGGTGTGGGTTCTGAGGACAGCGCGGCATTGCCATCGACGCTTGGTGCGGAAGGAATTGCGGCATTGGCTGCGTCGGGGCTCGTCACGAATGCAGCGGGGCGTATTCGATTGCGTCGTGCAGTTCGCGACGGCGTTGATGTTTCTACGATTTTCGAGGAAGACGTTACGCGAGCCACGTACCATTACACGTCGATTGCGTTGGCGCATGGGCCCAAAGTCGGTTGGCCCGATGCGGAATCTTCCGAAGCTCGATTGGCACAAGATAGCGACAATATCGAGGAAATGATTTTGCGTGGTTTTTCTGGGCCACATCGCATCGCAGCCATCGATGCGGCGGTTGCCATTGCCACGTTCATTGGTTCGTCGGGGCATTGCACGCCAAAAGTCGTCGAGAAAGCTCGTGAGTCGGCCCAACAAAATGGCGACAAACTTGGCGAAGCGGAATGTACGCAAGCGCTCGGCGATATTGCTCTAGCTCGTCATCAAAGTGATGAAGCGCGTAAATGGTTCGTTGAGGCATTGCCGCTTTTTGGACAAGCGCACGCGGGTCTCAGCATCGCCGCGTGTCTCGTGCGTCTCGGCGATTTAGCTCTCGAGCGAGGCGACGTCGAAGATGCCCGGGCTCGTTTTTCGGACGCAATTCCGGCGTACAAGAGCATTCTGGATAAGTTCGGCGAAGCGACGGTCGTCAAGAGTCTTGCTGAATTGGCAGCCCAACAAAGTGATTTCGCAGAATCTCGGAAGCAATTCCAAGCTGCCCTGGCGTTGTTCGAAGCCGTTGGGGAAAAGAATGAAGCTACGTTGTGCCGCAAAGGCATCGCCGATGCCGCGTTCAATTCCAACGAACACGAAGATGCGCGCGTGATTTACGAAGAAATCGGGCCAACACTCGAAGAATTGGGCGATCACGCAGCTCAAGCCGAATGTCTGCACAACCTGGGCGATATCGCTTTTGCACGAGCACAACACTCGGCTGCAACATCGTTTTACCAAAAAGAACTCCCCTTACGCAAAACCATGGGAGACAAGCTGGGTGAAGGGGCTTGTATGGCGGCGCTTGGCGACGTTGCAATGGCTTCGAGCGAAATCGAGGACGCGCAGGCGTATTATCATGCCGCATTGCCTCTTCTGCGTGCCGCTGACGAAAAATACGGCATGGCCAATTGCATTCAAAGCCTGGGCGACATTGCTCTCACACGTATGGATCAAGATACCGCTCGTGATAACTACGAGCAGGCACTCTTTCTCTTTACGCAGCTCAAAGACGGATATTCTTTGGGCTGGACGCATTATCGCCTCGCCCAAGTCGCCGGTGATCCCGACGTGTTCAAAACACACCTTGCCGATGCGCGAACTGCTTGGCAAAGCGTCGGTCGAGACGACCTCATCAAAGAAATGTCCGACGAATTCCCAGGCATGCTCGCCTGATTCGTCGCCACGTCATTCACGAAATGGCTCGTCCATGCGAGCCATTTTCTGATATCCTCTCTCTCGAACCATCATGTTTCCCTCCCGCATCGAGAAATCGTCGTGAACGCTTTATCCTCGCTGTTTGTCTGGGCGAACCTGCCCTACATCATTGCGTTCACAATCGCTGTGATTTTCGCATTTTTGCAAATGACCGGCGTGTTGGGGCTGCTCGTTGGTGACGCCGACAATGACGCGGACCACGATGTCGATGCAGATGCGGATCACGACGTCGACGCTGATGCCGACGCTGATGCCGATGCCGATCACGACGCCGATCACGACGCCGATCACGAAGATCAGAGTGGTTTTGGCGAAAAACTCCTCTTTGATCTGGGCGTTGGCCGTGTTCCGTTTTCGACCTTGTGGCAAGCGTTTGCCATTTCGTTCGGAATTGCCGGCCTTGCGATCAATTCGCTCCTTCTTGCACCTCGCGGATTACTTTCCACAAATTCGATCAGTTATTCGATCCCCGTGGCGCTCGTCATTGCCTATATGCTCACGCGGACACTCACACGCGTGTTGGGGCGAGCGCTCTCCGGCGAACACGAAGAAGCGTCGAGTCGCAAAGATCTCGTTGGTTCGACGGGTACGGTGATTTCGAGTCAAGTGACGAGCGAATTTGGCGAGATTCGAATCACGGATCGCGCTGGACGATTCATGCACGTGATTTGTCGTATTCACGAATCGGAATCCGCCATTCCGATGGGAAAAGAAGTCGTCGTCATTGATTACGACGCGCAGACCGGCCATATTTTCGTGAGCCCGCTCGATCTCGATTCTATCGAGAGTAAACCCAAGCGATTGAAATCAGGTGGTCGAGCGGGGGCGAAAAAATCCGAAATGGATGATGCGATTGCGGAAGCCGAGGCGGACGAGGCGGCTCAGGAAACGCGGAAGAAACGCAAGTCGTAGGCGTGAAGATGTACGCTCACGGTTTTTCTAGGAAAAACGGATTCGTTGCGGCAAAGGGTCGACGTCCGGGATGAAGCGGCGCCAAGTCCTTTTCACCTTTGGCGTGAAACACCACCCAATTGCCTTGTTTTGCTGGATCCAACGTGACCGTGACTTGATTCACGAATTTCTTTCCCGTTCCGGCGCCCATCGGCAACAAGTCTTCCACTGACTTTGATTCTCCATTCACGAGAACTTCGAGCTTCGTCGCATCAATGTAGCTTGCTGCTTGCACAGTGACCGTAAAGACGGCTGTTCCGTCGGCAGCAGTCTTGACCACTTGGCCCGGTTCTTCACCATTCGGCCCGGAAACCGTCATGAACAAGCCGCCAGAGATGAGGGGCGGGCCGTTCGCCACTTTGTCACGCACGATGGTTTTGCTGAGTTTTTGCGGGTCATCGTGCCCGAAATTCATGCATGTGCGGGGATACCCGATGGGGCTCGAACGTAGCGTATGGCTATCCGAACTTCCCACGGCCCAATATTTCAGCCCAAAGTTGAGCATGGCAAACCAGTCAGCAATCGATTCTTCGCGATTGGCTTCGAAGTCCGAATCATTGAAGACCTCGATGGCATCGAAATCGTCGCTCCAGAAGTCCTTTTTCCCGGTGCCCGTATTGCGATCGAACTTGGCGGCGCTGAAGTACGCGCCAAACCCACTGCCGCTTGGATGATTCACAATGAGCACGGGATTGTCCGGTAAAGCTCGGACGAGTGCGAATACATCTTTCGGATCTTTGCCCACCCAGTCCACAGCGCCATTGTTGGCTTTCTTTTGATCGGGTGTCATCGGTACGACCCCGAAATGGCCCCAGGTAAAGGTCGTCAATTCTTCCGATGCCATGCCAAAGGCCCATTTCGTCATGCCCATTTTTTCTACGACGGGCCCGAAATCGAGTACCCATTCGTGTTCGCTCGAAATAGGAATTTCGAGCCCGTCGGCAATGGCACCACGCACCTTGAAATCGATCGGGTCATTCGAATCGGCTGACAATGCCGAATGAATGTGAAAATCAGCGCACATGTATCCCGTGGAATCCACCGAATGCTCGAGTATCGCATCGACATTCGTCGTTTCGCCAGGCATCACTGTGATTTCCGTATCCAGAATTTCCCATTCGTATCCGCGGGACACAATCACGCGATGGGTTCCCGGCGGTACCGTGATCGTCGCATCGCCATTCATCACGAACAATTGATGCAATCGACCATTCTTTTCGTCTTCCACGCCAAACATGGCTGGCGTTTCGCTCTCCGGCATGGCCGGAATGACTTGCACGCGTACCGGCAAAGCTTCATTTGAGCCCTTGTCTTTGGCTAAGACGTGAATCGAACCGTGGGCATCGAGCGGAATTGTTACATCGGTTTCTTGCGCCGTAATGCCAAAGCCGGGATGAGTCGCAAATCCGCGCTTTTGCGGTACGATCGTCATTGGTTCGTCTGGACGCACGTGCACCGTGAAGGCTCCGTCGGCACCGGTTCGCGTTCGAGTTTGGTATTCACCTTTGGCATCGACCACGTGCACCCACGCGTCCGCGACGCTTTCGCCGGTGCTGCTGGTGACTTTGCCTTTGACTTCGCGATAAGGTGTTTCTTTGGCAACGCGGCGCATGGCTTCCATGAGGCCATCGTAATCGGGACCTCCGGCGACGATTTCCGCGCGATCCATAAGCGTTTGCGAACAGGCTGGGGCGAGGAACCCGGGACCATAAAAGAGCGAGAAGCCGCTGACGCTCAAGCCATACGTGAATTTTTCGCCAGGCATGCGAAACGCGAAATTCCATGGCCCGCTATCGAAAGCCACGTAATCGACTTGGCCTTTGGGTTCGCCATACCCGAATTCACGCGTGACCGTTTGTGATTGACTGTACTGGAAAAACCCAAACAGTTCGTCCGATGCGACTTCATTGCCGAAGTTCACATCTTCGGCGGTCGGATTGATGACCCCGACACGCATTGTCACGCGCTCTTCGCCAGGGCGCAAAACGAAATCGTAGACGGCATCGAGACCGAAGCGATGCGGAAACAAATTCGACAGCGGGCCCTGCATGAAAGGAATTCCTTCCAATTTTCCGACGACCCGCACAATTGCTTCATCACCCTTCGAGCCGTCAGAAAGTACGGTAATGCTCGTTGGGTTGATCATTTCAATGGACAACCCGGTCAAGGTTTCGACATACCTCGACAAGCCCCGCGGTTTTCCATTGTCGCCAATGGCGTCAATGCCGAGAATTTCGCCCCCGAAACGGGCATACCCGTCGCTGATACCCTTGTCTTCGATGTAAACGGCAATTTTGTCATTAGCGAGCACGAAATCGCCAACATCGATATGTTGCCGCCCGTGAGCCGGTTGCGCAATTCCGTCCAAGGATGCAATGCGACCCGCGCGCGCTTGACCCGCGGCTTTTGCCCCAAATGGATCGGCGTGGCCATTGGGATCCCCGACTTCGAATGCCGCGGGCTGGGTCGCACAAACGCCATCCACCGGGGGTTTTACGAGTTCCGCGGGCTGGCTACATGAAAGGACACATGGAGCCACGACGGCCAAACCACGAAGACACACGGTGCGAGAAAGGGCAAGAATCGATCGGCGCATGGAGAGCCTCCTCGAGAAGGGCGCTGGGCTCGTTGAAGCGGCCCACGCGTCCCTCGGCGCAAGGTTGAACGATCATCGTAGTGTATTTCGATAGGTATCGGAAGTACCGAAACAGTAAATCACTGCCGTCCTTCGCAGGCGCCCCACACCGAATCCATCGCTACCGCCACCGCTGAAGATTCATGCTTCAGCACAAAAAACCATTTCGATGGCGTGAGCAATGCATCCGGTAGGAGCCGCTCGAGCAATTCGATTGCATCCGCTTTCCTTCCCAAATCCGTACCGCTCAATTCGCTCACGACTTCGGCAATGGTGGAGAGCACCAAAATGACCGCTTCAGCATCGGACGAGGCGACGGGTTTTTCTTCGCCCTTTTGAGGAACGACGTTTATCTTGGGAAACCATTTGGCGAAACGTTGTTCGAGGTGCCTCCGGTCCCGATCTGCCGCTTCCCGCAGCGCCCGTTGACCTTCACCGGACATGGATGCATCCCCGACGATTCCCAATTCAGCTTCGGCTTTTGTTTTCTCCGCATGCGCGTCAGCATCCGCGAGAGCCGCTTCCACGGCCGCGACATGTCGCTGTTTGGCCAGACCATCCAATTCGTCGACGAGTCCTCCCAGCTCGGCACGCAATTTCGCAACGCGCGCGTCCAGCGACAAACCCTTGTCTCGAACGTCTTCTTCGACATGAATCGAAGGCCCTGAAAATGTTTTCCCCTCGCACATTTCCACGAGCGCGTTATCGTCCAAGTAATGATAAAAAGCGCGTTCACCTCGCGAACGCTGACGCGCGACGATTTCTTTCAATGCAGGATTTTCCAATCCCAGCGCCACAACGCTCACGGCAATGGGCACATCACCGACCTGTTCCCGAGCCTTCGAGATGACTTCCTCACGAACGACAGCGTCGCCATCGGTAACCAGCACGATTTGTGCCCGTGCCAAATCGGGATCCGCCTCTTTCGCCTCGCGAATCGTCTCGAAACTCGCAAGAAGCGCATTTTCGATGTCCGTACCACCGCGCCAAACTTTTTCCGCGACGTTGGTCATGGCCGCAAAAGCCGAATTGCCGTCATCAACTTTGATGACCGGATGGATTTTCTTTGTAAAATATCGATAATGCAGCGTTACGCGAACCTGGCGATTGCCTTCGGCATAACGCCGTGCCAGCGTCCCCAGCTCACCAAGCAAAATCGCATCACGTACCCGCGCACGAGCCCCGTTTTTCCCGTCCTCCAACATCGAACTCGACCCATCGAGCACATAAATGCGGGCTTCTCCAACGAGATGCGTACGCGTTCGTTTCTTGACTTCCGTCGCGACAAACCTACGCGCCAAGAGGCGCCCTTCAGCCAAAGCAAAAATAATCGTTCTTGGGTCTTCAATGACCGCCGACGGAATGTCCGTGATGTCTCGCGCGGGCATCAAGATCATGTCCGGCGTTGGATGTCGTACGACTCGGACAAACGTTTCCGATTCGGTTACTCGCATGGGCGCCAAAGGCACACCCACATCTACAGCTCCGTCAATCGCACACAGCGCTGCGTGTATCTCGTGCTCCTTTTCCGGGGCCAGCCATTCGAGCGCCAACAAGCGATACGATTTTTCTTCTGCGGATTCGCCTTTCACCGGGCGTTTTTGTGTTTTCCGCGCTTGCGTGTATCCCTCGGATATCGCTTGCATGGCGGCGGCGCCGAACATTTCTTCGCTCGACCTTCGCAACGAGCGGAGTTTGTCGGGCATAGACGGTTCACCGTCACCCGCACCCAATTGGTCGAGCGCTTTTCGCGTGAGCCCGACGCTTTTTTCGTCGCCCACCGACAACGATGCGCCGTCGAGCGCCACGAGCGCCGCGTGCAGGCGTTGCCTTTGACCCATTGCCAAGGCTTCTTTGGCTTGGTGCAACAAACCTTTATGCGGCGACAAACCAGCCGCTTCCAATCGATCAATATGCGCGATTTCCGCCGCAAAATGCTTGCGTCGCACTTCGACGCCATCGTGCGCCAGGGGCAAAGCAGCGGCAGCATCCAGCAACAACTTGCGCCCTGCTTCCAAAAGACGCCGCCGACGAGCCAAAAATTCCGTTTCACCTCGCGCCGATTCCAACAAATGATCAATGGCCAAAAGCTGAGCTTCGGTAATCCGTTCTTCTTCGGGCGTGCCAGGTTTGTCCAAAGACTCCGCCGTCGATTCTCCTTCCGCCGGTTTGTCCGGACCCTTGACAGCGTTCTGGCCAGGTGT
The DNA here is from genome assembly GCA_044221885.1 of Polyangium sp. (in: bacteria). Taxonomy (GTDB): domain Bacteria; phylum Myxococcota_A; class Polyangia; order Polyangiales; family Polyangiaceae; genus Polyangium. The sequence goes on from JBGAOI010000003.1 coordinate 43,126, forward strand.
TTGTCCAGGTGTAGGTCGTGGTACAATCGCCAAAGGTGCAGCAATACGCACGCTTTCAATGGCCGCGGCTACTCGTCGCGCAGCTTCGTTTTTCTCGTCCAATGCAGCGCGTGAAGCCCGCACCGTCACTTCATAAAGTCGCCGCACCCATGCCGCGTGCGCCAAAGGCACGCGTCCATAAACCACCAACGTCCGCTCGAGCCCTGTGATGTTGTTCTCGAGTTCATCAACGGCGTCGTCGTATCGTTTCTCCACGCGGCGCCAATCGAGATGCGCGGTTTTCGGGGTTCGCAACAAATCGAGCAATGCCGTGATTTTCTCTGTTTTCAGCTTGGGCCGATACCCAATCGCTTTGAGCAGAGGTTTTACAAAGCGAGTGAGCGGTGCGCGAACGCCTTCGGGACCGGCGACGAGCCCTTCGATCCTTGTTGCGATTTCATCGAGCCGCTGATTGGTCATGGTTTATTTCGATCGCAAGGAATTCGACCATTGCGCATCCGAACGGCTCTGGAACAATTCCGTGACCACATTACGCGTTTTCTGATCAAAAGCTTCAATGCGTTCACGTACGGCCACGACAGTCGATTCTTGCTGTGGAAAAACATCCGCAATGAGCCGTGCTTCGAGGGCAAACCGAGTGAGCGCGGAATCGTCCCACACGATATCGAAGAATCGCGACTCGACAATGCTGCGCAATCGACTTTCCGTATCGGTTCCTTTGGCTTGCAAGTGGTCCCAGAACTTTTCCAAGAAATCGAGCGCGCGCGAAATACGTGCCAAGTCTCCCGCCACCACACGTTCTTGAATGGACTCCGGGAGCTTCTCGCACATGGTCGCAATCGCGCGTGCAGCTTCCGTAGGATTCGTCAAATCCTTGAACATCACCGGTATGGCGAGCAGCGACACCTCGGCCAGGGTATATGCAGACGATACGCGTTGTTCCGCGGCGCGCAATCGATGATAACCGTCGAAATCAGGTTCGGACAATTTGGAAGACTTCCTCATGTCGCCACGGAGAAGAGCTTCAGCAGTCCAGCCCAAGAAGTTTTCTGGTGAAATGGCGCTTTCGAGTCCGGCTTTGCGCAAAAGACGCGCCAATGAATCCACTTCGCGCACCAAGGCACTCCGATCGGTCGCGTCGAAATCAGCAAACACGGTTTCGACCAGCGGACCAATACGCCGTCCGGCGACTTTCGCTTTTAATGCCGAGGGTTCGCCTCGTAAAACACTGATGCGTTTTGCCATGGCCTCGATTCGATCGAGCTCCGGCGCGATGGCTGCCAAGATTTCCGTGAGCACACGTGATCGTCCGCTCTTGAGCGCGCGAGAAACGACCGCGCGAAACGAAATGTCCAGCAATATCGCGATATCGTCTTCGGCAGTGAGGGCGGCCTGACGCCAAACGTTTTCCTCGCCTGTTTCATGGACGGCACCTTGCGCCAACAATTCTCGCCGCAAGTTTTCCAATTCTTCCAGGGCCACGAGTCGCGCTTCGGCTCGTTTTTGAGCTTCTCCCGCATCATCGACGATCGATGCAATCAAATCGGTCGAAGACGCTCCTGCGGCATGTCCCGCCGCTTCGTCGACCATCAGCAGGGCGCGACCACGAAGCCAACGCGCAAACGTTCGCGTCGCATTCGTTCCATCGTCGATTTCCGCCGCGTGCTTCATGACGCTTCGCGCGACATCGGTTATGCCTCCACGATCATTCGTTGCGCCCGCCAAGAGGCCTCGACGTAAAACCATTGCGCCCAAGGCCGAGGTCAATTCGGACATCAATGCCGGTAGTCGCGCCGCGTCAACCGAGCCTTCCCGCGCCAAGGTGGCCAGGTCGCGAACGGCATTCAATACCGTTGGCACGTCAGCGGATGCGGTGGCTTTGTCGACCAAGGCCCGAGGTTTGTCCGCGGCTGGTATGTTGGGTTTGTCTACAAATGATTTTGTCGGGACAGACACCGCCGATGGCTTGACTTGTGTGTCCGTCGTTCGCGGTTTGACCACGATGACGGGCATTTGGTGCAAACACGTATCGAAAATGGAACGCTCCGACCGCACGATTTCCAGTTGCCGGCGTTCGTTCGGATCGGTTTCTCGGCCCAAAAGCGATTCCACATCCGACGGCGAGGGGCCGCAAAGCAAAAGATGAAACCGGAGCCACTTGAAATCGCCCGGTAAAACCTCGAGCGGCCGTTTGGGACTATGCAAGATGCGGTCGGCAATGACCGCAGCGCGCAAGACGCGCCCACTGCGCACAGCCGTTCGTGTGGAGATGTATCGCGTCGGCACGAATTGCGGATCGGCGCGTACGGCGGCATTCAGTTCACGATCGAAACGATCCAAGAATTGCGCCAAACCATCACAAACGGGATCCGAAACATACACGTCGTCGACGGCTTGCTGCAAACAATCCAAATCCTGGATGCTCAATGTGGATTCGAAAAGAGTTCGTCCGGACCCACCCACGTGTCTACGCAAGACCAATCCCAAACGACCCGGATCGGCGAAACTTCTCGGGACGAAAGCGACAAACGCAATACGGTCGACGAACGCAAGCAATGTTTCGCGCGAACCTTCGAGGACATCCGCAATATACCGATTCGTCGTCATGAGCGCACATTCGATGCGCCCGCGTTTGACGCGACCACCTTGCTTGACTTCGCGCTCATGTAATACGTTGAGCGCCGAACGCAAAAGCATATCGCGGCCGTCGAATATTTCGTCGAGAAAGGCGTGGACCGAGCCGAGCATGCCTTCGTCCGTGAAATGCTCGGTGCGGCCGGTTTCCATGAGCGTTTTGAAATCGATCGGCCCGATCAAATCCGTTTGCACGGTGCTTTCGCCGATTTGTCGGGCGTAAACACTGGGTTGCCCGGTTTCTTCATCGAGAATACGTCCAAAAACGGTCGATGCCAGTTGGCTTTTTGCAGTGCCCGGAGGCCCGGTGACGAGCAAGTGTTCGCGGGACAAGAGGGCGAGGGCGAGTTGCAGAAGCAAATCATCGCGTTCGAGAAAGATGCGGTGCAGTTCGTCGAAGAAAACGCGGAAGCGGTTCGACGCAGCCTCGAAACGAATCGGATCGACCATTGCGGCGACCATACTTGAAGGTCGAGGCGATGGGAAGACGTTCCGCTGAGGTTTTGCAGTTCGACTCAGGTCGATGGTCGATGTCAGAGATGTTTCAAGCGTTCGAGCCGTCGTTACGGTGTTTTCTTGCGATCTTCATCAACCCACGCGTGCGCTTCTTCTTCGGAACCGAACATATGGATGGGGGTTTTTGCGAGTGGGTGATCAAAGACTTTGGCAACGCGTACAAAAACATTGACGAGCGTGCGTTGATGAAATCGGGCATTGTAAAAAATCATCGCGCGGCAGAATTGTTTCGGTTGAACCTTATCTGATGATTTCATCAGTTGGGGATCTTGCCGTCCGATGTGTGCCACGTCGACCATCGAATAAAAACCCGCTGCAGGCACCTCAATTTGTTGAAGCCACTCCTGAGCCTCGATGTTCTGTTCGAGGGAGACGTCGCCAACCAAGCGCGTGATAAATACGTCCGGTGGGTTGAATCGAACGCTATGTTGGCCAATAAAATGCCAGCCATCCGTATTGTGTGGGTCATTCATGAAGGATTGCCTTTGATTTTCAACTGTAAGATTGACAGAACACGTTATTCCCAGGGCAGTCGGCCTTTGAATGCCCGCACGTTGCCCGATCGATCGACATACGTAACCCAATCACGTTCATCGGCCCAACGCAATCGAAGAAATGGCCAAGCATACGCGCGCACTTGATAACGCATGACGTTTGCGCCCGCACCGGCAGCAGCCAATCCGGCCAAAGCTTGCTCGATAGCATCTCCAAAATCATGACCATGGAATTGCGGACGTAGTTTCTTTTGCCCACCGCGGTAGGCCGTTCCCGCAACCTCCCCCGTCAAATCATGGCAACGCAATACTTCGGGCGGCGTAGTGAGCAGATTCAAGTCGTTCTCCAGAAACGTTTCGAGCTTGAACAAAGACGGGTTCTGCGCGATGTGCGTTGGCATGTACGCTTCGTTCACGTAGGCAGGTTTGTCTGAATAATATCGCAATCGAACCTTGTCGGTTTGTGCGGTTCCGCCACAGTTTGCGCACGGGATCCACCCAGCTTTACACGAGCAAATCAGAGTGTCGTTCATGATGCGGCCCCGACCTGCACAGACGCGGCACTTGCGAAATCCAGGACGATCCATGCACGCCAAACACATGCCTCCACCCAAACGTTCGTCAATCCGAACATGGTGCCGAGGTTCGTCATCGACAGGCGGGGGCGGCTCGCCACGTTGCAAATGGCCGGGCGCGCCAAATACCTCCTCCGTCCAGCTCGTGCGGCGAACCAACGCGGCTTGCACGACGAGCATGGCCAAAGGTTCGCTTTGGATCGGTTCGCCGGAAGGAAATTCTTCTTCGACCGTGACGGCGCTACGTAGTTTCTCGAGGGTTGGGAGATAAACGATACCGGCGGAGGATGACATCGCGGGTAAAGAATCAAATTCGCAAGCCCGCGTCAAGAGGAAGAAATCGTTCTTGAATGCCGATCCGCGGTCGTGGTACGAGTCGACCATGTCGTACATTCGAATGATTGGATTTGCGGATGCGGGGGAACGACTACGCAAAGTCTACGAGGCGATGGCTTCGCGACCAATACCCGACTGTTATCGTGCGCCGCACGGAGGTCCGGCGGGGATCATTCGCGCGCACAGCCTTGATCCAGAGCTCATGGGAGCAACGTTTGCTGCATCTTCGTCCTATTTCGCGCACGATGCATTGACCTGGGCTGAACGAGAATTGCTGGCGGCATCGGCTTCACGCACCAATGGGTGTTTTTATTGAACGTCTGCTCACGCAGAGTTTCTGCGTGTCGCTTCGGGTCATGAAGACCTAGCCGTGGACGTGGTTGTCGGGCAAAACGAATTGCGAGGGACGTCGCGAGAGCGAGCGCTTGCGGGGTTTGCCCACGTATTGACAGAAGTGCCTTGGGCGGTCAATGCTTCCGATATTGGGCGTTTACGCCAAGAAAATATTTCCGACGCCGCTATCGAACAGGCGATCCTGGTCACCGCATTCTTTAATTATTTTCCCCGCGTTGCCGATGGCACTGGCGTCGAATTCGATTACGAATCGCCTTAGCCGCGCATCAACGTCGACAAGACGCGAGAACCCTTGCCGCGAATCCCTGTCGACGAATGGAATAGTTCCGTCAATGGGTCCACATTGCCGAAGTTCGTTCATGCCCCGTTTGTCGAGGCAAAGCTGGCTCCGTGGCGCGGTTTGCACCTCGAACGTGAATTGCCCTTCGGTAGGGCGACTCGGGCCCTGATTGCTCGCGCTGCGGCCGAAGAACTCTGCGATTTTGCGGCGCATGGGCATTGGAAAGACATCGCGCCACGCGAGACTGCGGACAGATGTCTGGTCGATTTCGCGCGAAAACTCACGAAAACACCGTGGGCGATGAGCGCGGGTGACGTCGAGGCATTGCGACGCGAAGGTTTGTCCGACGAAGTGATTCTCGGCGCGATTACCCTCGTTGCGTATCAAAATGCGATCTCGCGAATGCATCACGGATTGGCAGCGATGCATCGTTGATGCCCGTGCGTTGCGCGAACGAACGTCGAACATACTGGCAAGTTGCGACCGATGCTTGTTGGCCCGCTCGATTCGTTCATTCTTCCCCACCACGTCTACTTCTGGTAACATGCGCGCCGAAAGGTGGATCCATGGCTACGTTCGGTCTCGACAAGATCATCCTTTATTCGGGCGATCCAGGCGCGGTCAGCGATTTTTACATGCGCGTTGCCGGTTTGTCCTTCGATCGTGTCGAAGGAACCGATCGGTACGAATCGGTGAGTGCTGGCAAGGCAACTCGGATCATCGTGGATCGGGCGAATGCTCCGTTGCCTTATGGTCGTCGTGAGTGCGCGTTATCGTTTCGCGTGAACGGGCTCGACGCCATTGCATCACGGATGCGCGAGGATGGTTTTGATTTTGGTCCTGTTGTCGAGCGACCGTCGGGCAAGTTCGCGGCCCTGGTAGATCCTGATGGGCGTAATGTCGAACTTTGGGAACCTCGGGCCCAACCCGCGCGTGTGGAGCCGCCGCCGCTCATGGACAATTTGGTAGTTGCTCCTCCAGCGCCCGTTGAAGCTGTCGTTGCTCCGCCTCCTGCGCCTGTCGAAGCGCCAGCAGAACCGCCAGCGATCGTGGAGACGCCAGCGGAACCGCCGGCGCTCGTGGAAAAACCGGCCTTGGTGGCTCCGCCGGAGCTTATCCAAGACAAACCAGCGGAAGACAAACCGGTTGGGGATGAAAAACCTGGCGATGGATCTGCGGAGCCGCCCGTGATTCCGCCGCCGATGGTTGGCGCACCTGGGCCCATGATTACTGCGGCACGCCCGACGAAGTTTTCGATGATTGCGGGCGGACGAATTACCCTGTTCGGCGCGAATCTCAATGAAGATTGCCTCGTCACGGTGAATGGCAAGCCATGTTTGGACATATCGAGCAAAGATGGATTTTCGCTCGATGTTACGCTGCCTCCGCAACCTGCAGGAACGGCCACGATTCGAGTGGAGAGTGCGCAAGGAAGTGCGGCGATTGACATCAGCTACGCGGAAGGTCCGGTCATTGAAAGGTTTTCCCCACTGGAAGGTTCGCCACGTGGAGGAACGGAAGTCGTCATCGAAGGGCGCAATTTCGAGAAGGACTGTCGCATAACGTTTTTTGCCAATCGAGCGCCCGAAGTCATTTTCGAAAGCAGCAAACGCTTGCGATTCGTGACGCCACCGCAAGATGATCTGTTTCACGGCGAAGTGCGCGTGACAAACCCTGACGGGCTTTTGTCGATTGCGCCAGAGATCTACACGTATCGTTTGGCGACGCCACAAATCGACGACGTGTCACCGGCATTCGGATTGGTTGCGGGTGACAAACGTATCATCATCACAGGGCAAGACTTTCATCCGCGGTGCAAGTTGAAATTCGGGGGTACCGAAGCGACGTTTACTTGGAAGAGTGCGACGATGATGGAGGCCATTACGCCGCGCGTGGAAAATGCAGGACCGGTGAACGTCGTCATTGAACATCCCGATGGGCAAGTCGTGACGAAAGAAGCGGCATTTCGATACGATCCGGAACCAACCCCGCCGATGCTCATCGAGGTTCGTCCGGCCAAGGGATATTGCCAAGGTGGGCAGTTGATTTATTTGCTCGGGGAAAATTTCGACGGGCAAACTGTGGTGCGTATTGGCGAAGTGCGTTGTATTTCTCGTACTCGTTCGCGCAAAGAAATCGAAGTGGAATTGCCGCCGCGCCACGAACCAGGACTCGTTGCCGTCGAACTCATTGACAAAGACGGCATCGTGGTTCGTCGAGAAGAAGCATTTACGTACGAATCTCGTCCAGGCCCGCGGGTCGATTCGGTCACGCCGCGGAATGGGCCGATGGTGGGAGGTACGCGCCTTGTGCTCGAAGGTGAATTCTTCGATGCAAACTGTTTTTTGCGTATTGGTGGCCAAACGCCGAAACATGTTGCCGTTCGCGGGTCGACCATGATCGAGACCATCGCGCCGGCATCGCGCCAATCAGGATTTGTGGACGTCGAGATTGGTCGTGGGGATACGGGCGTGAGTGTCACGAAAAACGCGTATCGTTATGATCCATCGCCGGCGCCGACGATCGAGTCTGTTTCGCCAAACAAAGGTACGGTAGATGGCGGCACGGAAATTTCCATTGAAGGGAAAAACTTCACGCCAGATTCGGTGGTGCTGGTGAATGGAAAAGCCGTTGGTCGAATGAAGTTTGTCTCGGCGACATCGCTCGAAATCAAATCACCGCCGGGCAAGAACGGCGATATGGTGGACGTTGCTGTGCGTAATCCTGATGGGAAAGAAGCGACCGCCAAGCGCGCATTCATGTACGACGCGCGGTATCGGGCGTAAGAGGTTGCCGCAGAACATTCGGCCCCGTTCGTCCCGTACGCACGGGGTGGGTTTTAACCCATCCCGGCGTTACTTGACGATCGTGTCACAACCGACGAGCACGTCGACTTTTCCTTTGACATCGGCCGAAATCGCGTCGCAAGTCGCCGGGCACAGCAGAATTTGCTGCGGCGGACTCTTGTTGTCGTAATACCAGGCATTGCTGTCGGTGGGACATCCAGCCAAGGTATTGACTTGCGGAATCAATTCGGGTTTGCCCATATCTGGAGTGTATTGCACGTTGATGGCGCCGTAATTGATCATCTCGCCATTGGGTGGTTGCGGAATCAAGTACGCGCAAGACAGCGCGGAACCGCGAATTTCGTTCATCGCTTGGAGGAATTGATCCTGTGCGCCGGCATTGGTATCGACCAAATACGCTTTGCCCGTTCCGCCGGCAGCCGCAATTCCATCCAGCGCCGTCAACAAACCACCCACACCAATCACGTATGTCTTGACGCTAGGCGTTCCATTGAGGCCCGCAGCGGCAATTCCATTGATGACGGCCAAGTCCGTGTCGCAATCGCTCGGTTCGCCATCCGTTGCAAAAACCACGACACCCACCGCACTGGGATTCATGGTCACCCAGCTCTTTGTATACGTAATCGCACCATCCAATGCCGCGGAAGTTGGCGTTCCGCCCGTTGGCGAGGTCATGTTGAGCGAACTCTTGATGACTGGCGCAACGCCAGGCAAGTTTTGAATGATGACAGCGGGTTTGGCGTACTTTGCTACGTCGCACGAGCCTCCACCTGCGCCGCTGCAAGTACCCGGAAAACCTGGAAGTGGTGCCGGCACGCATGGGCCACACCCCGCGCCGCAAACAGCGTCATTCGCACAGAAAATGACCGCGCATTGATTGCCAGATTCAAGCGGGAAGTATTGAAGACCTACGCCAATGCCTGCCGCAGAAGGTTGGTCCACAAACGTCTTGAGCGCGCTTGTGACCGCGGTCCAATTGTTGCCTTGCATGGACCCCGATTTGTCAATCATGAGATACATGCCGAGCGGCACCTGTTCCGCCTTGTTGACGGTTGCCGCACAAGCCGAACCTCCTCCAATGCCGCCGCTCGACGAGCCCGGAATGAAGCCTCCGCCTTCGCCTCCGTTGCCGTTGTTGCCATTGCCGCCGCTGCCATTGCCGCTCGAATGACCAGCACCGGCCCCGGAATTGTTGTTTCCCGCAGCCGAACAAGCCCCAACGGTGGTACAGAGGGCCACGGTCATGACCACAACACCACCCAAGCTAGAAAAGAACCACTTGCCTCGCATCGCTCGCGCCTCCACATAACATCCGAACAACCAAACAACGTTCCCGTCAAGTCTCGATATCGGTTCGATGGAGAAATCGTGCGTCTTTTGATCTGGGCGAAATGATACACGCCGAGTCAACCTCGAACGCGTGGCAATGCAACGGATTGACCACGACCACACATTCACGCATTCAACCAGCCGAAAACTCTTAAGAGAGACAAACCCATGACACATTTTGATCCGAAACCTCACGAAACTCTGCGCGATGCCCGTGCTCGATATTTCGAGGTCAATCAATTTGGACCGAATGGCGGATACGATGATCCCCGCGTGAAGATCAAGATTGGGCCATTTTATGTATCCATTCCCAATACCGAAGGGCGAAAACGCGCGGTGCGTTTTCATGATCTGCACCATATCCTGACACAATACGATACGGATTTGCGAGGTGAGGCGGAAATTGCCGCTTGGGAAATAGCATCGGGGTGCGCGGATCATTATGCCGCTTGGGTGCTCAATTTCGGCGCAATGGGTGCGGGAATTTTCATCAATCCGCGACGCACCTGGCAAGCATTCCAACGCGGAAGAAAATCGCAAAACCTTTATCGCGCGACATTCGACGACACGCTTCTCGAGCGTACCGTCGCCGATGTTCGGGCCGAGCTTAGTCTTGACAAACCCTGAGAAATGAGCGCGCTGGTTTTATTTGAAGAAGAAAAAGGATTGGCCGCCCGATAAAATCCAGCCAATACCACTGCCGACCACCAACGCGGCAATCATGATGAATGCCGAAACCCACGCCGTAGGGGCTGGCGCTTTGGTCCATGAAACGGGATTACGTCGGAGCAGACGCTTGGCGAGCATCGGCGCAATGCTGTTTGTCTCGTGCAAACCCAAGACCGCCGCGGTGCAACGCGTCGCCATTGCAGTTACTTCCGCGACTTTCGGATCGTCGGGATTCAATTTTTCGCGACGCGCAATGGCCCACAAAAGGCCAAGATTCGGTGGCAACTTGCTCGGATCGTCACTTGCGCCGAGCGTGCGCAAGATCCCGTCCCAATCCCCGGTTGAGACGAGTTCCCCCAATACCTCGAACTGCTGATCTTTCGGCATCGAAGCAAATCGCATCGACGCAGCCTGAGCTCCCGCTTGGGGTGCTGCTTCAGCGGCAGGCTGTTTCGGGGCTTGAGCGGCAGTTTCGTGCTCGGGTGACATCATGGCAATCGTGCCACGACTGCGTTGCGAGATCCTACTTTTTTATCGCGTACGCGCCGATATTTCCGAAATGCGCGCATCTTGTCTCGACGCACATTCGCCGACAAAAGCTTGACCCCTTCGCTCGTTCGCGTAACGACGCGAAACATGCTTCGGTTTCCCGCTCACTACGCGCTCGTGCCCCTGGTTTTCGTCCTCGGTTGTGACGAACCCAAGGCCACTCCAACCACCGCAACATCGTCGACGGCTTCGGCTGCAAATGCGGTAAACCCCGCACCAGCGCCTGTCGCTTCGCCATCTCCGACGGCCACGGCGTCTGCTCAAGACAAACCAGCCGGTACGGACAAACCAGAATGGATCACGGCGCAACACATTCTCGTGGCCTTCAAAGGTGCCAAGAATGCTCCGGCTACAATCAAACGATCCAAAGAAGAAGCCAAAAAGCGCGCGGAGGAAGTCGCCACCAAAGCCAAAGCGGGCGAAGACTTCACGGGCCTCGTGAAAGAATATTCCGACGATGCAGCCACCCTCGACAGGCTGGGCAGTGTCGGCAAATTCAAGCCGGATGGGATGGTCAAACCCTTCAGCGACGCAGCATTTGCCCTGAAGGTCGATGGCGTGAGCGATGCCGTCGAGACGCCGTTCGGGTTTCACGTGATCAAACGCAATCAGTAAAACCCCGCCCGGACAAACTTCCGTTCAGCGCCCTTTCCATTCCGTGCGTTGAACGACCGGAAGCTGAAGCGCTCGCTCGCGATCGAGATCCAGCGAGCCGACGTGAATCGCCAGAGGCGACTGCACCCACTTGAAGATTGATTGGGAAAACAATCGCGCGAACTTTTGTGCCCACAACGCGAGCTGTTCCGGCGAACGTTGCGGGAAGATGCTCGGCAACGCCAGCGCCACTTCATCGGCGGCAAGTTTTTCCGCACCGTACAAATACAAACAGGCATCGAGCACTTCGAAGGGCATGAGTTCCGATTCGCCGGATTGATTCGATGCGAGCTCGGGGCCAGCCGTCGTGGCCAATGTCGCGCCAATGCCCGGATGGCCAAACCGTTTGTCGAGACGCTCGATCAGCGCAATCACGACGGTCTTGGGCAAGTTCGCAATGACGCTGAACGCGCCTTCGAGATCACCTCCGACGGTCGTATATCCGAGCGCCTTTTCGCTCATGTTTCCCGTTTGCAAGAAAAGCGCGTTGCTCGTGTTCGACCAATTCCACATGCGTTGACCGCGAAGACGCGCCTGCACGTTTTGCTTGGTTATTTCGGTCGGTTCGATGCCCCCGCCCAACATTGTGCGGGTGGTATCGAGTTCCCGGTTGAAGGCTTCTTCAATGGGTACGACCATGAATTCCGCGCCGAGATCGGTGCAAATTTGCGCGGCTGCGGCTTGTGTCGCGTCGCTCGAATACCGTGACGGCATGTAAAACGCCTTGAGCAATCCGGGCATCTTTTCGCGCAGGGTTTGGGGGTCGAGTTCCGGATGCAGAAACTCGATGGCCCGGTGAGCAATGAGCAGCGTCAGGAGCGAATCGCGTCCACCGGACAAGGCAATGCCGATGCACTTGAATGCCCCGATTTTGCGGTAATAGTCGGCCACACCAAGCGCGAGCGCGTCGTGGAAATCATCCAGCAATTCGTCACGCGCCGTGCGCGAGGGCAGGTTTGTCGAAGGTAGAAAAAACGTCGTGCCTGCGGGGGGAGCTGGATAGGCCAGCATCGAACGATCCGCAGTTGCTTGGTCGACGCGACGCACGGGAACGCGACGTTCGTCTCGGCGGAACGCCTCGAGGTCGCTGCGCCAGGTGCTCGCTTCGCGTCGGGATCGTGTCGTGCGATCCAGATCGACGACCGTTGCGACAAACCCTTCGTGAAAACGTGGCGCTTCGAGCATGGGGCGACCGTTTTGATTTACAAACCCACCGCCGTCGAAGACGAGACCATCGTTGCCGCCGACGAGGTTTGCATAGACAATCGTGCATTGATTGTCCGAAGCTCGCGTCGCGATCATTTCTCGTCGTGTTCCAACGACGCCAGCGCGGAATGGCGATGCGGAAAGATTGCAGACGAGTTCTGCGCCGGAATAACAGCGCCGGCGCATAGGACCGTCGGGCGACCAGATGTCTTCACACACTTCGAGCGCGACGGTGCCGAAGTCGAATTCGAAGATCTCATCACCACAAGGCACGCCCGCGGCATCGAGCAGCATGCCGGAGACTCCACGCGAGAATACGCGCGCTTCATAAAACACGTTGTACGTGGGGAGTTTTTCCTTTGGGGTGAAACCAAGAATGCGTCCGCCATGCACGAGCGCACCGACGTTAAAAAGATCGCCTCCGATGCCGACGGTGGTGCCGATGGCGAACACAGTGCGAAATCGCGCCGTTTCCGTGGCAAAACGTTCCAGTTCGCGTCGTTGTGTTTCGACAAACCCGCGCCATTGCACCAAGTCTTCGGCCGCGTATCCGCTGACGACTTGTTCCGGGAAAACGCCGAGTGTCACGTTGTCTTCGGCCATCGCAGCGGCCAGACGAATGCAGCGATCGACGTTCGAGCGAATGGCACCTACGGTCGCGTTGACGTTCGCGACTCCAAGTTTCACGAGCCTCATGGGCGCGCAGCGTAGCAGGATCACCTCGGCATGAGCGTCTCGGCGAGCGACGCCAGGCGATCGATTTCCGCAGGCGTCAAATGCACGTGGCTCTTCACTTGCGATCCTTCGGGGTGAAAGACCACTTGCTGAAACAGACGAACCCTCAGAATGCCCAAATTGATCGACGTGGCGTTGTCGATCGAGTTGGTGAGAGCTGCGGCATCAACAGTCGCTTGGTCGGGATCGGTGCTTTCTCCGACCGCGTTGATGTCGAGCCCTCCATCACTTGCGGTCCAAATGTGGGCTTCCGAGCTGCGAATCGTGGAGGGAATGGGTGGCGTATGCGCCGTGGACAAACTACGCGAAGGATCGAGCACCGTGGCGACAGCGACATCCGGTCCGACTGGATCGACAAACCCACCGGTTCCGACAAACCTCGTCGCTTGATCGGCAATTCCTTCGGGCAGCACGACCATGAATTCGGGATCCACGAGCGCCACGACGCGGGTTTGTCCGCGCACGGTCACGCGAGCGGAAGGAACGGAAGCGTTGGCGATCCATTCACCCCGCGGAACACTTCGCGACATGACCGTTTCGAGGCCCGTTTGCAGTCGATTGGCTTCGATCTTGTGTTGCACGATCGCGACGGCGATGTCGTTCGATGTGATGCCCGTCGACGCAATGTAGGAAGCGACGACATCACGGCTCACGTCGATGCCGGTGCCTTCGAGCATCGGTCGCAACGGATTCAGTGCGAGCAAGCGGGATTCGACGGGGTGTCCACGAAGTTTCTCTGTCCAAACCATGAACCCGACGCGCGCGTTGACGATGGATCGAGCGATGTCGACGGCATTTTTCGGTTTGGGTTGCGGCACTTCGGCAGCATTCGTCGTGGTGCCCGAGTGAGTGCAGCCGGTGGCTGTGGCCAGCGCGAGTCCCAGGGACAAGACGATCGAACGGATGCGTCGCATATTCATTTGCACGTTAGCTTCCTGGACCGAGCGATGCTAGGTGGCTCTGCGTATGACTCACGGACCAAAGAAAGTTGGCATCCTCGTTGGGGGAGGGCCAGCACCAGGCATCAATGCAGTCATTGGAGCTGCAACGATTCGCGCTGTACTCGCGGGATTCGATGTCGTTGGCATTCAAGATGGTTTTCAATGGATCATGAAAGGCGACACGTCGAAAGCGCGCCAGCTCTCGATCGAGGACGTCAATCACATCCATTTTCGCGGCGGCTCGTATTTGGGCATTTCACGAGCGAACCCGACGAAATCTCAGGAACTTCTCGAAGAGACGGTGCTTTCCCTGTTGCGCCTCGATATTGACAAACTCATTACGATTGGCGGAGACGATACGGCATTTTCTGCGTCACGAATTGCGCATCAATCGCAAGGTCGATTGCGCGTTGTGCATGTACCGAAAACGATTGACAACGATTTGGATCTGCCCGGGTATTCGGACACGTTTGGATTTCAAACCGCACGGCACGTGGGTGTTGGCATCATTGAAAACCTCATGGTGGACGCGCGGACGACACATCGTTGGTATTTCGTCGTCGCGATGGGCCGAAAAGCGGGTCATTTGGCGTTGGGAATCGGAAAAGCCGCAGGGGCGACGTTGACGCTCATTCCGGAAGAATTTCCCCCGGACCAACCCATTCGCCTGCAAATGGTCGTCGACGTTCTGGCGACAGCGATCATCAAACGTTTGGCCATGGGCCGAGAATTCGGAATTGCGATATTGGCCGAAGGTCTCGTCGAACGTATGGACGAATCGGATTTCGTGGCCTTGAAAGGTGTCGAGCGTGATGCGCACGGACATGTGCGCATTGCGGAAATTGCATTTGCGGAGATTCTGAAGCAAGAAGTTCAAGCTCGATTGCGACAATTTGGCGTCAAAATGACGATCGTGCCCAAGAATATCGGGTATGAATTGCGTTGTGCAGATCCCATTCCGTATGACATGGAGTACGCTCGGGATTTGGGTTATTGCGCGGCGCGTTTCTTGTCTGAAGGGGGCTCAGGCGCGGTCGTGGCCATGCTTCAAGGCTCATTTCAAGCTGTCCCGTTTGATTCGATCATGGATCCGATTACGGGACGCATGCGCGTGCGTATGGTGGACATTGCGAGCGATCGCTACATGATTGCCCATCGTTACATGTTGCGTTTGCGTCGCGATGATTTCGACGACAATGCTCTGCTCGCTGGATGCGCTCGGATCATGGGCGTTTCGATTGATGAATTTCAGGCGCAGTTCCAATACATCGTCAAGCATGAACCCACGCCACGTCGGTTCTGCCCGCCTGTGGAAGACCGAGGAGCCGAATGAC
>JBGAOI010000400.1:0-6873 GCA_044221885.1 Polyangium sp. (in: bacteria)
CAGTCGGGCAAGCATGCTTCGTGGTAGGCGTGGAATCGCTCCATGATTTCTTCACGGCGAAATCCGAATCGTTCCAGCGAATACGCGTGCTTGCCGGCTTTATCGGGCGGATTTTCTGAACGCCAGCGGTTCATCCCTTCGAGCGATTGTTCGTCGAAACGTGCGCCAATGAAGGCGCAGATCTTCTCCAAACTTGACGGCAGATCCTCCACGAGATCGCGATAAGGAACGTCCAAAATTCGACCTCGGCCCACGGTTTTTCGAATGAAGATCGCCGACGTCAAACCTTCGTCCAGCAAATCCATGCAATACGCTCCCACGCTCACAGGATCCTTGTGCTCGGTCCAATGCCTTTGAAAAGCATGGCAGAGACTCGCGAACGAGGGCAATGCCGAATCCAAATGGCGATGCAAAAAGAGCACTTTGGCATCGGGAAAGACGCTCAGCAGCACACCAAGATGCCACAAGTGGCAAGGATCTTTGAGGATCAATCGCGCAGGCTTGCCGCGCTGATGAAGCAGGATTCGCAACATGTTGCGGTATGCTTCGTAATACGGTGTCATATCCGTCGTTTGTAACCAACGTGCATAACTCGGAATGCGGTACGTGAAGGCGTTGACCATCGTGGCGCATGCCGGACGAAACAGCGTACTGCATTCATCTGGCCAATATGGATCCATGGGATGAATCGTGGCCAATTCGGGAATCGTCTGGTTCATCGCTCCAAGAATGAATTGCGTACGGGCCACGGCCATTTGCTCCCAAGTTTCATTCGTTTCGCCATCATCTCGAATGGGCGATTGCAATTGCCAGAGCGGGGGCGCAAAATGGTCCGGGTGACGCGCCAGCGTATTGTGGAGCAGGGTCGTTCCGGTACGGGGCATACCCACGATGAACACCGGGGCTTCGATGTTGACTTGGAGAATTTCAGGGCTTTTCCGCAAGAGTCCCGCCACTTTTCCACGCGTTGCCAGCATGTGTTGCAACTGGAACTCCAAACGTTGCCAATGAAAATCTTCGAGACGGCATTCATGCTCGAAGGCAGATTCGAGCGCGCGTAATGCGGCCTCGTGAATTGGTTCTCCGAGATCCTCGGTGCCCAAGAATTGTTTCGCTTGACTCAAGAGTCGTGCTGCATCCAGTTGCTTCATGTTGTTTGAGCGGCACGATTCGCGAAAAAAGCTCGCGCCGATAACCACGCTGGAAACTCGAGCGTTGAATGTGCGCCGCGACATCGGCCACAGGGAAGCCCAAATCGCCCCAAATATCATCACCTTGCAAGCGATCTCGCAGCAGGTACACCGCTTCGACGGCGAATTCTTCGCGTTCATCTCGTTCGGCTTGCGTCAATTGCGGATAATAGTCCTTCAGGACAAGACGCCCAAACGCAACATGCCGAGCTTCGTCTTCGATGACGTAGGCATACGCCGCCGAAACGAGCGGATCTCGGCTTTGATCCCGATTGAGCGAAAACGCTGCCAGGGCCAGACCCTCCACGAGCACCTGCATTCCCAGAAACGTCATGTCCCAACGCGCATCGGACAATACATCGTCCAGCAATTTTCGCAATGACGTTGTCATCGGATGCAGAATTCCGAATTTGTCTCGCGATAACCGATGGAACAATTCGACATGCCGCGCTTCGTCGATGACTTGTGTGGCGGCATAAAGTCGTGCATCCATCGTCGGGGCCTGTTGAACGATTTTCGCTGCGCACAACAATGCCCCTTGCTCACCATGCAATGTTTGCGATACCTGCCAGGATTGAAAATGGTGCCGCACGCGCGCTTTCCCTTTCGCATCCAGACGCTCGAAATGCGGCAACCCATAAATCGGCAACGACTTGTCGGGAAGCATTTCAGGATTTTCGAGATCCAACGTTCGACCCCAATCGAGACGCTTCATGGCATCCCATTGTTTGTCTTTCCCTCGTGCGTATAGCTTCGACAAACGTTCGTCCAGTGGATCATAATGTTCGAGCAGCCCAATGGCTTCCGATGACGCCTTCGCGGTAACACGGGCTGGAGGTTCGGGCAACATGGAGGTTTGTTGTTCGTTCCGCACGTAGATGGCAAGCAGATCGCGATCGAATGCCGTGCAAGTTACGTCGGAGGGCAAAAATGCACGTGTGTTGCGATCTTCGACAGGCAAACGTGTTGCTGTTTGTCGTTCCATTACGCGCATGCGCTCGGGAGATATTGTGCGATAATACAAGGCGAACCTAGCCAGCGGGTTCTGGGAATCGCTGCTTGGCAAAGCGAGAACTTGCTTCTGCCAAACCGGGTAGGGGACCTCGCGCAATGGATATCCCATGTCCCGAAGCGCCGCGTAAAGCTCGATTTGCCGCATTGGCTGAGGATTGACGAGATTGAAGCTGCGACCAATCGATTCCGGTCGCAAGGAAATCCCGGCAATGGCACCGGCCACGTAATCAACGGGAACGATGTCGATGATCTTGTCGACGAGGGGCGCAGTGCCCATGCGAATGCATCCCGCGATGAATGCGCCAAGAATTCGCGCCGGTCCCGGTGCGTCAATGCCCGTCCGCGAATCACCAGTCACGAGTCCCGGCCTGTATGTCGAAATAACGAATCCTCGCCGACGAGCCGCTGCAAGAATCGAATCGGCCACCCATTTGGTTTGAAAATACCCGAGCCGAAGATGCTCGAACCCTTCGAGGTCTGCCTCTTCCGAGAAAAATGGTTTTTCCGTAGCACCAAATGGATACACTCCAAGGGTCGAAACGTAATGCACGGCAACGTTTTTGGGCGCGGCCAATGCGAGCACATCGAAAACACTCGTGACGTTTGCTGCGCGTAGTTTTGAGTACGGTTCGGCCCAATGAATCGTCGCGCCACAATGATAAATCGAGCCAATTTCAAGGGCGAGCTTCGCGAATGTCGATGGTTCGAGTCCAAAACGTGGCAGCGCGAGGTCTCCACAAATGGCCAAGACACGTCCGTGCACGTCGTCGTCTCGGCGCCCAAGTCTCCGCAATGCTTCGCGAATGCGATCCATGCCGGCAGACGCGTCGGACGCACGTACGAGGCAATGAATCGTTTGCGTGGTCCTTGCCAGCAATTCATCGAGCAACGCTGCGCCGACAAATCCTGTCGCCCCCGTGAGGAATATCGGCCCTTGCGCTGGCTCATGAGGCCGCTGTGGACAGAGACCGTCCGGTAAAACAATTTCCGTTCGGTAGTCAATAACGCTGGCGTAAGTCCGTTCCGTTTGTCGTGAAGCAATTGCTTGTGCCACGTTTCCAAGTGTTTCCCCAAAAAATACTTCAACCGGAATCTCGAACCCGACGACGCGTTCGAGGTCACCCACGATGCCTGCGACTTTCATGGAATCGAGGCCCAGCGATGCGACCGTCGCGTCGGGCCCAATGGAGCTTTCCGACAAACCTGTTGCCTGACGGAGCAATTCGACGAGTTTGGCGTGAATAGTTGCGGCATCGAGCGCCGATGCTTGCGAAGCCGCGGCTCGCGGAGGCTCCGGAACGCGTGGGGCTTCAGGCACTGGTATCGGTGCGGTGCGCAGCGAGGTAACGACATCGAGTTCTCCTGCAAGGTAGGCCAGTTTGTTCGCATTACGCTGCAATTTGCCGCTTGATGTTTTTCGCAGTGTGCGGGGGCGAATCAAGATGATGTCGTCGAGCGAAATCTCGTGCATGTCGATCACTGCGCGCGCGATTGCGCTCAGTGCTGCGTGCAGATTTTGGGCATTGGCATCGATTTCTGCAACGAGCACCACGGCTTCGGCATCACCACGTTCCACGGAAAACGCGACCGAACAGCCTGGTCGCAAGATGGAACTGGCCTTTTCGGCCGTCGATTCGATATCTTGCGGATAATGGTTATGGCCGCGAATGATGATCATATCCTTGTGCCGCCCCGTCACGAACAATTCCCCGTCGCGCAAAAAGCCCAAATCGCCTGTGCGCAACCAAGGATCGCTGTTTTCCCCTTCGATTCGCGCATTGAATACTTCCGCCGTCTTTTCTGGACGACCCCAGTATCCTTGGGCAACCGATAGACCTTGGACCCAGATTTCACCGATATCCCCGTCCATCAAGCGAACTCGTTTGTCGGGCGCAACGATGGCCACCTGGACGTCGTTCATGGCTTGTCCCGAACTTACGTGTGTGGGAAAATTGGCCGCATTATCGAGAATTGCGCGACCTTTCACCATTTCATTTCGAGCAAATGCGTGGGTCAGGACTGGCGTCGACAGCGGTTTGCCCGTCACGGCGAGAGTTGCTTCGGCGAGCCCGAACGCCGGCGTGAATGCATTTTGATCGAAACCTGCTGCTGCAAATGCTTTCGAGAAACGATCCAGCGTGGCGGCTCGTACCGGTTCCGCCCCCGAGAAGGCAATTCGCCAAGGCCGCAAGTCCAACGTTTCCAAATCGGCCGCAGTTACTTTTCTTGCGCAAAGGTCGTACATGAAGTCAGGTCCACCGGAAATAGTTCCCTTGAAGTGTGAAATGGCCCGAAGCCATCGCAATGGTTGCTTGAGGACCGCCAGCGGGCTCATGAGTACCGTGCAGCCATTGACCCATAGCGTATGCAGTACATTACCGATCAGGCCCAAATCGTGAAAAAGCGGGACCCAGCCGATGCCAATGTCGCGGCCGGACATATTGCTGAGCGCCTTCATCATACGTTGGTTGGCAATGATGTTGGCATGAGAAACCATGACGCCTTTGGGGTCGCCCGTCGAGCCCGATGTATATTGAAGAAAGGCGATTTCCTCTGGTTTGGCAGAGCGCGGTTCGAAATTAGAAACGGCCTTGTGCGGGACATCATCGACCGTAATCCAATGCAATGAGGCAAGTTCCGGCGCGAATTGCCCAATGAGTTCTCCCAGGGCTGTAATGTCACTCGTTGTCAACACGATTCGCGCCCCGGCATCGTTGATAATGGCCAGAAGTCGAGGCAATGTTTGCGGCAAACGCGATGGGTCTGGTGGATAGACGGGAACCGCAATCAGTCCGGCATAAATGCAGCCAAAATATGCAGAAATGAAGTCGAGTCCAGGAGCGAACAACAAGAGCGCGCGATCTCCGCGCTGGCCCACGGCGCTGAGGCGCTCGGCGACGATTCTCGCGCGTCGTTCGAGCTCTGCATTCGACCAATCGAGCGTTCCGCCATCGATATCACCCGTAATGAGATGCCGAAAAAGAATTTTATCGGGCGATTCTTCCGCTCGACGCTGCAGCAATTCAACAAGATCCTTCGCCTCCCGAGATTCCATTTCGTTTCCACCCTTTCTTCCAAATGTGCCGTGGTCGAAGCGATGTGCAATGCCCTTCGCTGTCCCCGTTAGCGCGGGGATTGGCGACATTTCCCAAGAAAAATGGGCTTCTGGGAAACAGTCGCGAGATGCGGCATAGTACCCACATTTCGTTGATGTGACGAGCCTTTATCGACATTCAAGTGGCGGCATTATTGTGATTTTGCAAGCATGAATCCATAACACTGAAAGTGTCGCTGCGATGCGACATGGTAAAGCCCTTGTCATTGTGATGTATCATCTGACGATGCACATGCATCGGAAGAGCCGGAAAAGCATCCCGCGACCGTCGTGGAGCCGCGATGTCGGCAACTGAACGATACCAATCGCGGAGTCCATTGGCATGAACATCTCGAGCCATCGAGTTGTCCCATAACATCCTGTTGATTCATCTGCTCGCGCCCGAATTCGTCGGTCGGTATAACTCAACTGCGTACTCTTTCCTCTGTCACCCTAGGTTTCGGGCGCTCGCGACGATCATTCAACGGGCTGATAGGATTCACTCGACGTCCAGCGGAATCAGCTCGACCGATGGGCAATCGGCATTTCGACGCAAATACACGAGATGCTGAAGAGGCACGGCATTCCACGTCGAGTGATCCCGCGTGAGTGGTTCGGACACAACAATACACGATGTCGCTTCGGCGCTTGCATGTTCCATGCGCCATTCGCCATCGTAAAACCCATAAGACTTCCCCATGGTGTACCAAATGCGCAAGGCCGATTCATCGGGCGGATGGTAATTGTCACCCAGCCCTTCGTAATTGCCCAGGCCAAACGTATAACACGCCGCGACGAGGTCATTTCCGTCCGACAGAAATAGGTTCATCGGGGAAAACGTACGAATTCCGCATTCTTTGCGTATGGCCGCAATGATTCGCAATGTTTTGATCACCCCGATACAAATATCTTGCGCGGATAGATCCGCATGAGGATCCGCCAGTTGCGATAACAACAGCGCATACACCCACTCGCTATCGGTCGTGCCGCGAATGACGCGCGCGAGTTCCGGCTTCATGTGTGGCAAGAGAGCAAACTTCATTTCATCGAAACGCGCCAATTGGCCATTGTGCGCTAACGCCAAGCGCGTATGGTCGAATAAAAATGGATGAAGGTTTTGCTCGCTGATGATCGAACTGACTTGATACGCTACGCCCCGTAAATGTCCCAGCAGACACGTTGCATATACTTTGGATGCCAGCGCGCGAAGGTTTCGATCGTAAATGGGCAACTGCGTGCTTCGGTACACGAATGGCAATTCGGGCCGCTCGCTTCGAGCATCCCACGCGAGAAATCCCGAACCGGCCAAATTCAATCGATTCAGGAGTGCTGCTTGGTGGGTCTGATTGACAAAAGAAACATCGGGCTTGTAGAGCAAATCCTCCATCAGGATGCGCTCACCAAGATACGCTAGGACGCGACACATGGGCGGACTGTGTTGCAGACTCGCGCTTGATTGGCAAGATGTTTTTGCGCCGCGCGAGGAAGAAGGGCGTGCGTTTGGTTAGAACGAAGCGCCGAGGCTCAAGTAACCATAAGGCAGCACGCCAATGCCCGTCGGATCCGTCGTGCTCA
>JBGAOI010000401.1:0-6850 GCA_044221885.1 Polyangium sp. (in: bacteria)
GGTCATAGATACCCAGGCCAACCAAAGCTTCGACGTGACGTACGAACGCTTCCCTGTCCGCATTGGCCGAAATCAGCTCAACGACTTACCGATAGATCGTCCGTACGTGTCGCAGTTCCATGTGGCGATTGAAGTACGGGACAAACAGATCATCGCAAAGGATCTTGGCTCGACAAACGGCACGGTGTTCTCGGGCAGGAGGATGACTCGGGACACTCCGATCGACATTACGAGTTCGCCGGAGTTGACGATCGGTCCGGTGATCATTCGGATGCAGATCGCGGATGTTGCGCCGAAGAAGCGTGAGGCACCGAAAGACGGAACGGTGCTCGACTTCGATCAATCCGGTGGTGCTGCGGACGTGTGGAAAGCGCAGCAGCAGAAGCCGATCGCGCCTGGAGCGGAGGACGCGTACATGCGTCAGCTTCAGCCATACATCGAAGCGTATCGAGCGGCTTGGGTGGGAGTGTATCGCGTGATCTACGATCACTTGCCGCGTCTCCAAGCGGACGTTCGACAGAACTATTTGAAACGTTTGGCGATGGAACATCCGCCGATCGCGGCGGAGCAGGATTTCCAGAAAATCGCTCAGTATTACGGCGTAAATCCGCGTTTGTTTGCGGAGCCGAGTGCGGCATCGGCGGCACATGCAGCGATGTCGGAACTGTCACGCACGCTCGCTCCGGCGTCGAAAGCGATCGACAGTGTCGAAGATGTTTTGATGTTCGCGAAGCGTTTGCGAGACGTGATGGAAGTCTTCCTCAAGTGCTTCGTGAGTTTGCGCGACGGTTATCAAGAGTTCGAAACGGAAGTGTTGGCGCGCGACATTCAGCCTGAAGAAGGCAACCACGTCGAAGCGGCCAAGGACGAGAAAGAGCTTGGTAACGTGTTGCTTGGTGGCCAGGGTGGCCCGGACGCACCCCGACAACTCCAAACCATTTTCATCGACGTGATGCAGCACCAAGTGGCGCTCATCAACGGCGTGATGGAGGGTGTGCGCACGTTGCTCACGAAGTTGTCACCCAAGACCATCGAAGAAGAGCTCGAGAAGCGCGGGAAGAAAGGCGGGTTGTTCTCGAACAAGTTCGAGGCACTCTGGAAGGCCTACGAAGTGGCTCACGGGGACTACGCCGGGGAACAGAAAGAAACGTATATGATTATTTTTGGCCCCCAGTTCTCTCGCGCGTACGCTCGGGCAGCCGGAGAGGACGAACAAGCCGCCGGCGATGCGGCCGCGAGAAATCGCGCTCGCTTTGCAATGACTTCCACCCACCCGAAGAGATAGTCGCGTTTGCCTTGTGCAACGCACGAAGACGGAAGGCTCCGCAGGATGCGAATCAAGCAGCTCGTACTGGCCAGCATGGGCCTCGTCGCTGCCTCGTGGATCAACTCCAGCGAGGCGTTTGCTCAAAGCACCGGCACCGTCCCCCCGATCGTGGGTCGTGACGCCGATTGGGCAACGGTGACTCAAGTCAGCACCATTGTCGGTGCATCGACTGTTTTTCTCATGCCGCGCGTTTACTACAGCGATCCGGAGTCAACGGTTGGCTGGAAGGGACGTTGGCACTTCTCACACTTCGCGCCGATGATGACGATGGCTGCTGCGACGCTCCTCGTCGACGGCCCGATCAAGAACGCGGTGCAGTCCGTGCGCCCCGGTTGTGCAGGAGTTGATCCTGCATTCGCCGGTCCGGGTTCGAACTGTGAAACCTACGGAGGTCCGTCGACACTCGCCTTTGCATCTTGGGGTGCATTCGACGTGGGCACGGGCATCTTCCTCGTCGACACGCTCAAGTATTCCAAAGGTCGTTTCAACGCCGGCTCGTTCATCGGCAACGTTGCTGTTCCGCTCGTCGCTGGTGTTCTCACGTCGGTCGGCCGCAGCGTTGATGGCGCAGGTCAACCGTTCGAAACGCAAAACCAAGTCCTCGCCGGTACGTTCATCGGCATGGGCACGGGCATGCTCGTGGGCGTTGCATATTCGCTGCTCCAACGACCGTCGTGCGGCTACGGCAACTCGATCTTTTGTTGGTGAACCATCGCCATTCGTATGACGCCCAATGATTGGGCCTCAAACGATCGAGCCCCCTTCCGAATGTCGGCAAGGGGGCTCGAAGTTTTGTTGGACTGCAAAAGAATCGATCGGTCTCAGTCCTGACCGACGACACGCTCCCAGAGCGGTTCGTTCGAGGTGAAAAGAGCGTCACGTTCTACGCGCAAGAACCGCGAGAACTCGACCTTTCGCAGATCTCGATCGCTGTCTCGCGTTGCGTCTTCGTAGTGGATGATGCCGACGCGAATCTGTTCGAGCAATTGGATGCCCTTGGGCGTGTACGTGACGTCCGTGAGCAGCTTGTACCGCGCGTAGAGGCCACGTTCGGTTACCGAAGGCAACACAGCGATGCGCTCGATGTCCACGGCTGCGGCTTCGATCAAACGACCGCGACGCGCGAGATGGAAATGCGCCTGCTTGCGACAGTCGTCCTCTTGATCGCAGCGTCTCGATTCGGCGACGACGATCGTGTCATCGCCAAGACGAACCGGCGTGATCTGCGTGTTGCGTCCGGGGTGTTTGTCCGTCTTGACCGGCCCACGGTAGCTACCAATGCCGTAGATCTCTGCGCGATCCCCAAACGCACGCGCGAGGAGCAACGGACCACCTTGATCTCCGTTTTCGAACTCGAGCACGCGGTACCAGATCGCGCGAAGACCATCGGGTCCTGAGCGCACATCGACTTCTTCCGTTTCGATCTTTCGCGGCCAACCTTTTTGCGAAACGCCACCACGCAGCGACTCGTTGGCAAAGGCGTAGTGACCCGTGCAGTCGATGTCTGTCGGGTTAAACCCTTGCTCACCGTTGACGCCAGGAAATGCAACCTCGGCCCACTGATCAGCTTCGAGCGTACGCACGACCGCTCGACCACCGCTCGAGGAAGAAAGCGGCGAAAGCTTCTTGGTACAGACGGCAAGTGGGGCTTGGCCACGTGTCTGTAGTTCGCGGTGAGGTTGTTCGGGAGCGGCACCGCAGCCGAAAATAAGGCTGCTGGCGAGGGCGAAAGTAGCTGCCGCGAGGGCACCGAAAGATCGGTTTGTCGCGGATGCATGACGGGCATCGAGAGACGGCTTCACGCTTCATTTCGTATCATGCGCCGCGCCCGGCACGAAAATTCCCGCCACAACCCCAGCGCAAATTCTTGGAACCCAGGACCGTCCAGGTGCGCTTTTCCACCTTTGACCTCATCCCAGAAAAGCCCGAGACATCTGCGCCAAATGACTCTGTCGGCGCATTCGCGAGAGGAGTAGAATGCCCACGTGGCGGCCTCTTTGCTCACCCGCATCGCCCACGCAGCCAATCCGCACTCGATGGAACGGCATACGTGGAAAGACCAAGACCTCGAACAAGCCGTGGTTTCGCATCTCATTCGCATGCTGAACACGCGCCAGGGCAGTTCACTCACCTGCCCCGACTACGGCCTCATTGAAGTGTCCGAGATGCTGCACGACTTTCCTGATGCGATCGGGATGGTTCAGCGAGCCATCAAGAACAGCATCCAGAACTACGAGCCGCGCCTGAAGAATGTTCAGGTGCGACACATCAAGAACGAGGCGATGCAAACGATGGTGCTCGAATTCGAGATCACGGGCCAGCTTCACTACCCAGACGGTCGACGGTCGGCACTGCGTTTCAGCACCGCCGTGGATCAAAGCGGCAACGTCAAACTCGGATGATCCGCGAAACTTTTCACCAGCGTTGACAGTGTCGCCACGCAGCGGTCGACTGCTAAGCGTCGTCGGGGATCATGTTCAACAAGTATTATCAGGACGAACTGAGCTACCTGCGTGAACTCGGGAAAGAGTTTGCCCAGGCATATCCCGCCATCGGCCCGATGTTGGCTGAACGTGGTGGAGATCCAGACGTTGAACGATTGCTCGAAGGCGTCGCGTTTCTCACCGGAAAGATCCGACAGAAACTCGACGACGAACTTCCTGAAGTCATCCACTCCGTCGCCGCACTTCTCTTTCCGCACTACCTGCGACAGATCCCGGCAACGTCGATCATCGAGTTCACACCGCTGCCCAACGTTGTTCGAGAAAAACTCATCGTCTCGCGCCATGCCGAGATCGGTTCCGTGCCCGTCGATGGGATCTCGTGTCGCTTTCGCACCACACAAGATGTCGAGCTCTTGCCTCTCGCCGTTGAAGACGTGCGACTCGATACCGGTGCACAACTCGCTCAATCACTGCGCGTCGAACTCAAGGTCACCGGCGGCGCTGCACTTGCAGCCCTCGCGTTGTCGAAAATTCGTTTCTACATCCACGGCGAACGTCGCTTGCAAGATGACGTTCGGGTTTGGCTCGGCGCACACGTCGAAAGCATCGCGCTTTGTGCTGTCGACTCGGCAGGTCGAGACACGACGTTGGCGACGCTTCCCGCGCGCAACATCAAGCTCGTCGGGTTTGACGAAACAGAAGCCCTGATCCCGTATCCCGCAACCGTGTACCCGGGCTTCCGCCTGCTTCAGGAATACTTTTCACTGCCCCAGAAGTTCGCGTTCTTCGAAGTGTCCGGACTCGAGGCCATGCCCGCGGACAAACTCTCGGACAAGTTCTCGATCGTCATCCAATTCAAAGATGGTTTGCCTTCTGGAACACGCGTCGCGAAAGAGAACTTCCGTCTCTTTTGCACACCAGTCGTGAATCTCTTCGAACACACCGGCGATCCAATCAAACCGGATCCGAGCAAGTACGAGTACCTCGCACGCCCGGGCGGTTCGACGCCCGTGGGTTACGAGATCTACAGCATCGACAACGTCATCGGTATTGCGCGACGAACCAGCCAACGTGTTCGCATTCCACCGTTCTTCGCCTTCGAACACGAACTCGAAGCCGACGCAGCAACACGAGGCGTGTTTTACCAGACGCACATCAAGCCCTCGACCATCGGCGATGGTGTCGACATCTACCTTTCGTTCGGTTCGTCAAACGACGGCGGAGCGATTCCCGAGTTCGACGTCATCAGCATCGAAGCAACATGCACGAACCGCCGTTTGCCCGGACAACTCAAGGTTGGTGACTTGCGTGTTCCCACCGCAACATCACCAGCCGTCGCGAGCTTCACGAACCTGACAGGCGTGACGCAGCCGTTGCCTCCCCCCGTCGGTCGCGAGCTTCAGTGGCGCGTGCTCTCGCACATGGCGATGAGTTACCGATCGATCACGGAGCTCGAAGTGCTCCGCTCGATGCTCGAGATCTACAACTTCCCCGCCGTTATCGATCGCCAAGCCGCACGCGCCAACCAACTGCGCATGCAAGCGATCAAGTCCATTCGCGTTCGTCCAACCGATCGTCTTTATCGTGGTGCGCCAGTGCGCGGAATCGCGACGGAGATCGAGCTCGACGAAGGTGGATTCGCCGGTGAAGGCGAGATGTATCTTTTCGCGAGCATCTTGAATGAGATGCTTTCTTCGTACGTGTCGCTGAACTCGTTCACGCAACTCAGTGTCACTGGGACAAACTCGCGTGTGGTGTATCGATGGGAGCCGAAGAGCGGCAGCTTGAACCTCATCTGACGCCGCCCGCTGAAGGTGCGGAGTTGTCACCGGCCGAGCAACAAGCTCGATCGCAGGCGCTCATCCTCGCCAAAGTTTCCGAACTCGAACACAACGCTCGTCGTTATTCGTTTTTCCGTCTCGTTTACGTTCTCGAGCGTCTCTTTCCCGGAAGCGCTCCCGTCGGTCAACTCGGTCCCGTTGCGCAGGAACGCATTCGTCTTCGAGCGGACACGAGTCTGATTTTCGCGTCGACCGACGTCGCGGAGCTCGTGAACCACAAGTACCCGGACGAACAGGAGCGCATGCGTCTGACCGCTGCGTTTCTTGGTTTGTACGGTTCGGTGTCACCACTCCCGACGCACTTCGTCGAAGACCTGGCGCAAGACGACTACCAAGGTGGACCGCAACCGAAGCGCGAGTTCCTCGATGTCTTCAACCATCGCTTGCTGTCGCTCTTCTATCGCTCGTTCATCAAGTACCGACACTCGGTTGGGTATCGAAAGAAGGGCGATGATCCGTTCACGCGTCGCTTGCTTTGCGCCGCAGGCATCGACGGATTTCGTGAACATCGCAGCCCGCTGCATCGCTTTCTCTACATGCGTTACGCGCCGCTTTTGGCGTCACGTTCGCGATCGGCGCGTGGTCTCGAAGTGGTGCTCAAGGATCTGTTTGGCAGCATGGGCGTGGGCATCGAGCAGTTCATCGGCCACTGGATCCTTTTGGAAAAACCCCTGCGCAACAAGATCGGCATCGCGAACTATCAGCTCGGTGAAAGTCTCACGATCGGCAAGTGGGTCTACGACGGCGCAGGACGTTTCAAAATCATCCTCGGACCGTTGAAGTACGACGAATACATCTCGTTTCTTCCAGGTGGATCGAATCGTCCCATTCTCAAAGCAGCGGTCGACACACTCACGCGTGGTGCGTGTGATGCAACGCTCGAGCTGCATGTCGGCACGGATGATGCTCCACGGTTTCAACTCGCGTCGCCGAAGTCATCGACGCTTGCACGCACGACGTGGCTCGGTGGTCCTGTTGGTCAAAACTTTGTGATCCAAGTACCGCTCGACGACAAACCCAAGCCTGGTAGTGGAACGGGAGACGAAGAAGAAGAGCGTCTCGAGCCGCCGCCGCTGCCGTACTGAGTGGGTATTGCTCAGACAAACGCGGGATTGGCACGTGCAGGGATTGAGACCGCACGCCTTGATTTGAACGTTCGCTCCGCGCGCTAACAAGCGCGCTTCGCGAAGAGTTTTTCCTGCGGGGCGTAGCCCCGCAGCGTAAATTGACGATGGGGA
>JBGAOI010000402.1:0-6840 GCA_044221885.1 Polyangium sp. (in: bacteria)
AAGCCCAAAGCGCACCCGGAAGACATCAAAGCCGGGCGGCAAAACAAGTATTACGACGCTTTTGCGCGCATCAACGAGACCTTGGCCAAGCAGCTCGTCACGGGCAAATCCGCGCGCACCGTGCACGACCAAGCGATGCGGTATTTGGCGAAAGAAATACAAGAAAACTTGTCGCGGAACGATTACGCATTTGTCGACATACCCATGCATATCGTGTGGATGAAGGTGTTTTTGGGGGATGTGATGGGGGTAGGGGATCCCAAAGTGGTGATTGCGCGGCTTTACAAGCTGGCGCCATCGGTACGGCGTCCGCAAGTCATCGCGATGTGTTTGTCGGGGAAATCGCCCTTGAGGCGGGGGTAGGCAGGTCTGGATTGCAAGTAGGGAATTGCGGGCAAGGCCATTAAATTGCCGGCCACTGCCCCCACGCACTTCACCCGCTCGCGAGCACAATCACCTTATCGTCCGCCGTAAACTCCACCATGTCCGCTTTGCCGGGATTGAGCTCGACGCCATACGATGCGCCCGCGTTCGTCGCATCCTTGGCCACGCGATACCCCATTGCCACTTCATTACGTCGCCGCGCCGATTCGATCACCGTCGCAAACGTGGCCCGTTTGCCAAGCTCGATGTAATCGCCCGCCGGCTTCAAATAAATCTCCGCCCCGTCCGGATCGAAGAGATCCCGGAAAACCTCGCCCAATGCCGGTGTCTCCGCGATCTGCGTCATCATCAACGATACGAGTTTGTCGCTGACAATGAAATCATCCGCACGCGTCACTTCCGCGAGTTTCTGATTTCGCACATCGAGCATTTCACTCACAATGGCGAAATCACGCCCCGCCTTGCTGCCAATGTCCCGCAAATGCAAAAGCGTCACGAGCGTCCGGGCATCCGCATCCTGCGGACCCATTTCATTCGATGGCGCCAACGTAATCACATGATCGTACGCTTCCCCCGTCACTCGGTCCAGCGTCTTGCGACTCCGCGTGTCACCCACATCGAAGATGACTTCGAGGTTTTCCAAACTGGAACCAATCTCGGCCATCGTTGATTTGAGCGCTTCGTTCTGGTGCACCACGCATACGCGAGACCCCTTCGCCACATATCGATCCAGCTCGCCCAAAATTGCCGGCCCCCGATCGTTCCACCCCAATACCAAAATGTGTTCCTTGGGCGCGACGAGATCCGGCTTGGCCTTGATGATCTGCAAATCGATTTTGGCTTTCGACGCCGATGCCGTGTGAATCTTGCTATCATCCTCCGCGATGACCACAACAGAATCGCCCTTTTCGATCACCGTATCCATCGGCGGATTCAGCCTGACCTGGCCGTCTTTGTTGACCAACCCGAGCAACGTCGAACCTTCATACAGGAACAGCGCTTCGCCAAAGTTTTTTCCGACAACCGCGGAAGAAGCTCCCGTCACGTAAATCTCATCGCCGCCAAAATCCAGCAATTCCGTGTACACTTGGGACAACCCCGATTGCCGACACGTTTGCACCGTAATGCTCGCAATGAGCTGCGACACGGGAAGAATTTGGGCTTCATCGCCAGCCACGAGACGCGCGGCTTCCAAATTCGACGGATCGCGAATTTCCGCCACGATGTGGTATTTGCCTTCGCGCCGGTCCGGCCCATTCACGAGCGCCAAAATCGACTTGATGACATGCGCATCCGGATCGCCTTCTTCCGGCGCTACCACAATGATCGATCGTGCTTCATTCGGATTCACGAGGTGCAAATCGGTCGGATCGATGGGACTTCCCGTCCGACAAACGAGACGAATATGCTTCGGCCATTCGACGCGTTCGCCGAGCGCATCCTCCATTTCGACTTTGTCTTTTTCAGCGAGAATGACGATCGCGGCGTCTTTGCGGCTTTCATTCGCGAGAATCAACTCCGAAACAATCGCGAAGATTTGCGGCGACCAGCCAAGAATGACCGTATGGTCCTTTTCGCACACCAGACTGCGACCCTTGCGCAGTTCGTCCAATTTGCTCTCGAGACCACTCGTCAGAATACCAATCAACGTGCTGACGAGAAAAATGCCCCCAAGCGTCACGACGAACATCGCCGCAAGGTAACTGGCACTTCCCCCATCTCCCGCGACGGTGCCGGCGTCGAGCGCATGCATGAGCGTCGACCAGACCATGCCGGGAAAAGAAGGTTTGGCTCCATCTTCCGCTTGAGGTGCAAGGTCGGCAAGGATGACCACGATAGCGGCGGCGACGATGAGGATACTCGAGATGAGCGCGAGCCAGCCGATGAGCGGCCCGACGCCGCCCGAAAGGGTGTTGTCGAATCGGTATCGCAATCGATCGCCGAGCGTGATTTTTCGCATGTCTTGAACTGCCTCGAACGTTGAAAAGTGACCAGGCCGGATGGCGGGCGCATCTTTGCCAAAATCCTGATCGTTTGGCAAGCGAAATGGTTCCCATCTTTTCTTCTTCACGCGAAAGCGCCACCAGGGGGCCTCGTTCGCGGGGTCCGTGTCCTTTTATGTCTGAATTCGCACTGTTGGGCAGGATCGACGCAGGTTTTTTGGATCCCGTTCGAGCATCGTCTACGATGGCCCCAACGCGACAAGAATCATCCTTTCGCGCCGTTCTTCATGGCCAACACGCTCGTTTGCTCCATCGAACTCAGCAAGATCGACGGCATTACCGTGACCGTGAAAAACGCGTCCGGCAAGATCACCCAAACGATCGTGATGAACGGGACGTCGATCACAACCAAAGTCGCCGGCGAAAAGAGCACGTCGACGATCACCCAAGATGCGGAGAGTTTTCTCTTCAAGGTGGCGGGGCCTGAGGAAACGAGCACCATCACGCAGAAGCAGGATGAAGTGACCATCAAGGTCAAGAATTACAAAGTCGACGCAGAGAAAATCGAAATGATTTCGTCCGCGGATTCTTCGCACACGGCATCGGGGAAAATGACCGTGACCAGCACGAAAGACATGTCGTTTTCTTCGTCGGCGAAGTATTCGGCATCGAGCACCCAAGCCATGTCGCTCGATTCCAGCGCTGGGCTTACGGCAAGCGCGACGGCGGATGCGAAGGTTTCTGGGGCCAATGCAACGATTGAGGGGACTTCGGGGTCGTTGACGGCCAAAGGCGCCATGTCGGCCAAGGTATCGGCCGGAAGTGTCGAAGTGTCGGGCACGATGAAGGTCGATGTTGCGGGACCCCTCACGAATGTCGGCAAAGACCTCACGACGGTCAAAGGCAGTCTCGTCAAAGTCGATGGACAGTTGATCAAGCTTGGTTGAGAGCGGCAAGGTTGTTATGGACGAAGAACTCGAGCAGATATTTTTGGACGAACTTGCGGCCCTCGATCGTTTGCGGATCACGTACAGCGGCACGTATCCGAATACGCCCTTGTCGCGCGACGATCCCGATGTAAGGCGTATGCTCGAGGGGATGGCGATGTTCACCGCGCGCACACGCGTTGCGGGTAAACGGGCATTGCACAACAATGTATTGCGGATTTTTCGGCAGCATTTGTCTTATTTGCTCGGTCCAGCGCCGGCCATGGGTATGGTTCGGGCCAAGCCGACGTCGCGTTTTGTCGATCCGGCGACGCTTCCTGCCGATTCCGAGGTCGTTTTTATCGAACCGGGGGAAAGAGGAGCCAACGACCGCATTTTTCGATTCCGGACGCTCCATGATTTGCGCATCTTGCCGCTCGAATTGGTTTCTGTGATTCCCTTGCGTTTGTCGGACAAGGGCTGGCGGTTCGTTTTGCAATTTCGCTGGACTTCGCGGCACGCCATGATGATGGACGTGGGCGATTTGCACTTGCACATCAATCATCTCGACGATTTGACATCCTCGTTAACCATTGCTCATGCTTTGGAAACGCACCTACGTGGGGCGTGTGTCTTGTTCGATCAGGTTGCGCGTGAAGACTCGGTGGGAATGCCTTGTCGTATTTCGTTTGGCGTGCCACACCAACGCAATTCGTTGCGTCGCGGGGAACACCCTTTGCGGGATGTTCGAAATGCGTTACGATTTCCGCAGCAACAATTGTACATGAACATTCATGGAATCAAATTGCCCAAAGCTGTCGAGGCATTTTCGGTTTGTCTGGATGTCAAGCCTGATTTTCCCAACGAGTTGCGGCCGATGCAAGACGGATTCGAGCTGTTTGCCGTGCCCGTGATCAATGAGCGCGTCGATATGTCCGATCCCATTGAACATGACGGGACGAAAGAGCGACATATCATCGTGCATCCCGATGTTACCGCCAAGTTTGTCCCCGTCGATATTTTCGGCGTATATCGCATGACTGACAAAGGCCTCGATCCCATAAAAACACGACCGGCGTATGACGTGACGTACGAAGGGATGGATGACGAACGCCATGGTTTTGTGGCCGTGAACATTCCGAATGCGTTTCTCAAACCCGTCGACGTGGCGGTCGAAGCCGTTTGGCATCAACCGTCGGTGGAAGCTTTGAGTCTCGACAACATTCGCGTCGCCCCGGCGAATCGGCA
Organism: Polyangium sp. (in: bacteria); assembly: GCA_044221885.1. Classification (GTDB taxonomy): domain Bacteria; phylum Myxococcota_A; class Polyangia; order Polyangiales; family Polyangiaceae; genus Polyangium. Next base: position 4,502 of record JBGAOI010000402.1, read on the forward strand.
TGTTTCCGGGCTAGAATGGTCGCATTCGGGCCAATTGTGTCCGCATCTCGAAAGCGAAATCCAGGAAGACGACCAAGCGTTGCTCGAATTGTTATCCATCAAGCACCAACGTGTATTGCAAAAGGAACATGTGGCGTGTTTGCTTCGCGCTCTGGGGGCAGGACGCGGATCCGCTTATGAAAAATTCCTCAATGCAATGCTCGCGGTCGAAGTGGAACGAAAACCGGCGGCCAAAAGCCCCACGGGATTCAAGTACGTGTACAAGTTCAAGTTTGATGAACTGGGTCCTACGGAAATTCCCAAGTTCGATGTATACTGTCACCGATTGTATGATTTACTGGCGGCTTGGTGTAGCGAAGAAGTCGTTGAACTCATTGGTGTTATCATCAGTGGGCGCGCAACCGTGCACGTGAAGGAGAAGGCGTGAAACGATCCCCCTCGGCCCTCTGGTCCATTATCGATTCCACGGTCGCCGACGTTGTTCAGGCATGTCGTCGGGCTCGCGCTGCCGAAGAATTGCTGGTCAAACGTCGACGTGAAGAAGACGCAGCCATGTCCATTGGCGACATCATCGACGATGACCCGAAGCCTGCCTACGACGAAAACATGCATCCGCGCCTGGCCAATGTGGATGACCTCATTCAAGACTTGGCGTTTCAAAAGAAATATCCCAATGGGGCGGACCTTGTCGAACTCAAGGCAGAAATTCGCAAAAAGCTGCATTTGTTGAAGAATGCGCTTTCGAGCACCTATACGGAAGAAGAAACACACACGATCTTGTTTCCGCTCGTGGTTTATTTCGACGAACTTGCTCGATTCGCGAGCAGCGAAGTGGCGCGAAATTGGGAAAACTTTCAGGGCGAGATTTACAGCACCAGCAACGGTGGCGAAGAGTTCTTCACGTACCTCGAACAAACGAAGTCGCCGCAATTGGCCGTCGAGGTGTATTATTTCTGCTTGGTGGATGGATTCGAAGGCAAGTATGCCGATGATCCGGCGCGTATTGAAGACTATAAAAAGGAACTCATTTCGCGCATCGAGGTCGCGCCGATTGCGGTGGATCCACCGAAGCCGGATTCGCCATCTCCAGAGCTCGTGGCATTTCCTTACCAGTATTACGCGATTGCCGGAGGCGCGGTGGTGGGCATTTATCTGCTCTTGCGGGCTTGGGGAGCGTCGTATTGAGGGGGCCATGGAATGAGCAAATTACCATTCGACATGGAAGCTGTGCGTCGCAATTGGGCGCGCAGCATTGCACCTCCGCCGACGCCAGGTCCGGCGCGTCTCGTCACGGTCGAAACGCCGCGCAACGTTCCGGCCGATGTGCGCGTGTTGGTCCAGCGGATCCAAGAACTTGCGGCAAAGGAATTTCCCGAGCGAACATCCACGCTCGAACCATTTTTCGTCGAAGCTGCCCGCCTCGTCGAACAGTTGGATCACCCGGACCCGAAATCCAAAGATGACCCGGCCAAACAGTTGTCGACTTTGTTGAACGATATGGAGGAGCTTTTCGATGCCTTCACGCTCATTCGCCGTTGACAAGATCTCCCGTATGAACGGCGCGCTTTGCGCGAGTCTTTGGGCGTGCGGCGTGTTGCTCATTGCGGATGAAGCATCGGCTGATTCGATTCGTTACGTCGATCGTAATGGTCGAGCTCATCAGATTTCGGTGCAAAAACGCGAGCCTGCGCCACCACCGCCCGCGGAAGAACAAGCTTCGAAACCTGCGGCCCCGGCTCCTGTTTTACCGGTGGAACCGACGAGTTTTTCCGTTCCCTATTTCGACCACGTTCGCGATGCCGCAGTACGGTACAGTTTGCCGATTGAATTGATTGCAGCCGTAATGCGCATCGAATCGGGTGGAAATGCTCGAGCGGTATCGGTTGCGGGGGCCATGGGGCTGATGCAATTGATGCCTTTGACCGCCGATGAAATGCAAGTGACCGATGCGTTTGATCCGCGTCAGAATATCCTTGGCGGGGCGCGATATTTGCGGATTCTCGTCAACATGTACGACGGGAGCGTGGCGTTGGCTTTGGCGGCGTATCATGCTGGCGCGTCGAAAGTCGACAAATACGGGGGGATTCCGCCGTATCCCGATACGCAAAAATACGTGACGCAAGTGATTCAGTTGTATCGACGTTACAAGGAAAAACTGGCCGAAGAACGCGCTGCTGCAGCAAACGCGAAAAGCGGGTAGGGGTTGTTGAGGGGGTGGCAATGGCGCGCAAGTCCGGTGAATTGCGGGCAAGGGAATGGCGCGCAAGTCCGGTGAATTGCGGGCAAGGGAATTGAAAACGCACGCGTTGAATTGAACGTTCGCTCCGCGCGCTAACAAG
>JBGAOI010000403.1:0-6817 GCA_044221885.1 Polyangium sp. (in: bacteria)
ACGTCTGTGACAATGGCGTGCGCAGCGGGATGAACATCCTCAAGCTGTCCCTCTCTGCCAAGCCAAGCCCAGTGCATTCGTATTATGCAACCGAGTACGCCGATACAGCGCGGAAGCTGCTGCCGAAGCTCAACAAACCGCTCGTGCTGGTGCCAGGAAACCATGACGGTATGGTCGCGTACGAGGATTACCGCCGCGGTGAGCCGACGAATGCGTACCTCGGGCCCGATCCCAAAAACCCAGTCGCGTATGATGGCTTGCACCATTTTCGCCGTAGCTTCGGCCCGCTCTTTTACGCGTTCACCTGGCATCGCACCCGCTATTTGTGCGCCAATAGTTTCGAGCTCGACCGCCATGAGCGGCTCGGCTTCCATGCGGTTGTCGCGAATTGGGGAGGCTGGATGCGCGACGAGCAGCTCAGCTGGGTCCAAGAGGAGCTGGAACAGGCATCGGCCGCGGGCATGTACAACGTCATGCTCGTCCACCATGACCCGCGGGGTGTTTGTTTGGGTAAATCGCTGGGATATTACAGTGAAATGCGCCCCTACCAATTCGACAAGGTCTACGACATTGTGGTTGCGTATTTGCGCTATTTGGCCGGCCACGTGAGCACTTGGCAGGAAGAATGGATGGCGCGGACAAACCAATCTCTTGCTGAACACCCAGTCAAACGCCTGCTCAACACATTGGTCGAATACCGTACCTGGGCCGTCATCATGGGCCACGACAACGAGAATTGGGTCGAGACGTATCTGGAAGGCGATACCGTGTTCAAATCAAATCCAGCGGTTCGGACGTACCCAGCCAGCGACGAAGATCCAGTGGATCCAAAACTTGTCCGCACCGCCGCAGATTTACTAGCAGACCGCGACCTCCAAGCACTCGCCGAGCAGCTCGCAGAATGCGATGAGACAGAAGCTTCCGTGGTGATTAGCAAGGCGATCGAACGGCTCGATGCGGAGGGCCATTTCGATGCCGCCGCGTCATATGCCCCGGCGGAAGTGGAGAATTGGCGTATTCGGGCGCAAGCACCAATTCATTTTGCACATGTCGACGATGTCGGTGCCTACAAATTCAAAAAAGAGGCCCACTTTTCGCATTACGGGTACGTGATCGCGCACCTCCGCGAAGGCCGCCCCATTACACTGCAACGCTTTGATCTCACACGGTCCGCAAATGCGGGGCCGGTCATTGATCTGCTTGCGGACACGGAGTAGTCCATGCAATCGTCACGGCATATTTCGTTCGCCGGTTGGAACGCTATTACAGGCAAAGCCGCAGATCTCGATGTCGACATCGATGGTCTCGTCGACCAGCTGGATAGCCTCGATACGTCAGCCCACGAGCGAGGGATTGCGAAGAAGGCAGGTACGACCATTTACCGTCGACCGATTCCGACCGAAAGTCCCGAGGATCCGGTCATTGGGCGATGGGCCCTCGTGGTATTGGAAGACGATGCGGAGCGAGCAGAAGAAGCGCTTCGTCCACTCATTGAACGCCGTGTTGGCCAGGGAGTAGCATTTGATAACGCGCCAGATGTGCAATCAAAGCACGGAATCATTCGCATGCCATCCATCGCGAGCACCAACCCTGAGCGATGGTTACGCGCGTTAAAGGAAGTGACTGAAGGCGCCCCTCCATACTACCTGCTCCTCGTGGGGGGACCTCGCCGATTTTCATTTGACGTTCAGATCGCCCTCGAGCAGGAGTTCGCGACAGGTCGCCTCGACCCAGGTGACGGCATGGACGGAGCCCCCGATTGGGATGCGTGCCACGTCTGGGCAGACAAGCTCGTGCGCTACGAGAGCGGCATGATGGAGGTCGAGCGGCAAGCGCTGCTTTATTCCTTCGCTACGGATGACGCGACCCGCCGTAGCCATACCGAGCTTTCCGAGCCGCTCGGTGAATACCTCGACAACCGGGGGCGACGTTTGCGGTCGAAACCATTGGCGCCCAAGCGCCTTTTCGGGCCCGACGCAACAACGGCACGGCTATGCGAGGTGCTTGAAAAATCGAGGCCTGCGCTCGTGATCACGGCTTCGCATGGACTCGAATGGTTCGATTCGCCAACCCCACGCGACGATTGGGGCGCCCTGACGGACGAAAGTTTTTCTGGAACGACCGGGACCCCACTCGACGCGGTATGCGTACGAGGGTGCCCCTCGTTTGCGCTCGGTGCAGTGATGGTGAGCTTTGCCTGCTTCAGCGCAGGGGTTCCTGGAGAGAGCGTTCACCGGTTGTTGCAAGAAAAGGCGCCCAATGCGATTCCGGGCGCGCCGTACACATCGAGCTTGCCGCGGACTTTGCTGGCACATCCCATGGGCCCGGTGGCATTCGTGGGTCACGTCGATCGCACGACGAGCGAATCATTCCAGCCACGCGGGCCAGCAGAAGGGCCGGCGGCATTCATCGATTTCGTCCAATGGTCGCTTGGGGGCCAAGGAACGCTGGGACAGGCGATGAGTGGGTTTCGCGATCAATGCGGGATAGCCGCGCAACACCTTGCGAATACACTTGCGCGGGCGCGGAAACGGCCGGACATTGCGGCATCGAAGGCCGCGCTCGATGCGTGGATTCGATATCACGATGCAGCTGGCTACATACTGCTCGGGGATCCCGTAATGAAGTTGGTCATGGCGTAGCGTCGTCTAGCGACGTGGTCGGAGCCTTGGGAGCAATGAGGAGATACGCTGTGACTGCTCCCTTGAGATCACCATAGATCCACAGAGTTCCACGAGTAAACACGACGCGGTTGTTCCGTGAGCTCAAATCGATGCCAATGTCTTTCTTCATAATTTGTGCAGTCATGGGTTCCGGAAGGGAACCATAGCCATTGAAATCGATCACCGTCTCTACGCTGGGTGCGTCATTCGCATTCGGGCCCATCGCGTTGGTTTTCATTTGGGCACGAGGCGATGTCGCATCATGAAACGCGACGACCATCCCGGAAATCATATTTGTGCCGTGTTGTTTGGGAATCGTCGCACTCCATTGGTATGCCACAACCTCACCGTCTTCATACTTCTTCGCAGGCCCCTCCAGGGGCAGCGCGATAATCGCCTGACTTTTCCTATCCCACGCATTCATGGATGAGATGACTGACACTGGCTTAGTCCGAAGCGCTTGTCCGTTGGATAAGTCGCGTGGGACCTCGAAAAGAATGCTGGTCGAGGATTGAGGAGGAAACGCGAGCAGCAGAGACTCTCGATCCTTCCGCGCCTTGTTGCCCAGTCTGTCCCCCACCTGCAAGGCATCAAAATCGCCCTGAAACTCGACGAATCGGAACGAATCCATGGAATTTTCCACGCGTCGCCACTGGTTTGTCGGCTTGAGTTTCGAGTCGATCAACCAATGCGTACGAAAACTCGACTTCATGTCCTGGTACAAATCGATTTTCGGGGCGCTAATTGGTACCACTTCGGGTCGGCGAGATAGGAACACCACCAAAGCAATCGGCGCAACCAAGGCAACGAGTACAAGCGCCATACGAGCCAGGTTGCGTCTCGACTTTTCGGGTTCGACTGAAGCAGCTCCCGCCGTGAGCGGATCGGTCACCATGATGCCGGTTGCCAGCGCAGAGCCTGAAACGAGTGCCACGCTGTACGAAAATGGTATCACCAAGTTCGGATCCAATAGCCCAATCCACATCAGGATGAAGAGGGCCACGGGGACAAGAACGGGGAACCCTCCGACCGCAAGAGCTGCCACGACGATTCGGGCGAGCGTCCACCGACGCCCGACTTGCTTGACACCTTGCAAACTACGAAGCGCAAGAAACAAGCCCATCGCGAGTGTTGTGATGATGGCCGGGAGACCAACCGCGAGGGCAAAAATGACGTCTCCGTTATCGCTCGATCCGAGTAAAGTTTTGACCGCTAGGTATGCCGCGCCGCTGACCAGCACCAGACCCAGGAGGCTCCACAGATTCAAAATGTGATTGATGTAATAACCCTGCGCCCGCCGCAGTGCGTCCCTTCGTGCCGCGCTTGCAGACGTGCCGCCCACCAACGCGCCGGCAGCCGGTGCGCCCAAGCAACAGATACCCAAGAGCTGCCCGAAACGCTCTCCCCAATCGAACGGCTGCTGCTGCCATGCATAAAAAAGTGCAAAAGGCGCTCCCCAGAGGAAAGCGTACGACAATCCTACCGCCGCCCCCGTGACCGTCGCGCGCTGAACGGTCCCGCCAATGCCGAGCGCCTCCAGTTGCCTCTGTTCCGACGCCTGCCGTGCAACTTGATATTCAGATGTTCCGAAGGGCCAGGGCGATATCCGCGCATCGAAGAGGTCCGCCATGACTTGCAGAGCGTTCTGCCTCGTGTCGTCAACTCGATACGCTGCGACGAGACGACTTACTTCTTGCGCTCCGAGGTGCGCCGCCAACGACTGTCCTGCCGCTCGCCTCACCGAACCATCCGCGTCCGATAGCGCTGCGTCGAGACACCACGCGCCGAGCAATCCGCCAGAATCTTGGATCCAACCACAAGACATGGCCGCAGCAAGGCGCCAGCGAACATCACTTGCCCCCAACAAACCTCCCACAATGCCGACACTCGTCTCCAAGCCAAAAGCATTCGCCCAGAAACCCACATGTGCACTTTGAGACCAAATCGCGCTCCGCAACAAAAACTCTTTTTGGTCCTTCGTCAGCCGCAACCGTTCACGGTGCGGCGCAATGAGCACCTCGAGCTGTCCTTTGGCAAAAAGCCCCTCGGGTCTGTCCCGCCAACCTCGCCCGCGACTCAGCGTGGCCACCAAATCTCTTGCGAATCGATACTGAAAAAACTGCTCGTCTTCGTCCAACCAGCGCAAAACCACTTCGACCAGCATATCGTGAATCAATTCGAACCACGCCCCATCCTCCCGCTGCTCGCGCCGTATGGCGTGCTCCACGACCAACACATCGAGCACCTCGGCAAGTTCGTGTGGATTCGTCTCGAAAGACGCCTCCGCAACGAGCCGTTCGAGCGTTATCGAACGCCGCTTACGTTTGTCCGTAATCATCGCGTCGAGCACCATACGCGCCACGATGTGCCTCTCGGACGGCAAAGCGGCCACTACGCGATTCAAATAGCGGCGAAACACGTCATCGAGCGTCCCGATATTGTTCAGATCGTCAATGTCGAGCTCGATACGCATACCCGCGTTATGAATGACTTCCGTGCAGAAGATCTGCAAAATCGATGGATCGAAACCATACTCTGCAAGGCGATCAACGAGACCATTCAAGAGCTTACGAGAGAAATGAATCCTCGCATTCGGCAATGGCTGCGCTATGGCCTCGCTTGCACCGAATGCGGTGAGCCCGTGCAAACGAAAACGTTCATCGAGCAGGTCTCCCAAATGATCGCGAAAATCGTCTAGATTGGCAACGTAATCCTCACGCAAACTAAACACGACGCGCACATTGCTCGAAGAATCTCCAAGGATCCGAGCAATGGCTTTCACCATGGGCAATAGATGCGCCTCGCGGTCGTCCAGCATCGAAAAGCGTACGAACATCTCTTCGAATTGGTCGAAGATCACCACAGGCGGCCCGCCTTTTCCAATCGACTGCAGTAGCTTTGCAAGATCGTTATCGCCCACCTCCACGTTTGCAACACGGGCAACCGCAAGCCACAAATCGTCGAGAGGAGTCTCGGCCAGACGGACGTAGATTGGAACATGACGCCTCTTGCGCAGTTCCGGGATCACTCCAGCGCGAATGAGCGAGGTTTTTCCAATGCCGGAACGGCCATAAAGCACGAGCGTACGAGTCGTCGTAATACGTGAGACGACGTCGATAATTTCTGCTTCCCGGCCATAAAACTGAGATCGTTCCCCGTCAGCCTCGACGAAATAATCGAGGAACTTGAATGGCACTGCGATATGGTCCGAGCGACTCACATGCCCTCCGGAGCGACAATACGCAATGAAATCGCCTCGACCAACGCATCGGCCGACACCGACAACCATTCCACGCCAAACCGTTCCCAATAGGCTTCGTCAACAGGCGAACGATCGGGCGAGGCAATGAAGATAGGGCCAGCATTTTTCGCACTCTCAGGGCGAATCTGGCGAAGGAAACGCCGTAACCATGGATCACGAGGGCTCACACCCAAGAGCAAGAGATAACGATCAAGGTCGCCAGTGACGAGCGCCCCGATTCGTGGCGCGAGACGATTCAGCTTGTCCCATAACACATCGTGGTCCTGCTCCGTCAGCACGAGTGAGTCCGGAGCCAGAATAGAGCCGCGCAAGTGAATGATCAGTGGCAAATCGACTTCGTCCTCACCAACCGCTTGGCCAACATCGTGCACAGCACAAAAACCGCCTCCTCGAGCCTCCTGGAAGGCGACTTGGACGAGACCGTCGAAATAAGTGCACACGGCACCGGGGGTTTTCCATTTGGCAATGGCCCGAAAGATCGGCGGCACCTCCCGCACCGACCGGTACGCGTCCCGAATCGCCGCCGTGAGCGGTGCGCGACGTTTGAAACGGCGCTCGAAATGCTGGCACACGCGCTGAAGCACGATTCCCTCGAGCCAATCACCGCTGTTTTCCGCAATCAAGAGTTCCCGAGATTCGGGGTAATTCGATTGCTTTGCAAGCGCCTCTGTCAATGCGCGGAGATTCACGGGCAGCGCGCTCGATGTCGAACGTACCGCCCCGAGAAGCGCAGGACCAAGCACCGGAATGCAGCGTCCCTCGCGCACGGCAAGTACCAGATCCGCGGGCACGTCAATCTCCGGCCCGCCAGACATCGGCTCACTCGACACTGTCGCAGGCGCACGCGGAGATTCCCCTACAAAAAGGCGTTCGTGCCTTGGAGCCAAGAACA
>JBGAOI010000404.1:0-3130 GCA_044221885.1 Polyangium sp. (in: bacteria)
ATCTTCGGAGAAACAGGAACCGGCAAAGAGCTGTTCGCCCGCGCATTACATGATTACGGCCGGCGCTCCAAAGAGCCATTTGTGGCTGTCAATTGTGGCGCTATACCGGATACACTCTTCGAGGCAGAATTATTTGGACACGTGCGCGGTTCATTTACGGGCGCGGAGCGCCAGCGGCCAGGTCTTTTGGCTCGAGCCGACAGAGGCACATTGTTCTTGGATGAAATTGGCGAATTGCCGCTTTTGCGACAAGCCACATTGCTTCGTACCTTGCAGGACAAGACCTACCGTCCCGTTGGCAGCGACGAAGAAATAGCTTTTGATGCACGTATCGTTGCAGCGACCAATCGCAATCTCGAGGAAGCCGTCGAAGAAGGTACGTTTCGCCGCGATTTGCTGTACCGCCTCAATACGCTCGAGATCCACGTTCCCGCGCTCCGCGAGCGTCGAAGTGATATTGCTGCGCTGGCCCAATTGTTCCTAACCCAAGCAAAATCAACAGCGAGTTTGTCGCATGAGACCATTGTAGCCCTCGAGAATTATAACTGGCCTGGCAATGTTCGGCAGCTCGAACACGTCATCCAACGATTGGCCTTGCACGAAAGTAGCGTTATCGATCCTTCGTTTCTGCCTCGTGAAATACGCACTGCCGTACCCAGCAACACGAAGCAGATCCGCGCACATCATTCCAATACGACAGGTGGCGACGAAGTTGCGCGGCGTGACGTACAAGAAGCGCTTGCTCGCCACCACGGCAATATCAGCCGCGCAGCCATATCCTTGGGCCTCACGCGTCACGGGTTGAAAAAAAGAATGGTTCGTCTCGGATTACGTCCGCCCAATGGCGGAACCAAAAGGGAGGCGTGATAATGCGTTGGAAAGTTCCTTTTCTTGTCGTCGTTGCCTGGAATTGTGCGGCTTGCTCTGAAGGCGCAACCCCGCCACCAGAAGTAATATGCGATTCGTCAAAAGCAGCGGGACTCTCAATTGCTGCCGGTGATGTCTATGGCGTGGCGCCTTATGCCTTCGGATATCCCCCTTATGCCATCGATGGCTGCCAAGTGCTTTACCTTGCGCGGTCGAATACTCCGGACGGAGGCGGCGAGTTGCGCCTACGCAATTTAGCGACAAACCACGACGATATCATCGCCGAAGCCTCAACGTCACCGCGACGGCCTGTTCTTGCGGGCAATTCGATGGCCTGGGAAGGCGATGTCGACGGCAAAGCCTGGATTCACCTGCGTCGTGGAATGCAATCGAAAACCGAAGTCCTCAATGGTGATTTCGACCATGCGACGGAACCGAGAATTGCGACCAACGCACTCGTATTCACCCTCTGGCGCGGGCCCGAATCAACCGCAGACACGGAGATCGGTATCTACGATTTTGAAACCCGCGCCGTGGAAACAATCGTCCGCCCAGGACAACAACGTTTCGCCGATATCTCGGACACGCACGTCGCGTGGACCGATTTCTCGGAAGATCCCGACGGTCATCTGGATGAAAACGCAATGGACATTGCCGATATCGTCGTCATGAATCGACAGACGGGTGCAATGGCAACTCGTGTTCGGATAGGAAAACAAGCGTTTCCCATGCTCGGAGCAACGGGAAAACTTGCCTTTCTGGACTGGAATTTGGTGCACCCCGAACCGAAGCTCGTGGCTTATGACCTACGCATTGCTGATGTCAACGATACGCTCAATGACAGCGTGCTCATCGACACTGTCAAGACCACCGCTCCTTACATACGGCCCTCGGCGCACGGAGAATGGATCGAATGGATTGCATTCGAAGAAGGCCTGGGTTCCGGAGTTTGGCGCACAGGAACGGATACGACGGCAACCCCCGAAATCGTCCTCCCGCCAAGCTGGGTGAATCGATTTGCGCCGATTGCGACCGATAGCGTGACATTCATTGGAACGCAACGTATGGACGGCTCGGTCGCCCTCGAAGCATTCACCCGCTGACCACATCCGAAAGCAATGTTGCGAAAAGATCCGCCATGCGCTATTCGTCCGATGACGTGCGTTTTTTTGGAATTTTCGCATTGACGCTGCTTTTGTGTCCTGGTTGCTCGGACAAACGGGTGCCCGATGCGGAACTTTCAGACGCGGCACCGAGCACACAGCCAATTCCGATCGAGCCGCCGTTGGCGTCGACAGAGTCCTCGAGCGCGCCTTCAACGGTGCCATCGGCGTCTATCACGACGACAACAGACGAAATAGTTGGCCCCATGAATCCGGCTCCGTTTGATCAAGCCATTCGCGGCGCCATCGAACGTAATGAAATCCCTGGTGCCGTAGTGCTCGTATTGCACCAAGGCCAAGTCGTCTTGCGTCGAGCTTATGGGTTTCGCGCCAAGGAGCCGGCCGAAGCTCGAATGACGACGGATACCATCTTCGACTTGGCGAGCCTTACCAAACCCATCGCAACAGCCACATCGATTCTTTTGCTCGCCGAACGCGGCAAACTTCGTCTGCGAGATCCCATTCGGATCTGGTTCCCGCAATTTCACCCAGACAAACTCGTCACCGTCGAGCATCTTCTCCTCCACGTATCTGGATTGCCAGCAGGAAACGCCCGCGCCGATCACGCCGGCACCCGAACCAAGGCATTGGACAGAATTTTGGAAACGCCGCTCGAACACGAGCCGGGAGAGACATACATCTATAGCGACCTTGGTTATGTGCTACTCGGACAAATCGTTGAAATTGTTTCTGGGGAAGCACTCGATGCATTTGCCAAGAAAAATATTTTCGACCCCTTGGGCATGAGCAACACCATGTTTCGTCCCCCGGCGACGGCAGCCAATCGAATCGCCCCCACAACACGCGTCAAGGACGAAATGCTGGTTGGCGTCGTGCATGATCCTCTCTCGAGAACCATGGGTGGTGTTGCTGGAAATGCTGGCTTGTTTTCGACGGCAGATGATCTCAGTCGGTTTGTCTTGGCATTGCAACACAAGGGGGAAATCGATGGCAAGCAGGTCTTACCAACCAAAGTCGTCAAGCAATTGTTGGATTTTCGATTGCCCTCCACGGACAAGGAGAAACGCTCACTAGGCCTCGGTTCCATGTTCGAAGGCATAGGACACACAGGTTTTACAGGAACGGCATTTTGGATCGAT
>JBGAOI010000404.1:3140-6810 GCA_044221885.1 Polyangium sp. (in: bacteria)
ATTCTGTTGACAAATGCGGTGCATCCGGATGGAAAAGGTCGCGCAAAACAAGTTCGTCAAGACGTCGCACGAGCAGCGATTTTGATGACCAAACCAACCACGAATACGAATGCACCTGCCGCAACCGCATCCGTGAGCGTGGGAGTCGACGAGCTGGAACGAGCCGCCTTTGCGCTTCTCGAAGGTCGCAAGATTGGTCTCATCACAAACCATACGGGGAAAAACGCGCGTGGTGAGCGAACAATCGATGTACTCGTACGTCAACCCAAACTCTCGCTCGTCACGCTCTTTACCCCGGAACATGGACTTACGGGAAGTGCAGACGGAATTGTCGGCAATGGTAAAGATCCCACAACAGGGCTTACGGTTGTAAGTCTTTATGGCAAAGACAAACGGCCTTCCGACGCTGCGTTTGCGAATTTGGATGCGCTCGTGTTCGACATTCAGGACGCCGGCACAAGGTTTTACACGTACATTACGACCTTGGGCTTCATGGTGGAAGAAGCGGCCAAGCGAAAATTGCGGTTTGTCGTCCTGGATCGCCCCAACCCGTTAGGAGGCGTCGGCCTGGAAGGCCCCCTTTTGGATCCGAATCGAGAATCGTTTGTCGGGTATCACTCGATTCCGATTCGCCATGGAATGACAGTCGGGGAATTGGCACAACTATTTAATGCCGAACGTCACCTCGGAACAGATCTGCACATCGTGCCCATGAAGGGCTGGAAGCGGTCCATGATATGGTCGAATACGGGTTTGTTATGGGTACCACCGTCCCCCAATTTGCGCTCGCCCATCGAAGCATTGCTCTACCCGGGCATCGGACTGCTCGAAACGACCAATCTAAGTGTCGGGCGAGGAACGTCGCAACCATTCGAGATCGTGGGAGCGCCCTACATTGACGGAGAAAAGCTCGCCACAGCGTTAAGAAATGCGCAATTGCCGGGCGTACGCTTATGGCCGCATCGATTCAAGCCCGAGTCGAGCACATTTGCGAACGAAGAATGTGGTGGAGTGCGCATTGAGGTAACCAATCAGGCGACCCTCGAGCCCGTACGTCTTGGCTTAACCATTGCGATCACGTTGCGACGACTTTACCCAACGGAATGGAAAACCGCGGGTCTCATGACATTGCTTGGAAATGCGCGCATTTTCGAAGCGATCGTGCGCGGGGAGGCCGTGGGCCGGGTTGTCTCACAATACGAAAAAGACCTCGCCGGCTTTGCGCAACGACGAGGTCCTTTCCTTCTGTACCCTTGATGAATTGGCGCGGTACGCCTAGGGTTTTTCTTTCAGAAACCCATATCGGTCGCGGCCGCTTCGTTGGCTCGTACTTGGCGTTTGCCCTGACGCGCATCCACAGGAGCCGGAGCGGCGGCTGCGGGCGGTGTCGCAAACGCGCCACCTGCTGCAGGAGGAGGTTCGGCGAACGGCGAATTGAATCCACTTTGCGCTTGTTGCACAACGGCGAGCTGATTGTCGAAGTCTTTAGCAACATCATCCGCACGCGACGCTGGCGCAGCAGACTTTGCTTTAGCAGCCGTGTCTCGCAATGCGGCTTCACGCGTTTGGATCTTGCGACGGGCTTCATCGAACTTGCCTTGTGCAAACAATTGATTGGCTTCCTTGAGTGTCGCGGCCGTTTCACTGCGATTGATACGACCAGCAACCACACCGTCGAGGTCACTTGCCCCGGTGTCGACAAGCGCAACCCCCAGTTTGCCCGTGCAATGGCCCTCTTCATTTTTGACGAGGTCGCGATAACGCATGTCGACATTCGCCACAGCTACGGAATCCGACGAGCTCGTGGGCAAACGGACTTTCATCAGAATGGTTTTCACGTCACCATTGCTAAACGTTCCAAGGGGCACGGTGATATGGTTGCCATTGCGACGGAATGTGCGATCGAAGACTCGATCCAATTCAACGCCGGGAGCCAATTCGACGTCGACTTCCGCGCCGCTGGCAACGGCTTGCGTGAGCGATTCAGCTTCGCCTTCGAAGATTCTCTGCAAAGCCGCATCATTCTCGACGAAGTAATGACGACCATTGGATTCGACTGAAATGGCCGACAGGATTCGTTCGTTGTAGTCGACGTCGACACCAACAGTGGAAATGCTGATGTTCTTGTCTCGCGCTCGTTGTGCCAAACTTCGGAAACCCGGAATGTCGCGCAAGCCATGGTTTGCATCGCCATCGCTCAAGACAATCATTCGACCAATTCGACCGTCGTTTGCAGCGGTCAAACCCATTTCTGCAATACCTGTTTCAATGCCACAGGACAAACACGTGTCGCCACCAAGCTGGATGCCGGAAATCGCCGAAACCACCGAACTACGCGTCGAAGGTCCAATCACGGACGACGGAACGACAACCTGCGTCCGCGTATCGAAGGTGACGACTGAAACCATATCGCCATCCTTGAGCCGCTCGACAGCACCAATCGCGGCATTGATCGCATTACGAAGACGCGTGCCTTTCATCGACCCGGAGCGATCAATCACAATCGACAGATTCACGGGTGCGGAACTCTTGGCCCTTGCATCATTCGACGAACGAGCTTCGAGCATGACGAACGTTTCGCCAGCGTTGTTACGAAGCACCTTCGAGTGACCCAAGCGGCCATCGATCATGACCGTCGAACCGGCCGTGAAATGCGCAATATCCGTTTGTGTTGTTTGTTCCGCTGCGTTCTCGATAGGTTTGACCTCATCGTTTTTCTCGGCCGTCACTTCCGGTTGGATTGACGAACTGAGGCCCCCCTTGGGAGTAAACGAATACACCGAAACACTCGTGAGAAGCATCCCAGCGAAGGCGAAAACGGCAACACTCGAAGGTTTCATGGTCACTCTCTTGCACGTCGGTAGCGAGTCGATTCGAGAACGCAACTTCCAGGCAAAGCTTACGGCGAATCGACATGTGCTTGGACGAAGAACGACAAAAAAGGATCTGGAAAAGTTTCTCAGCCACTCACGAGCGTGTCCGCGCGTCCACGCGCTCGCGAAGTTTCTTCATCCGCGACAGCACGAACACCCATCGCCCGAAGCGTGTTCCATGGTGGAATCGACCCGATCATGACGAAAACCGCATCATAAGGCACCGATTCGTCCCCCTTCGGCGTCCGTAACGTCACCCGATCTCGACCAAGCGCCGTCACATCCGCATCAAAACGTAGTGAAACGCGGCCCCCTTCCGCCATGCGCTTCAGCTCGTCAATATTCCGCGCCTTACCCCGGGTAAAACTCTTGCCGCGATGAACAACCGTCACGGTCGTCCCTGGTTGCCGTCCGAGCGCCAATGCCGTCTCCATCGCAACATCCCCAAGCCCGACAACGACAACTCGTTTGCCCTCAAAGCTTCGTGCGTCCGCAAGGTGATAATGCACGCGGGTTTCGTACTCGGGATCAATGTCTACTGGCAAACGGCGAGGCGAGCCGCGTTGACCAATCGCCAAGAGTACTCGTCGTGACAAACGAGTTTGCGAAGCACCACCTTCGCGCGGCTCAGTGACGACTCGAAACATTTTCTTGGAACCATCGCGTTCCACACCCGTGACGCGAGTATCCTGAAACATCGGAAGATCGGCTTTGCGAACGATGCGCATCCAATGCGAAAGCAATTCTTCTTTGGTCGACTCTTCGAGCCACAATTTCCCTGTGAGCGGCAAGTCGAG
>JBGAOI010000405.1:0-6809 GCA_044221885.1 Polyangium sp. (in: bacteria)
ATTCCCCCCGCGTGCAAATCACCGCGTTTGTCTGATCAACACCGACTTAACGTTTGGGCATGGAGAAACGAGGCCACTTCGTGGCGGCTCGAGAGGCATTTGCGTGGTAGTCTGGGCGCGTGCGCGCACACGTTTTTGCCGGGTGTTTGTTGCTGGGTACCACGTTCGTCAGCGCGGTTTGTCTCACCCCTCGAGATGCCGCTGCGGACTTTGATCCTACGGGGCGCAATAGGAAACCCAAGCCGAAGCCTGGCGGGGGCAAACCCGTCGCGCCGAAGCCCAAGCCGCCAGAAGACGGTGGGACCGCGGGGAAAGGTCCGTCGTCGGATGCCTTGATTGCCCGCTACACGGCGATTGTGATGTCGCAACCCAGCGCGCCGTTTCCATTGCAACGTTTGTCGCAGCTTTATCGTGAGCGTGACGGCAACATCAAAAAGCTCATTGAAGAATTCGAGAAACGTGCCGCCGTTGCGGGGCCCGAAGCGTGGGCCGCCAAGGTCGCGCTGGCGGGCATTTACAAGCAAGACGGCCGTCCAGACGACGCCATCAAAATGTATCAAGCGGCGATTGCGGAAAAACCCGGCGATCCATCGGCCATTTTAGCGCTCGCGACATTGGAATCGGAACGCGGCGACAAAACCAATGCCCGGACGAATTACGAAAATGCGCTCAAGCTTTTGAAGCCGGGACCCGATTGGGATCAAACCACGCGCACGCTCCTTGGATTGTGTCTCGATTTGAAGGATTACGAAGGCGCCAAAAAGTATCACGATTCTTTGGTCAAATCGGCTCAAGGTTCACTGTTTGTCAAAGCAGAACTTGGCCGAGAACTTCTAGCGCGTGGCGTGTACGACAAGGCCGAAGTGGAATTTCGCGAATTGGTGAAAGCTTCGGCCGGCGATAATCGTGCTTTGGCTCCAGCGTTGCGGGATTTGGGTCAAGTCCTGGCCAAGCAGAAAAAAATCGATGAAGCCTTGACGACGCTCAAACGAGCTTTGGCCATTGCGGGAAGTGCCGCGGGTGTTCGTTCGGAAATTTTGCTCATCATGACCGACGCTTTTCGAGCCGAAGGAAAGCTGTCGGAATTGATTCCCATTCTCGAAGCGGAAAAACCAAGTGATCCGCAACGTTTGTCGACGCTTGGTGGACTCTACGAAGAAACGGGCGACGTGGAAAAAGCCATCGCCACGTATCGAAAAGTATTGGCTGCGGATACGCGCCAAATCGACGTCCGCCTACGCCTCGTGCATTTGTTGCAAACGGCTGGAGAGCTTGATGCGGCCATTAAAGAATACGAAGCGCTCATCAAAGCTGCGCCAGGAAATCCTGATTTCGTCTTCGAATTGTGCGAAACGCTGATTCAACGGGGTGATCGCCCGAAAGCGTTGAAGTTATTGACGGAACTCGAAGCCCGCACAAGCACCGAGCCGGAAATTCTGGCTGCCATTTCGGATTTTTACGAGCGTATCGAAGAAAAGGACCGTGCGCTCAAAGTATTGCAGAAACTTGCGGGTTCCTCAGGCGGGGACCCCACGTACATCGTGGATCTCGGGGATCGGTATTATCAAGCCGGCGACAAGAAAAAGGCGCTCGAAACGTGGGCGCGCATCAAAACGATCATTCCCAATCGCGGCAAAGCGGCAAGTCAATTGGGCGAAGTGTATCTCGATCACGATATGCCGCTCGAAGCTTTGGCGGCGATGCGTGAAGCTGTGCAGCTCGAACCGACAAACCTTCGGTACAAGAAAAACCTGGCTGTAGCGATTGAGCGCACGGCTGCGTCGTTGGGAAGTGCGCCGCAACGTTATGCCGAAGCGCGCCAGATTTGGGAAGAATTGCTCGCTGCGGCTGGCGACACGGACAAACTCATGGCGCGTGAAGCGCGTACGCACATCGTCACATTGTGGTCGTTGGCGCACGAGCTTCCCAGCCGCATAGCGCCATTGCAGCAGCGTTTTCAGCAAACACCGCCGGACATCGAGGCCGGGCGCCTCTTGGCGGAAGTTCAGCGACGATTGCAACGTTTGTCCGACGCCGAAGCAACATTGCGCAAAGTGACGGAACTGGCTCCTGGCGATGAAGAATCGCTTTTGGCATTGGAACGAATTTTGGTTGTCGAGCAAAACTTGCTCGGAGCCATTGATGTCCTTGCCAAACTCGTGGAAGTAAATCCGAAACGCGCTCGCGAGTTTTACCAACGCATGGCGCAATACGCTGCGGAATTGTATCGCGACGACGACGCCATCAAATACGCAGCTCGAGCCGTGGAATTGTCTCCCGAAGATGCCAATGGGCATCAAAAATTGGGCGACATGTATCGACGACGGCAAGACTTCCCGCACGCCATTGCCGAATATCGTCAAGCCATTGCGAAAAACGACCGGCTCTTTCCGGTGTATTTCGATTTGGCGGAACTTCTCCTTTCGAGCAGCCAAGTGGAAGAAGCCGATCGGCTATTCCGCAGGGTGATTCGATCGAGTCCCGATGAAGAGTTGGTCGCCCGAGCAGCTCGATTCAGCATGCAAATCAATTTGGGCAAAAATACGCTCGATACGTTGGAGCGTGAACTCTTGCCCGTCGCGGTCGGGAACCCGCAAAAACCTCTTTATCGACGATTGCTCGTGGAATTGTATGGCGCGATGACGTTGCCTCTCGTGCAACGGGCACGTCATGAAGGAGGAACGTCACCTGCCGCGGAAGCAGCCAAAGCCGAACTGGCCAAAATTGGTTCACGCGCGGTCAAACCATTGCTCGATGCGCTGGCGGACGACAAAGAATCGCAGCAAAAGATTGCCATTGAAGTCTTGGCGTACGTGCAAAACAAGAGCGCTGGGCCAGCATTGTACAATTATGCGACGGGGCAAGCGGACAAATCCTTGCGTGTACGCGCGATGATTGCGTGCGGTGCATTGCGCGACCCGGCTATTTTGCCCAAATACGAAGCCATGCTCGCGCCCAAAGACGCGGGTTCTTCGATTTTACCGAGTGACGCCATTGCTGTTGCCGCAGCGTGGGGCGTCGCGCGCATGGGTGATGCCAAAGCGCAACCGCTCTTGCTCAAGCTTTTGGCGTCCAGTAGCCCAGAAATCCGCGGTGTTGCGGCGCTTGGGTTGGGCCTGACGCACGATAAGAAATACGTGGCGCAATTGTCCTCATTGGCGCGAGCTCCCGAAGCAGGCGCTTCTGCACGAGCCGCCGCGATGCACGCGTTGGCCGAAATGGGCGCCGTGCAACCGAACGACATGCAATTGCTGGTCGCATTGGCGGATTCCAATGACCCGCTATTGCGTCAAGCGGCATTGATTTCCCTGGCAAGATTGTCCAAAGGTGTGGATGCGGCGCAATCGTCGGCCATTGCCGATTCCATTGCGGCGAACCTGTTTTCCACGGATGAATCCATGCGAAAGGCGGCTGTTTCGGCCGCGACGTCCTTGGCCACGAAAAACTTTTCGCGCGCAGGTGAAGCCTTGCCGGTGCCTGCCGGCACTTTGTCGATGCGGGAGATTCTTTTGGGTTTGGCCGGAGACACACCTCGGGCGACAGATCGTGCGCGAGCGCTCGTTGCGCTCGGCCCGTCGCTCGAAAGAGCTGCCCTGGCGGCAACCTCGACGTCGCCGGATCGGGCGCGCGTGGTCGCGGATGCATTGCTCGCGAGCGACACGACGCCAACGCTCGCTCCATTGATGGAAGCCGGAGATACGTTGGATGCCGCGGCCAAAAAATCGAGTGCGGAAGCCATTGAGCGCATCGAAGCCGTCGTTGTGCCGGCGTTTGTCGCTTTGGTCCGCCATCCCGCGATTGAAGTACGCACGCGAGCGGTGGAATTTTTGGCGCAGAGGCCGGAAAAGGACGCGCAATCAGCTATCGTCGATGCGCTTTCGGATCCCGAAGAAAGTGTTCGTCGCGCCGCACTCGCGGCCATTGGCCAGGTCAAAGATGCAGGAACGCTGGCCGCCGTGGCGAAAGTAGGTCGCGAATCGGAAAGCTGGCCCTTGCGAGTACGTGCGGCGGAAGCCTTGGGACGGCTCGGCAAAGGGGCGGACACGAAAATGGCTACGGAAACGTTGGCATCTATGGCAAAATCGGACGAATATGCATTGGTGCGCGAGCCGGCATTGCGGTCCTTGGTTTCGCTGGACAAATCCGCCGCAGAACCCGTTTTGCGGGAAGTGGCGGAAAAGGATACCGAACCACGCATTCGGGAGATTGCAGGTCAGTTATTGGCTGCCAAACCGTAACGCAGGAAATCGATCGCGTAATCGAGCGTCTAGAGCTTCCAAGAATTGGCGACCAAAAGAGCCCGATTCCAATGTTTCGAGCAAGTGGGCGGGGACGTCGCGCGTGTATTCGGGCGAAATGGCGGCCAACCCCATGGCAATCGCGGCCACGCTATCCGTATCGCCGCCAAGCTCGACGGCATGCACGAGCACTTCAGACATGCGGCGATGACGCACCAGAACCGTATGTACGGCATGAATCGTTTGAATCGCGTCGCATTCGACTTCTTGCTGCCAATCGTTGGTCAACACAAACCCCGTCAAACGTTCGATCCAGGTCCCAAGTTCATCGATTTTGGCGCGTTTGTAGAGAAGAACATGCGCCATCAAGGCGACCACGTGTGCGGACAATATGCCTTCGTCCGTGTCGTGCGTGATGGTTGCGTGGGCGCGAGAAACAAGTTTTACCTGGTCGATGTCTGGCAACAAGCCGATGGGGACAGACCGCATCGCTGCACCATTGCGACGACTTTGCGGCCGAATGGTTCGCAAGAGTGTCGCACCGTCGCCGCATTCATTGAGCAATCCTTCCAGACCTTTTGCGTAGCCGGGACGAGGATCACGTTTGTAACAACGCACGAACGTATCGGCAAAGGTTTGGCTCGTCCATTCACCATCCTCGAGCAATACCTCGGCCACAGCAATGGACATTTGTGTGTCGTCCGTGTAGTGCCCGGCGGGAATACCGAGATCGTGCATCACGAATTGGCGCAAATCGTTGTGCGCGCGGATTTTTTCTCGCGACGAGAATTCAAAACCCGCGCCATACGCGTCACCTACAGCAATTTCCAAGAGCATATCGCCCCCTCCAGATGTCGTTCAAGGCGCCAAAATGACCGCGCCCCCAGCAGGAATCGACACATTGGTTTGTCCACCAGGACCGACCATCACGTTGGAGCCACCAAGCGCATCCTTGAGCATCGTGCCCTGGGCAAACCCCAGTTTGCTCGCGTCAATCATTACGTTTTGCGGATTTGTGGCGCGCGTAATCCCTACGAGCGCGCCTTGCCCCGGAGAAATCGATCGCCCATAAATGAGCGTGTCTTCGGACGAGTTGTACACTTGAACGTATTTGCCACGCCTCAACGCCGCGATATTTCGTTTGGCCGTACCAACCTTACGAATGAACGTCAACGTCGCTAGTTCGTCGGCATTGAGGTTCGCTTCGGGGCGCCACATCAAGCGATTGTTGGGATCGGCGCCGCCCCATTGCCCATATTCGTCGCCGTAATAAAGAAGAGGCGCACCGGGCAAGCCCAAGACCCACGCGTGCGCAATACGCGTGCGCCGATACGGTTCGGCGTCACTCGGCGCTTGCGCGATGTTGGTCCATTGATTGTTGGGAATGCCGCGATCATGCGCACCATCCTGGCCACGGTAATCAGCAAACGAAACGAAACGCGGCGTGTCGTGGCTGCCGATGTACGGCGTCATGACGGCACCCGCGGGCCAGCGATTCTGTCCGTGGTTTGTCCAGTAATCGGCATGAATCATGCCTTTGTCGCCGTACGCAAAGGTTCGATACGAAGCGCCGTGGTAAAGCACGAAATCGAATTGGCCGTCCAGCCCGAACGGTCCGATGTATTTGGCAATCGTGTCGTAGTTTTGCGCATTGCACGTCGCCATATTGCCGTCGCAATCGTCCCATCCCATGGCTGTTTCACCCATCAGGAAATAGTGGGTACCGCCTTTTTCGAGTTGTTCGCGAACTTCTGCCGCGACATTCCGCGTAGCCGCTTCGGGCACGTGCTTGACGGCATCGACCCGCAAACCATCCAAATCGAACGTATCGAGCCACCAAATGGCATCGTCAACGAATTGTTGATTCGCGCCAGGATGCGTGAAGTCGATGTTCGGCAAGTATTCCGTGAATTTGCAATCGAGCGCGTGCTCTGTCCAATCACAATTCGGGGTGCCGCATACGCAGCCGTTGAGAATGAACCATTCCGGATGCGCTTTGACGTATTCGTGATCCGAATGTACGTGATGAATGACGTAATCTTGAAGCACGCGAATGCCGTGTTTATGGGCCTCGACGACCATGTCCTTCAGCGCTTGTTCGCCGCCGAGACGCGGATCCACTTCCCGCCCCTTGATTGGCCAATACCCATGATAACCCGTCACGAGATGCACGCCATCGCTTGCCAAGTAGGCCCCTTGCGGGTTTGTCCCAAACGGAGTGATCCAGATGGCTCGGACGCCGAGTTTGTCCAAGGTTCCGTCGGCAATCGATTGACGAATTCCTTGAAGATCGCCACCTTTCCAGTCGCCTCGCGCATCGGCCATGGGCGTCGGTGGCGCATTGTTTGCAGGATCTCCGTCGCGATATCGATCGGCCATGATCATGTAAAGAATCGCGTCATTCCAAGCAAATGTTTCAGGTTCAATCCAGAACACGAGGCGCGTTGGTTCGCTGGTTTTTCCGCTTTTGGTTTTACCATACACAACGGCCGTGAACTTCCCATCTTCGAGGCCGCTCAACGATAACGAGACATTTCCTGTGGCATCGACAGAGAATTGCCCAGCAGTCAA
>JBGAOI010000406.1:0-6782 GCA_044221885.1 Polyangium sp. (in: bacteria)
GTTGTCCTCAACGAGTCCCTTGTTGAGGTCATGGCCGGCGACTCACGGCCCATACAATATATCCGTGCGCAACACGAACTTGGCCCCTCGTACAACTTCGCTCGCGATGTGCAAAATGCGATGCTGAAACAAGAGCGCGCGACCCTTTTTCGGCACGATGTGCTGATTCAATTCCGGAAAGTCCGTTTCGCCACCCTCGAAATCGTCGTTCAGGTAAAACACCAAGGTCACTTGGCTTTGAATGCCTCCATCAAGGTGCACCACGGTGTCCCAATGTGCGCCGTGTTTCTCCCCGGGACCATATCGATACACGCGAATTCGCGGATTGCCTCCCACGAGGTTCAAGTCTGACAAACGCTTGGGTACATGCGCTGCGACGCGCGCCACCAGCGCATTCGCTTCGGCTTCGTCATCCCACATCACGCGCGTGTTGTTTCGAACGTCCAGGTCTAGCGTCGGTTCCCCATGTTCATTCACAATCGGCGCAAGTTCGGCTTGACCCGTTTGCAATTTTTGAATGTACCGCGCGCAATCTTCGGCGGAAAGCGCGTCGTCCACGGTCCAGATGAGCGGGTGGGTCAAGTCGAGATGTCCGGCGTACATGCGGCCATCCTAGACGAAAAGAGCAGCTCGAGCAATGGATATTCGCCGCGTTTCTCCGTGCGATCACACCCATCCAAACGGCACGGTCGTGACGGTGACGCCGTCTTCATTGTGCACGCCGGCGAGTTGATCGAGCACGCTTTCATCGTCGACGGGGGCAAACACCACGAGCGTGGCGACGTTGAGGCCGAGTTTTCGTGCGTATCCAGCGGCTTGTGAACGGTGCGCGGCCAATTGCGCGAGGGTGGAGAGACTTTTCACTTCAATGACGGCGGTGCGGTCATTTTTTCGCAAAACCAGGTCGACTTTGCCATTGCCGGTGGGGAATTCCGGACTGACCGAACAGGTCTGTCCGAGCAGCGCATTTTGCAGCCAAGCATAAAGGTGAAAATGACCAACAGCTTCGGTGTATTGGAGGTCCTGGCGCCGAGGTTGGCCAATCCAAGGGTCGATGCCTTTGGTTTTGAGCCGCTTGAGATACGCTCGATAACGCTCCAACAATTTCGGCGTTTGGATACCTTCGGCAGTAAAGACGTCAGCCAAGGAATCCGTGATGTCCAGCGGCAAAATGGGCCCTTTGTCGCCGAACATGGTGGTGGTAAAGCCGGAATAAAGGCGCATTTGAACAAAGGGGCAGGAAAACCGGCAAACTGCTTGCTTGCGGTTGGGATGCTCGGGATCGGGAATGAACGTTTCTTCAATGAGGCCGTTCATGTACAAATAGCTGCACCAATCTTGTTCCATGGCAAAAGGCACATTCGGATCGGTAAACAGCCTCATGACCTGCGGTTGATAAGGTCCGCGAGCTTTTTTCCCAAAATTGAGCAAGGTGTTGTTCCATTCGACAGACAAAGCGCGAGAATACACCATGTCCCACTCGTCCAGCGTGATGGGTTTGTCGTTCCCCGGGTTGTATTTTTCAGTAATTAATTCGCCAAACCATCCGACGAGGCCCGGTTGACCTCGCGTCGCTTCGTAAAGCGCCTCGACTACACCTGGTTCGACGACTTGTCCGCTTTCTTGCTGGTATTGCGCGAACATCTCGGCGACTTCATCGTGGGTGAGTTTGGGGATTTTTAGCGAACGTTGCACATTAAACGGAGAACCGCGGGGGCTGTCGACGCCCAGCACGGAGCGCACGCCGATGAGCGCCAAGCCGTGGAGCCAATACGCATTTCTGTCGAGGTACATTTTACGAAATTGCGCGACGAGACGATCGATGAGCGCCGCGGGCAAACTGTCGAACTCATCCAAAAGGAGAAGCACGGGACGGTCGAAGAGCCCAGCTTTTCTCTCGAAGAGTTTGCGCCAATCGCCCCACGTCTGAGGCGTCGGTATCTGCATGTCGAAAGCATTCCGAAATAACTCGGGCACGACGTCCAGAAATGACTCGTCCCGTTGCTCGTTCTCGTCGCCAATGACCCCTTGCAACGTCATCACTCCCGTGACGAACTGGTCCTTATATCGTGCGCGGATTTCTTCAACCGCTCGCCGCATGATCCACGTCTTGCCGGTTTGTCGCGGACCCCAAATGGTGAAGTAATGGCCGCCGGGTTCATCCGTTTGTCCAACGAGTTGCTCGACGCACTGTTCGACCAACGGGCGGCGCTCGACGCCAAAATTGTTGCGTTCGACTGGCCCGTACGATGTGAACCTACGCATGGCGCGCACGCTAGCACAGGTGCGTGCGGATGGGCAAACTTTATTTACCCATCACGAAATGTCAATCCGACGAACCTGGCTCGGTTCTTCACGCCGTTTCGACAGTATTCTCGCCCGTGGCAATCTTATGCCCGTCGTTTGTCGCGTCTTGCACGCGTGCCATCGGATATCGTTTTTCTCCGACGAACACCGTTTTGCTGCCCTCGACGACGCAACCTCCACCCGTGTGCGTGCAATCAGGCCCCGCATAAGCCACTTGAAGCTTCTCCGACCCGGCGAATACCGTCCGTTCGCCCTTCAATAACTCGGCGCTTCTGTTTGTTTTCGACGGCTTGCCTTTGCCTTTGCCTTTTTTCTTGGGCGGTGGCGGTGGAGGTTCGGGCTTTTTTTCATCCGGCCGCTTGAACGGAGCGTCGGGAGCAATCTTTTTTTGAAATGCCTCCATCTCCTCGACACTATTGAAGTTCTTGACGATGAGCCGGTCGTAGTTACCGCTCTGCAACAAGCCGTCCACTTCCTGCGCTGCGGTCACGTCTGGGCCGGTAGCGACTGAACTCGAAGGCCCCCACGCCGTCGGCGTGCCGCGAACACCGATGCATCCCGCCGTACCTGCTGGTCCACCATCCGGGTGAATCAAAAGGCTATCGCGCTCTTCACCCTTGTTCGGATCCCACATGTGCCCAGGAGCGGCCTTGGTTCCTTCCTTGGTGACGCCCGTAATGCGATATTTGTATTTCGCTTTCCCGTTGGAAACAGCGGCTTCACCCCATTCACGCTTGCCAATGTCGTACGTACCATCCGGCGCGCGATAAAGTCCCGTGCTGCCCGAACCGGCATAAAAAGATTTTCCTTGATCAGGAAAAACCAGTGCACCGCGTGAGCCATTACCATTGGGCACGCCGAGGTAATAAATATCTCCCATGGTCCGCTCCTCCTATCGATTAAGCAAACAATGCACGCCAGGTTTTCGGTCCAACGACACCATCGTCCGGCAATGAAGCCCGAGCTTGAAAACTCTTTACTTTGCGTTCCGTCTCGAGGCCAAAAATGCCATCTGCAATGACTTCCCACCCCAAAGCCCGCAATCGCGTTTGCACTTGCTTCACCGGTGTCCCACGTGAACCGCGCTTTAATGCCACATTGGGATACGGCACCGATCCACCAGGTTTGGGCGGCGAATTCGGCGGCGCAGGTTTGGGCGGCTCCACGGGCGGTTGCGCTCCTGCATTGGCCCACGGCCACGCCCGCGTGTCATTTCGCGACGACGCCGAAATGCTCACGTGACAATGATGCGTATGCGGATTGCTGCCGGTGTACTTACGCCAGCCTTCCGAAGCGCGCGAACGATTGTAAATGCGGTGATTCCAGATCACGTACGTGACCCGTGAATCTTTGATCGCGAGCGACGAAATCAAATTGCCATCACAACCCGACGCAGGATCGTGCGTGACATCGAATGCGTTGCCCATGTTGTGATCGCTCTTGCGCGCCTGATGACGCGCGTCGCCCATGATACCATCGGAAGCCTTCTTGCGATTCGGCCAGCGTTTCGTGGCATCGGCAAGAGCTTGTTTGCAAGCGGGAGCAGGACCGGACATCGTTTTTCCTCCTCGTACGTTGCCTTTATTCCCGAACGGAAAGCGTCGAAATCACATGCTCGAATACTTGGTCGCCCGCTTCTCGTTCCGCGAGCGGAGCATTGCCCGCAACGACAAGCCACGTATTGCCGACCGCTAAATGCGCCTGACGCGTATACACCATACCGCCTTCGCCTCGCCAACTCGCCCCAAGTTCAATGGCCGGCGACGCCGATATTTCGATATCTCGCTCGAATAACACCGTCCATCCACGCAGTTTGCGCGTGGCTCCGGCCAAATGCACTTGCACCGTTTCCCGCAAGCTTTTGCCAACTGGCAGCGGAAATCGTTGCAGCATCAGCGCCATTTCCGCTCCCTTCGGCGTTTGCGCCTCGAGAAGCGTGACGGTTTTATCCTTGAACCCAATCTCGGGCAAATCGAAGGCTGCCTCGTTCGTGTAATACGTGCTCACGCAATTCCCTCGTTACCCTTTGAGTTGAATGATCGCCGCTTGTTCGACGCTGGCCAACAGCGCTGGGCTCGTCGTCGCCAGAAACAACTGCGTATCAGCGGACAATCCGCGAAGCGCATCGACCCAGTTCACGATGTTCCGTTCATCCGCCGATAACTCGGGGCGATCCACGAAGACAATCGAGCGATCATGCCGCACCAAAACTTCGGTTGCCGCAAAAAGCACGGCTTCCATTTCGGTCGACGACAATTCCGAAGGCATCACTGCCGGTCCATTTTTGCTCGACAAACAACGCAATGGTTCGTCCGCGGCCGGGGTCACGTAATGCAACGTCGGGCAAAGCGCCGTCAATGCGGCACCAAAACGATCCCGCTTGGCGGCATCCAACGTAAGGTCGAAAAGCTGTCGGGCGACAAAGCTGTATTTTCGCACGTCGCGGCTGAGGCGATAAATGCGTTGCTCGGCCGCCGTCAATCCATGCATCGCTCCAGGCGGAGGAATGCTGCGATTGGCCGGGAAGTAATCGAATTTGCCGGCTTTCGTGTCGTGCGAGTACGTCTCGAGCAACGTAATCAATGCTTCATCGGCTTCCGAGAAACAGCCTTCGTCTTGGAACAAAGCTTCGGCTTTGACCACGCGATTGGAAAAACCGCCCAATTGCTTGAGTTCCTCGTCGTCGAGCTGAAGGGTCAATTCGATTTTCGCCGCATCGTCGCCGGGACGAATCCAAACGTCGGATGCCAGCGGAGCACCGTACGGAGCAATGACCTCTTTGGCCGCAATGAGCGCTTCGAGCAATCGAGTTTTACCGGACGAAGCTGGGCCCGTCACGACCACGACGTCTCGAGCAACATCGTTTTGACCGCGCGAGAAGTCGCACGTCATGTCGGGCAAACCGCGAATGGAGAGAAATGTGGCGCGGAGCAACTTCATGGAATCAACTCATCCTTCGCTGGAAGCAGGCGATTGGCCAGTCAATGCGGCTTGTTGTGCGGTTTGGCCACCGGGATTCAAGAAGAGCTTCGGGGTTTGAATGACGATCGAATCGGGACCGATATGAATCATCGAGCTGCCTACCGTAATGGTCGTGCCCTGTTCGCTGGAAATGCTGTGCGATTTGGCTGCTGAAGCAAATCCACCAACGGTTTGCATCACGCGTTCGCCTCCGGCTGTGGACACGAGGTTTCCGACGACACTGGCGAGTTTATTGCCACCGACAGAACTCTTCATGTCTTTGGTCACCGAATTGGTTTGGTTACCTTTGACAGCTTCTTTGTCGTTGCCGGTAATCTCCATCTTGCGGTGCCGACCCACGGAAAGCGTCTTATCGTTGTTGACGCGCGTATTCTGATCCTTTTCGGCCCGAATACGGATTTCTTCCGAGCCCGCTTTGTCCTCGAACATCATCATGTTGTAGCCGCCCGTTGCCGGGACCGACGAGCTACGGAAGCCATTTTGCGTTTTATTCGCCGGGAGCGGGAAGGGCGGCCGGAGCAAATTCGTAAAGATGCGGCCGACGATCATCGGTTCTTCCGGATTGCCCGAAACGAAGCTGACGATGACTTCTTGGCCAATACGCGGAATGTTCAACGCGCCGAGACCTTCGCCAGCCCAAGCTTGATTGACGGGGACCCAGCACGAGCTGTATTCGTCCATTTTGCCATAACGATCCCAGTGGAATTGGACTCGTACGCGGCCGAATTCGTCGCAATGAATGGTTTCGCCGGCCGGACCGACGACAATCGCGCATTCGACGCCGTGAATGCTCGGCGTGGGCGTGACCATATCGGGACGGTATGGCGTGCTCGACGCGGCCGTGTGGCAAACGACGTGCACTTCGCTGTCGAACGAGCCGGACAACGTGGTTCGCGTGACGAGCATCTTGCCGACTTTTTCAGCGAGCGGGTGATGATCGACATTGAGGCGCAAGCCTGGGGCCAAATCGAGGGCATTGGCATCGAAAACGAAACGCTTGGATCGCGCGCTACCGGCGGCGCCGAGTTGTTCGGCGATACGTTTGGCTTCATCGGGATCGGTGCGGGTGCGACCGCGATCATCCGCGGTGGGCGTGTCCTTGGTGCCATTGGCGCCAAAACGGAACGAGCCAGGCACATACGCAAAGTGTTCGAGTTGCGATTCGACGGGGTGCGCGCTGGGAGCTGCTTGACCGAGCAGTGGTTTGTTCGGGAGGCGATGGTCGTGGTCGGCGAGGGAGATCTTGCCTGAGGTGAGCACACGGGAGGCTCGGAGTTGCGTGGCGTAAAGGCCGCCGGGGCCGGGGTCATCGAGGTAATCGAGTCCGCCTTGGCGTTCCGGGCCGCTTTCGGGCGTATCGGCCAGGACGAGTTTCGATTCGCCTTCGACGCCGCGGAAGTAGAACGTGATCCCGGCAGCTTCGAGCATGCGCGCCATGAAGGTAAAATCGCTCTCTTGGTACTGGACGCGGTATTTGCGAGTTTTGTACGTGC
>JBGAOI010000407.1:0-6777 GCA_044221885.1 Polyangium sp. (in: bacteria)
AACGTATCGATTCCGAACACCGGCGGCATGAAAGCCGTTTGTCCGTGCGCGTTGCATCGGGCAACATATTCGATCCAACGTGCGGCCTGGTTGTCCCACGAGCCATACAACAAAGCGGCCGCTGTTGCCGCAGGGGAGCCGCCATAACAGCCCACTTCACTGCGCAGGGTCCGCACCCCGTCGAAATCCAACCGTCCACCCAACGCTTCGAGTGAATGCGCAAGTGTGGAATGTTTTCCATAAACACGTTCTGGCGAAAGTCGAACCATTTTCGCCTCCTGGTGCATAAGCAGTTCCCGCTTTTGGGGAAACGCAAATTCAATCCCGTACTCGACGAGATGACGCAGAAGCATTGGGACGAGCATCTCGAATGCAATCGTCTCGTGTTGCGCAACGTCCCATTCTGGAAAAACCCGCTCGAGGTACACGCGAGCGCGCTCGGCAGCAAGACGTGTGTGCGGCTCCTGCTCGGGCGCCTTTTTCAAGCAGAGCAACGCGGCCAACGTCGGCACAATTGTATAAGGATACGGCGCTCCAAAACTTCCGTCCGGACACTGCAATGCCAGCAGCCCGGCAAAACAGGATGGAAACGCAAGTTTGTCAGGATTCGCCGGGTCACGGACCATCGCCACCCACGCGGTATCGTAGGCGCTGGGGCTCAGAGCACCACCACCGAATTCCGAATGGAGATCGTTCGCAATGGCGTCGAGCAGCTTGACGATTTGGTCATCCAGGTCGGCTCTATGCATTTCACTGCGCTTCATGGTGCAATTCCTTTTGTTGCGGACAAGAATCAAAAATGGGTCGGCCCATGCTCACCACGAGCCGGTCAACGACACCAGGCATCACCCGAGCCATCGCGTGCGCTTGCGCCTCACGTTGCGCCCCGCGCAACCATTCCTTCGTCGCATCGATGGCCGCACTACGTCGTAAAACAGCGAGCGCCTCGAGCAACATTTCTGGCGTGGTGGCCTCACGACCGCAATGCATGACTCGCCGAAGCAATGCGAGATCTCTTGCTCCCGCATGCTCATACGCCCATAACACCGGAAATGACATTTTTCCGGTCATCAAATCACTGCCAGGCGCGCGTCCTTTATCTCCGACCAACTCGAGCAAGTCATCAGCAACCTGAAATGCGAGCCCGACGAAGGTTCCGAATTCAGCAGCCTGCAATTGCCATTGCGCTTCCATGCGTGCAGCACACACGCCCAATTGACAACACAAGGCGAACAGGGACCCTGTTTTGCGCCGCGCCATCTCCATATAGGCGTCAAGTGAAGGCGTAATCCGATCTGGATCCCCCTCGGGAAGATGAAGTTGCATGTCCATGGCTTGCCCGTCAATGAGACGATTCATGGTTTCACAAACAAGTGGGACCACGTGCGACCCCGCGGGAGCCAACGCCAAATGGTGCAAAGCTTGAAAAATCAGGGCATCTCCCGCATTGATGGCTTGCGATGTGCCCCAATGCGACCATACCGTCGGTTTGCCTCGTCGATGCGTATCGCCATCCTGAATGTCGTCGTGAATCAACGTCGCGTTGTGCAACAATTCCAGCCCCACGCCAAATTCAAGGGCATCCTCCGGCTCGCCGCCCAAATTCGCGCATACCCATAACGGCAACAAAGCCCGAAAACGTTTTCCTCCCGTCGCCAAGTGATACCGGCCCATCCTGGCCACGAGCCCCGGCCCGGGACAACTCGTAGCAAGACGTCGCTCAATCTCCGGCAACCAT
This sequence comes from Polyangium sp. (in: bacteria), assembly GCA_044221885.1. Taxonomy (GTDB): domain Bacteria; phylum Myxococcota_A; class Polyangia; order Polyangiales; family Polyangiaceae; genus Polyangium. The sequence continues at coordinate 1,739 of JBGAOI010000407.1, forward strand.
TGCAAGCGTAATTCATCCAATGTCGAAGTCATGAGAATGCCTCCACTGGGAACGCCGCGCCGTTACGGCGCGCATACATTGTCCACAGCCAATAAGCACGAGGCATGCCGTACTCGATTCCAGGCATTTTCAATGAGTCGTGGACCCAAGTTATGCCTACGGCACAGCAACCCAAGTGCGCGGGAGCGGCATGTCGCCATCGTTTTCGCGCAAATCGCTTGAAAAATCTGGGCGTTTGCAGCACTGTAGCCTGCGAGGCTACAAATAATCGCGCTGTGGTTTACGAGGCTATGCCGGCTAGATCACCGATTGTCGTCGCCAGGCAATGGCCCAAAGGGCGGCAAGAACGCATCATTGCTCGGCACGTACGCGTCGACCGTACTCCGCTGATGTTACGGTCTACAACATCAACCCGTTCGGTGACGCCGAGCAAGCCGATAGAAATAGGTCCGGTCAAGTCCTGAAGCTTCTGCGGCTTTTCCGATTTTGCCACCGTGCAGTTGCAGAAGTCCTTCGATGTAACGCTTCTCGAATGCAGCAATGACCCGCTCGCGTTCGCTCGCATAAGACGCCCGCGGGTCGACTTCGATACCCGTTGACGATGCCTCGGTGACTTGTTCCCCCGCCGGTTCGATGGAACATAAAATGAGGCACCGTTCAATATAGTTTCGCAATTCACGGACGTTTCCCGGCCACGCTCCATATCGCAATTGCGCCATGAACTCCGGCGTTCGCACGGCAGCCAGTGCCTCTGGCGACGGACGTAATGACGTCATGATCTCCTCAGCAATGGTCGGAATGTCCTCGGGCCTTTGGCGCAGGGGCGGCATCGCGATCGTGACCACCGCAAGCCGAAAATACAAGTCCGCTCGAAATCGGCCGGAGTTGACGTCAGCACGCAGATCTCGGTTTGTTGCAGCAATTACCCGAACATCGATCGGAACATGCGCATTGGCTCCAATACGACGAACCTCGCGAGCTTCCAACGCACGCAGCAGCTTGGGTTGGAGGTCCATCGACAACTCGCCAATTTCGTCAAGGAAAAGGGTCCCTCCCGAGGCTTCTTCAAATGCTCCTATGCGTCGATCGGCGGCGCCCGTAAACGATCCTTTTTCGTGGCCAAACAACTCGCTTTCAAGCAAATTCCCCTGAATCGCACCGCAATCAACAATGACGAATGGTCCCTGTGCCCGTGCGCTTTTTCGATGCACCGAATGGGCGGCCTGGCTCTTCCCCGTGCCTGTCTCACCTTCGAGCAACACCGTGGCATCGCTTTGGGCCGCCCGCGCCAATATCGCAAACGCCGACCTCATCACGGGCGAGGTACCTTTGAGCGACCCGAATTCGGACTCTTCCGAAATCGGCAATCGATTCGTTTCCGTTCCCAGCTCGAAACGAAGAACCGTTTTTCCCAGCCGCAGCAAGCTGCCAGCACGCAGAAAAGCACTCATAATGCTGACGCCATCCACCACGGTACCATTGCGACTGCCAAGATCGCGCACGCGTATCTTGGATTCATCAAGAACGACTTCGCAATGGAACCGCGATACCGTGGTATCATCAATGACGAGGTCGTTACCAGCCTGTGAACCAATCGCGCAGCGATCGGTCGAGGACTGCCAGGTGACTCCTCGTGCCGGACCTTCAATGACGACGAGACGAAAACGTCGTGCGGCACCTTTGGCTACAAGCGGCGATTCTCCGTAAGCCGCCGTAGGAGCACCTTTTCTTGCCTTATCACCAGTTTCATTGCGTATCGTGCCGCGGTTGTCTTCGTCGCTGCTCATGTCAAAACCCTCTCATGGTAGCAATTTTGCCGCCGCCGCCAATACCGAACCATATTCGCGTTTGAGGAGCACGTTTGTCTTGAATGCGTGCTCAAACGCGTCTTTCGCCGCAGTCGCCAGTTCCGATTGGGAACGCCCAGGTAACGCCCTACGCGCTTGCACGAGCAACAATTGTCCCTTGATCGCAAAAGCAAGTCCGTGGTGCGGATTGATTTCAAGCACCTTGTCACAACGCTCGATGCCTCGAGCGACGTCGTTTGCTGGGTCTCTATTGGATTCCGCCAACCAGATTGCCCGAAGCGCATATACCTCGGCCATCGCGACGTGCATGCCAGGGTCCACAATGGCGTCGAGTTCCGACGCGGGCAGGTGCACCAGGGCTGCGTCGAACATGGATGTGTTGGCATTCTTCCGGGCCATTGCCCAGCGAATTGCAACGCTCTCCGTACGAACCAGGGCCGCACGCACGGTCGCGCGCCAGGGCATTTGTCGCATTGCTTGACGAAATACTGTTCGCGCGGCTTCCACAGAAGCCGTCGGGTCGTGATGCGCGTCCAAGGCAAAACGAGCGGTGATCAAGTGCATTTCACCCGCTTTCTCCAGAATTTGGGTTTCACTCAGGCCACGAGCCTGAGCTGCCTTCAATGCCGTTTTTGCCGCTTGCAACGTCGGTTCTGGGTCGGTTCCAATCAAGGTTTGATATTCGGCTTCTACAAGGTGCGCTTCCATTATGATTCCGTAGTCCAACCCGAGAATGGGCAATCGACGACGAAATTCCTCGGCCGCTGCAATGGCTGTGTCGACGTGTTGTTTGGGTGATTGACCCATATCCAAAAGAGATTGCGCGGCGACCACGTAAAACTGTCCCTTCGCAATCCAAAGAAACGGGAAATCAGGATCGACCGCAAGAGCTCGCCGAGCAACCTGCTCTGCGTCAGCGATATGTACAGCAGGGTCCGTGCCGCGCCAGGAATCTACAGCAAGGTGAAACGCACACAGCCCCAATCGTTCGGTATGTGCCCACAAACTTTTGGAATCCAAACGAATGGCGGCCTCATACGCAGCCGTCGCTCGCTCCAAAGACCTCGATCCTTCCCGTCCTTGATATCGACGAAACATCAGCTCACTAGAATAGGCGACCCCTGCCACATAATTCGCCGTTGCATCTTCGGGGGCCGCACGGCGAGCATCCTCCGCGTCGCGAATCGCATCCGCAATGCGTTGCGCGGTGTTGGGACCAAGGACGACAGCCCGAGCTTCGTAATTCGCCACGACACTCGTCACGGACGCCAAGAGAATGCGACTCTGCACATCTTTCGAACTTGTCTCAATGGCCCGCCGACAAGCCGTATTCGCATGCTCCAGCGCACTCGACGAATCCTTTGCCAGATCCATGTGCGCATAGGTCACGAACAACCACAATTCGCATTCAGCTCGATGCACATCAGGATTGCTTCGCGCAAATTCAGCGGCTTCTGAATATGCTCGCGCAGCCGGTTCAAAATAAAACATCATTTTTTCATAATCGAAATTCGTATCCGATCGATGTTTACTGCCTTCCGCAAACAAAGAATCTGCTTCAAGCTTCTTGGCTTCGTACAACCAGGGGGCTTGACTGAACGCCAATTTGGCCTTCTCCAGAGCACTTTCAAAGTGCCCCTCGTAATACGCAATAAGTCCTTCGGCATACGCGGGCACTTCAATTTGCGCCGCAAGTGCCGCCCGCAAATGAATCAACGCCGGATCACGATATTGCGTTTCCGCCTTCGCAATTCGAGCTTGCCGGTCCTTCGGGTCCAGCACGCGTTTGGCATCATTCAACCCTTTTCGATACAATTCCCCCAGCGCTCGTCCAAGGCCATAATCGAGTTCCGGCGAGGTATATCCCGCTGCACGCGCCCGTACCAAGTGCACACGAGCTTGTTCGGGCTCGTCCAACGCCAAATATCCGCGACCAAGCGCGTAATCTCCCGGCGCAGCTCCCACGTCGCCCATGGCCGCCATTCGCCTGCCAATGGCATCGAGCTGCTTGTGAATGAGGTCTCTTTCGCGCTCGACATCGTGTTTCGGCATCGTATACGCATTACGCAGGAAAAGTTCCATTTCGGTAACATCCTGGCCAAGCTCCTGCGCGAGCTTCGCTTGTTCGACGAGTTCCGCTTTTCCCTTCCGCCAAACCCCAACAAGAAGGATGAGCAACAGTAACGTCGTACTCGTGAGAGCGACAACGCCGCGATGTTTGCGCGCTCTTTTCAAAACGATGTACGCAAGTCCCGCCCGTTCAGCGTGAATCGGCTCGCCATCCAAAAACCGTTGCAAGTCTTCAGCCAATGCCCGTGCTGAATCATAACGACGCCCCGGCTCGCGCTCGAGGCATTTCATGACAATGGTTTCCAAGTCCCGGGGAACTTCCTTACACCAGGTCGATAGTTTTGGCGCGTCGTCGTCACCGACCATGAGCAGTAATTTCCACGGTTGTTCGTCGACAAATGGCGTTCGTCCCGCAACAAGGTCGTACAGCGTTGCCCCCAAAGCATACACATCCGCGCGCCGATCCAGCGCCCGAATATCGCCATACGCTTGTTCCGGAGGCATATATTCAATCGTTCCCAACACGACGCCACTTTTGGTTTGTCCCTGAGCGTGCACTTCACGCGCCAAACCAAAATCCACAACCCAGGGCTCGAGCGTTCCGTCGTCTCGCGTTTCGACCAAAATGTTCGCTGGCTTCAGATCTCTGTGAATTACACCCTTGCGATGCGCTTCGTGCACCGCCAAGGCAACGTCAATCATCACATACACGCACTGCTCGAAACTCAAACGCTTGCGTAAATGCGACAGGGGTTCACCTTGAATGAATTGCATGGCGATATAAGGCTCACCATCCACTTCACCCGTTTCGTAGATGCGGCAAACATGTTCGTGTGAAATGCGAGCTTGACTTCGTGCTTCGACCAAAAAGCGCTTTCGCTGCTCGGTGTCGGTCGACTTCAACAGCTTGAGCGCCACAATTCGGTTCAATCGTGGATCGATAGCGCGGTAGACAATGCCCATACCGCCTTCGCCAAGGAACTGAATGTCGTCATAACGAGCACGAAGTGATTCTGGAACAGCATGGAGCGTCGTCATGAGGATCCTACGCCATTAACATTGGTCATGATCAGCCATTACATGCTGAAGCGCATACTTCAATTCCGCGGCTGTGCAATAACGGCGCTGCGGCTCCTTCTCAAGGCAACGACGAAAGATGGC
>JBGAOI010000408.1:0-6774 GCA_044221885.1 Polyangium sp. (in: bacteria)
ACCCTGCTTCATGCGCCGCCCCAAGCGCTTTGGCGACGTCGAGCAAAATATGTAGTCGTGTGGTTTGTGGTGAGTCCCGCCCAATGAGGTCCCGTAAAGGTTGACCTCCAACGAGTTCCATTGCGATAAACGGCACGCCATCTTGCTCGCCGATGTCATAAATGGCGACGATTCCCGGATGCGACAGAGCTGCGACGGCTTGCGCTTCACGCTGCATCCGCAACACCGCATGTTCCCAATCTTCACTCGCGGCATCGGTATCGTTGCGCAACACTTTCAACGCAACGGCCCGCTCGAGTCTCGAATCGCGCGCTCGATACACTTCCCCCATGCCACCTTCGCCAAGCAGCGACTCGATGACGTATCGACCGACGGATTGACCGGAGGTAAACCGCATGGGCCCCCATCGTAGCGTGAAGTCGAGGTTTTGCCCAGCGTCTTGATGGTTCGGGTGGAATCAAAATTCGGCGGGATCCGAATGCGTACCCATGACTTCGCGCAATACGTCGCAGATTTCTTGTTCGGTGCAGTAAACCGAAGCTGCGCCAATGATGGGCGGCATCAGGTTTTGCGTTCCTCGCGCGGCTTCTCGCACCGCGGAAAGTGCATTACGGACGGCATCTTGATTGCGACTTGCTTTGACTTTCGCCAAATTCGCGCATTGCGCCTTTTGAACCTCTTCGTCAATCTTGAGCGTCGGAATGTTTTTTTCGCTTGAAGCGACGTATTTGTTGACCCCGACGACCACCCGTTCATCGTCTTCGAGCTCCCGTTGGAATCGATACGCGGACGCAGCGATTTCACGTTGCGGGTAGCCTTTTTCGACGGCAACGACCATTCCACCCATTTCATCGATGCGTCGAATGTAATCGAGCGCCTCGGCCTCCATTTTGTCCGTCAACCATTCCACATAATAACTGCCACCGAGCGGATCGATCGTATTCGCAACACCGCTTTCGTGGGCAATGATTTGTTGCGTGCGCAGTGCAATCGTTACCGCGTCTTCCGTCGGCAACGCGTACGTTTCGTCCAATGAATTCGTGTGCAGTGACTGTGTTCCGCCAAGTACCGCCGCAAGCGCCTGAAGCGATACGCGCACGATGTTGTTGTACGGCTGCTGCGCCGTCAGCGACACGCCCGCCGTTTGGGCATGAGTTCGGAGTTTCAAACTTTCGGCTTTTCGAGCGCCATAACGTTCGCGCAAAAAACGCGCCCAAATACGCCGACCTGCACGGAATTTGGCGATTTCCTCGAAAAAGTCGTTGTGCACGTCAAAGAAGAAACTCAGCCGCGGAGCAAACTCGTCGACCTCCATCCCCCGCGATATGCAACTTTCGACATAAGCGAGCCCATCCGCCAGCGTAAATGCCAGCTCCTGCGCCGCCGTCGCTCCCGCTTCACGAATATGATAACCGCTCACGGATACGGTATTCCAACGCGGAACTTCCCGCGAACAGAATTCGATCATATCCGTGACGATACGCATCGCAGGCCGTGGTGGTACGAGCCACGCATGTTGCGCAATGAATTCTTTCAAGCAATCGTTTTGGACCGTCCCGCCAATGGATTTTCGCGAAATACCGCGTTTGTCGGCAAGCGCAATGTAAAACGCGAGAAGCACGATCGCCGGCCCATTGATGGTCATCGATGTCGTGACTTTGTCGAGCGGAATGCCGTCGAATAACACTTCCATGTCGCGCAACGTATCGACCGCGACGCCGCACATGCCCACTTCGCCAAGGGATCGCGGAGAATCGGAATCATATCCCATGAGCGTTGGAAAATCGAACGCCGTGGACAAACCGGTTTGTCCTTCCGCAAGCAAATACTTGAATCGTTCGTTCGTTTGTTCCGGCGTTCCAAATCCGGCAAACATACGCATCGTCCAAAGTTTGCCGCGGTACATCGTCGGCTGCACACCACGCGTGAACGGATACTCGCCCGGCAGGCCAAGCTCCCCTTTGTAATGAACGCGCTTGTCGGCGGGCGTCGCTACGTCGAGAACTTCGATACCACTCCACGTCGTGAAACTCTTCGCACGTGGCGGGATCCGCTTTTCCGCCTCGGCAACAGGACCCAATCGCCATGCAGCGATCGCCGTGCGCAAAGCACTGAGTCCCTGTTCGTCAAGGCCCAAGCTTTCGCCCGTTCCACCAGTGGAAAAACGCTTCTCGTCAATTTCGTCGTGTGCCATCGTCGCGTTCCTCGCGGGCGGGAATGTAGCGCGCCCTGGCCGCCTTTGTCCCGAAATTCCCTCGAAATTCCCGGAGCATGTCCCGTTTAGGGGCAACCCATCGCCTTGAACGACTCGGACATGAACGGCGTCGCCACGTTCTGCAAGCTGTCCTGGATCGTTCCCGAAATCGTAATCCCCGACGCTGCACACATCGCATCCGTCGTCGCCTTGGGCACCGTCTTGTCTGCCAGATCGTACGTAACGTCGATCGTGATGTCGCTGCTCGGAGGTACATCGAGCGGGAACGGTTTCGAGGTTGAGACAGACAAACTCGGCACGAGCGCCGTCTTGCCCGCTGCGTCGGTGATGTTGACCGAACCAATCGTTACCGAACTCGAACCTGTCGCGCGAGGACCCAGTACCAAACGCAGTTGAAAGCTGCCGGTTACCGTTGAACCGAGCACGCTGCCCGTGATGGTGGCTTGGGGCGAACTGATGCTCGGATCGACGAAGATGATGGCTTCATCGTCACCGATGCACCCGGTGAGAAGCGCCGAAAACGCTGCGAACAAGGCGGTGTGTAGGGACAAACGTGCCGTCGACATGATGTCGACGATAGATCAAGGCGGCGGCGAGGTGATGCCCTTCTGGGCCGCTTTGTCGCAGCCAAGGGCGATGCCGGTCGGGCCACTCGATGTGCGCACGATCTTGAATTCAACGCGACGGTTCTTTTCATATGCCGCCGCACTCGTTCCCGGATCGATCGGGCAATACGGACCAAAACCCATCGCCCGCACCCGCTGCCGATCGATGCCTCGTTCGGTCAGAGCTTTCACGACGGCATCGGCGCGGTCTTGCGTGAGTTTCACGTTCATGGCCGGCGCGCCGCGGGCATCCGCGTGACCTTGAACTTCAAGGAGTTGGAATTGCGGGCTGTGTTTCAACACCGCGGCAACAGCGTCCACGATCGGAAGTGACTGCGACAAGATCTCTGAACTGCCCGTCTTGAACTGAATTTTCTCCAAGATGAGCACGTTGTTGTCTTGCACGATGACACTGCCTTTGTCCGGACAACCATCTTCGTCTTCGATGTTGTTGTACGCTTCAGGTTCGTTTGGACAACTGTCCTTGCCGTCGAGGATCCCGTCACCGTCGTTGTCGTCTTCGGGGCAACCGTCTTCGTCTTTCCAGTTGTCCTTGTCTTCTGCGACGTTCATGCACGCGTCTTGTCCGTCGGGAATGCCGTCCTTGTCGTTGTCGTCTTCAGGACAACCGTCCTTGTCAAACCAGCCATCCAGGTCTTCAGGCTTGTTCGGACATTGATCCTCGACGTCCAAAATCCCGTCACCGTCGCTGTCGCCCGTACGCACTTTCACGGGTTCTTCTGCGGGCTCGACGTCCGGACAACCATCTCCATCTTCTTCACCATCTTTGTCTTCAGGTTCGTCCGGGCACTGATCCAGATCATCCGGGATGCCATCGTGATCTCGATCCTCGTTGAGCGGTTCGAACACGAAACCAAGCACGGCGCGTTGATCGGCCGACTGGAATCCGGGCAAGTAACCAACGCCTCCAGACAGGTAGAGGTACGAGTTTTTCTGGACGAAGATCTTGAAGCCACCGAGCGCTTCGGCACTCAGTCGTTGCTTGCTGTCGGAACCTCCACCCACGAGGTACGTCGCGTACGTTTCTGCGGTGATGTCGAACTTGTCGAGGATCCGCAAACTAGCAGCAAATCCAGCTGTTCCGAGGTTGCCGTATTCGAATAAACCCGACGTCAAGATGGGTTTGCCGTCTTTGCCCGCGCCAAACGTTGCGTTGGGTCCCGTGTGTCCGCGATAGCCTGCGTTCAAACCCAACCGCAGACCGATCGACTCACCAAACTGTTTTTCCAAAGCAACTTGGGGCCAGTAGTAGAAACCAGGGTCGGCAGCGAAGTTACGGATTTGACCGATGCCCACGCCTCCTTGGGCGATGAGAGCGATGCCAATGACGCTCGTGGGCGGCAAGATCATGAACTTCGCGTGGACGGCAACCGCGCCGAGGGCTTGGGCTGTGAGTCCTTTGGTGTCGTAATTGTTTGCGCCTCCGGGACCGATGTCAGTTGCCGAAGTGCCCCAGTTGAGGACGACGGGCGCGGTCAAACCCAAGACGAGCCGGTCGAAAAGGCCGAAGTTGAAGTTGAACGTGCCTTGCAATGCATGGTCGACCATGAACTCGGACGTGTGGCCCGGGGACAATGGCATGAGGTTGTGTCCGTAATCGAGCACGAGGCCGAAGCTGAACGCTTTATGTGGAAGGACGCTCGTGCCGTTTACCGAGAAAAACCCGCGGGCATCGACGGCAGGTCGGAACAGATGCAAGTCCGCGCCAGCGCCAGACGCTTCGGGGATACGGTCTTCTCCAGCGGTTTGTCCGAGAGCCTTGGATGTCGTTCCGAGGGAACAAAGCAGCGTGGTGAGAGCTGCTGTCGTGCGGAACCACCTAAACTTGGAGCGGATTCTCGTCGCCATCGTAAACCTCGCGTTGCCGTCGCCGCGGAAAAACGGTTCGATCAACCTCGTAGGTTCGGTTGATTCTTCTCGGGCGTCAAATCAAGCGCACGATCGATACGCTCGATATTCGGCAACATCGCACAGAGACGGTTGGATTCGCCAACTATGGTGATCCGCTTTGGACGGTGCGGGACCGTTTTTGTCTCGAACCGAAATTGTTGGAACACAAACGATTGACCGGCCAAACGCCGGGTCGTTGTTTGTCTTCGACGTTGAGTGTCGGGGACCGAAAGCAAGGTTTTGCCAGGGACTGGGTGCGAAGTTCGAGCTACTGAACAGGTGAATGTTGGCTTTGGAAAGTGCTGCAATTGGCGGCGTAGGATGAGTTGGGGGCGAGGTAATGCATTCGCATGCACGTTCGCTTGATCGAGTTGGGCACAAACCGCTATGCTCGCGATCGGCGCAGGTAGAACCGCAAAAAAGTTCGGGCTTTGGAGCTGACGCACGAGAAGTTTTGGCGTGCCGCCATGCTCACAATCGCGAAGGGCAACCGTCCCAATGAAGATTACGTGTCAGTCTTGCCAGGCGAAGTACACCATCGCCGACGAGAAAGTCGTCGGGAAGACCGTCAAAATCAAATGCAAGAAGTGCGGCGCGGCGATCGTGGTCAACGCGAACGAGCCGTCTGCTGGGGATGCGCACGGTCACGAGCCTGAAGAAGAAGATGGGGCAACCCGTGTGTTTTCCGGGGATCCCGCAACAGAAGGCCCGATGGCTGGAGGCGGACCGGACTGGACCGTCAACGTTGCGGATGATGACCAACGTACGATGTCGTCGGCACAGATCGCGTCGGCGTTTGCCGCGGGAACGATCACCGGGGACACCTACGTTTGGCGCGATGGAATGGCCGATTGGCAGCCGCTTTCTCAAGTGGCGGAGTTGCGGTCGGCGATGGCCGCACCCGCAGCCGCACGTGCGCCAGTTGCAGCAGCTCCCGTCGCTGCCGCTGCGGTTCCACCACCCACAGACGATGATTTGAACGCGACTGTCGCGATGAACCCCGACGCCGCAGCCGCTCATTACGGGATGGGGGCGCCTGCCCCCGCAGCCGCGGCCGCAGCGCCAACGGCTGCGCGTAAAGCAGCAGCACCTCGTGGAGGTCAGGACCTGTTTGGCGGAGGAGGCGGAGCCAGTCCCTTCGATGCTGGAGCGGGTTCTGGTCCGGGCGTGAGCCCACTGCAAAAGTCGCTCGATCAAAAGGCAGTCGGTGAGCGCAACGAGAACTCGGTGCTCTTCTCGCTCGCCTCGTTGACGGCGACGGAGAAAGCAGCCGCCGAACCGGATCTCGGCCCCGCAAAAAAGAAGAAGCCTGCTCGCAGCGGACTCGACGACATCATGAGCATGGGCGGTGGTGGAAGCATGGGCGCAGCGATGCTCGCGCCGCCTCCGATCATGGCTCCCGTGATCGAGCCTCCTCCGCAACAGATTGTCGCGCCAACCCCTGCTCCCATACCCACCACAATGGGCGGAAGCATGCCGCCGCCAGCAGCACAGGCGATGGGCGGGATGATTTCCATTCCTCCGCCAGCGCAAAAGAAAACGCCTGTTGGACTCATCGTTGGCATCGTCGTGGGTGTTCTCGCGCTCGCCGGTGTTGGCGTTTTTCTGGCGACTTCCGGCGGTGACAAAGAAGTCACGGGGGAAAACGGAGCGGCATCGGCATCGGTTGCAACAACGACGACGACAGCGGCCCCGACAAACACCACGACCGAGGCACCCAAGCCGACCGAAACGGTTGCCGCGAACAACCCGGCCGCGACAAACACTGCGCCTCCCGCGGGTGGCGATCCAGGCACGACGAAGTCGACGTCAGGTGGTCCTGCGCCCGCAGGCACTGGCACGGGCAAACCCTCTGGCACCGCGACGACAACGACGACGTCGACCGCAGCAACACCTCCACCAACAGCAACGGCCACCGCAGAAACGCCCCCGGCTGGCGGAGGTGCGGAGTTCAACCGTGCCGCTGCTTCTTCGGCGCTCAACGCAGCCGCAGGCGCGGCTCGAGGCTGCAAGAAGGCCGACGGTCCCACTGGAACGGCCAAG
>JBGAOI010000409.1:0-6774 GCA_044221885.1 Polyangium sp. (in: bacteria)
GGGCTACGCCGGCGGCGTCACAATCTCTTGGGCCTTCAGCCCAAGAGACTGCGCCGACGGCTACGCCCCCCAAACCCCCCAGAAATCGAATTGAACGCAATTCCCTTGATATGCGCGCAACATTTCGCTTCTCCCCTGCCCTTCGGTACTCCCGAACGCCAAATTTTAGGAGTTGGCTTACCCGTTCGTTACCCCCCAAACCCCACCCTCGCGGTTTGGTCAGACCGTCCGGTTCGCCCGTGTCCAGATTCTGACGTTTGTTTCTTTACCTCGGACCTCGTTTGCAACGATACTGCGCTTCGCATGCAAATCGGGCAGGTCGTGGGCGATCGCTTTCGCCTCGAAGCCTTCGTCGGACAAGGCGGGATGGCGCGCGTTTTTCGCGCGACGGATCTCACGTCCGGGCAGCCCGTTGCCATCAAAGTTCTCCTCGACAAAGAAGAAGCCAATCGCGAACGTTTTGCGCGTGAAGCCGAAGTTCTCGCCAAGCTTCAGCATCCCAACATCGTCGCTTACATCACGCACGGTGAGACCGCGACAAACGCCTACATCGCCATGGAATGGCTCGCGGGCGAACCCTTCACGCGGCGCCTTGGCAAGCCCATGCCCATCGTCGATGCCGTGATCGTGTTTGCTCGCATCGCCGAAGCTCTCGCCATCGCCCATCAACACAGCATCATTCATCGCGATCTCGCGCCGGGAAACATCATCCTCATCGACGGCGACATCCGCAAACCAAAGCTGCTCGACTTCGGTATCGCGCGCATCGGCGGAGCAAAACGCGAACTGACAAGACGCGGCGCTTTGCTTGGATCCATGGGCTACATGGCCCCGGAACAAGCCCGCGGGGACAAACAGATCGACGTCCGCGCCGACATCTTCGCTCTCGGTTGCCTCATGTTTCATGCCCTCACCGGAAAGCGGCTTTTCGAGGGCGGAGACTCACTCGCGTACCTCGTTCGCGTCGTCGTCGAAGATGCTCCTCGCCTCGGAGCGTTACGCCCGGACGCACCCTCGTGGCTCGAAGCCGTGCTCGGAAAAATGCTCGCGCGAGCGCCTGCCGACAGGTACGCCAACGCGGGCGCTTTGGTGCAGGAATTCGAACGAGTCGCGTCACTCGACAACGACGAAACCACCGTCGACGGCGTCTCCACGCTCGATCAAACGGGCTCACTTGGTGCTGCGGAACAACGCGTCCACTGCATCTTGCTCATCACGCCGCCCGATCAACCCAGCAATCGCACGGGCGCGTACACGAACGCTCGCGCTGTCCTGGATCCCATCGCCGCGAGCCTCGAAGGCACCGTCGACGCTCTTGCCGATGGCCACTTGCTCGTGACGTTTCGTGCTGCGCGCACAGCGACGGATGAAGCGGCTCGAGCTGCACGATGTGCACTCGCATTTGGTGCATCGGTGGAAGGCGAACGAGCGGCAATCGTTGCTGTTCAAAGTGCTGGCGATACCTTCTTGAGTTCGACGCTCAACGGACTCTTGCCGCTTCTCGAACGAGCGCCGTCGGATACGGTGGCGGTGGATGACGTCACGGCGGGTCTCTTGGGCGCACGTTTCGATGTTGGTGGCGACGAACGCGGCTTGTATTTGCGAGCCGAGCGTGATGTCACGGAACAAACGCGAGTTCTTTTGGGCAAACCCATTCCGTTTATCGGGCGGGACAACGAATTTGCGCAACTTCGGCAGATCGTGGAACAAACCGAGCGCGACATGACCGCCCGGGCCATCATTGTGACGGGAGATGCGGGCGTTGGAAAATCGCGGCTGCGACAAGAAATCGTGCAATGGTTGACGTCTCGAAATCGCCCCACGGAAGCCTGGATTGGCCAAGCAGATTCGATTGCGGCGGGTGCGTCCTTTGGAGCGATTACGCGAGCCATGCGGCGACTTGCCGGATTGACGCCGGGCGAACCTTTGCATGTTGCGCAACGCAAACTTCGTGCGCGTATTGGTCGACATGTGGATCCCATGCGTGCAGCGACGGTAACCGAATTCTTTGCAGAATTCATGGGCTTGCATTTCGACACCGAAGGTCGACCTCAACTTCTTGCCGCACGTCGCAATACCATGATGATGTGGGATTCACTGCGGCGGTCGTTCGAAGAGTTTGTCCTCGCCGAATCTCGGGACGGCACTGTCGTTTTGGTATTGGAAGACATGCATTACGGCGATATTTCCACCGTAAGCCTGATCGAACCCGTCCTGGCCAAGCGAATTCCTTTTGTCGTCATGGCCTTTGCTCGACCGAATCTTTCACAACAATTGCCCGATCTCTGGGCTGCGTACAGTCCAACAACGATAACGCTGGGGCCATTTTCACCACACGATAGCCAAGCCTTCGTCCGCAGCGCCTTGGGTCCCAAGGGCAAACCGGCGTTCATTGCGCACATTGCGGAACGTAGCGGCGGAAATCCGTTTTTCTTGGAAGAACTCATTCGCGCGGCAGTCCGAAGCAAAGATCAATCTTTGCCGGATACGGTCGTGGCGATGGTCCAAGATATGCTCGAACATGTCGACCCGCGGGCTCGACGAGCATTACGAGCCGCAAGCATCATTGGTGATACGTTCAGCAAAACGAGCCTTGCCGCATTGCTCGGAGAAGACGCAAAAGACGTCGACAGTTTGCTGGACAAACTCATGGCGGCAGAAGTATTGCAACGCGCGGAATCGAGTTTGCGATCGGACGTGGGTCAAGCGCAAGAATATGCATTTCGTCACGCGTACGTACGAGAAACGGCGTATGCCATGCTCACGGAAGACGATCGCGCCTTGGGACACAAGCTGGCTGCGCGATATTTTGCTTCACTTGGCAATACCGATGATTCACAATTGGCCGAGCATTTTGCCCGCGCCCGAGAACCTCAACGGGCCATTCGGCATTTTACTCGCGCCGCAGCCCAAGCCCTGAGCGGCAGCGACTTGGCCCGAGCCATAACACTGGCTGAACGAGGAATCGCGTGCGGCGCTGGCGAAGACGATCTTGGAGCATTGCTCGTCATTCAAGCCGAAGCGCATCGATGGCGCGGAAATAGCGTCGAGGCCGTACGATGCGCCAGCCAAGCCATTCAAGTGCTCGTTCGAGGAACGGATGGCTGGTGTACCGCGGCGTATGAATGGGTTTCCAGTGCCTTGCTTTTGGGCGATGCCAGTCCCCTCGATACCGTGGTTCCCGCATTGTCGGAAATCATTTCGAGCCATGCGACACGAAAACCTGCCGTGGCCATTGCTTGCGCGCGTCTCGCGACCATGCTTTATATGGCCGATCGGCGGGATATTGCCCATACGATGTTTCAATTGGCTTCCAACTACGAAGCGGAAGTTTCAACCAAAGATCCCTCCGTGCGCGTCCGAGTGCTCGAAGCGCGCGTGGTTCATTCATTCGTCGTGGGTGACATTGCTCGAGCGGTTTCCCTCGCCGATGAATTGATCCGCGGCTTGACCGATTTGGGCGATGTGCGGAGTATGGCCCTTGCGCGAAGCAATCAAGGTGTCGCATTAAATGCCATGGGCGCTTATGGCGAAGCGGAAAGAACATTACGTGCAGGTCTCGAAGCCGCCGAACCATTGGGTTTGGCGCGGATACTCTGCGTGATTCAGCAAAATCTGGGCTTTTCATTGGCGCACACCGGACGGCTGGAAGAGGCCCAGGGGCTTTTGTCGCGAAGCATTCGCGAATCCATTTTGCAACGAAATCGTCGGCTCGAAGCGGGAGCTCGCGTGTATTTGGCCATCGCTGCTCTTTATGCCCGAAAACTCGACATTGCCGACGCCGAAGCTCGCGCCGCCGCCGACGCCATGGGTACATCATCCGTTGGCGTGTATGCCCTCGGAGCCTTGGCGTTATCGGAAATCATGCGCGGTCGATTGGAAGAAGCCAAAGCCACGATTACGCGCGCACTTGCAGCCATGGAGGCTTTGGGTGGAGCCATCGAAGAAGGCGAAGCTATCGCCCGCCTCGCCCATATTGAATTGCTCGTGGCCTTGGGCGACGAAACGGGAACGCGTCATGCACTCAGTATCGCCAAAGAACGCTTGGTCACCCGAGCGAACATGATCTCGAATCCCGAATGGCGGCGGACATTTTTGGACGTGGTGCCAGAACACAAGCGCACGCTGGACTTGGCGGCACATTATCGAATTTGATGGGGATTGTTGCGATTACGCGCGGGAAAGTGCAGGACGAATCGATTTCGCCGCCCGACGCGCCAATGCCGAACACAAGCCAAACAGACCGAGAATCGCCGCCGCCATTTCACGACGCTTGCGACGTTCATGACGCTCGTCCATGTCCGGCGGAATCATCGCCGAAGGAGCAACCTCCTGACACGGCACATTGGCTTTGCGTCCCGGGACAATCCAATTGTCGATTTCCGTTTGCTTTTCCTCGGGCGCCAACGTCAAGTCCGTTTCCAGCGCTTTGCGCGACAAATTGCCCTCGATACGCGTGAGCCACACGCTGGCTGGGTGTTGACCAAGCATCGCCACGGCCAAGTCATCGAGCGGCACATCGGGTTGATCCACCGGCGGTTCGCATTCGAATGCTCGTGAATCAATTTGTCCGGGCATGAGATTCGCACACGGCATCATGGGATCGGTGCACAAGTCAACGACCATATCCATGCTTTGGGCGTATTGGGCAAACTTGGCGCCGCAATTCGCTTCGGTCGTTTCCAAGTTTTGGAACGCCGTCGCCACAAAAAATTCCGCAATCGTACTAGACGTGCTGTTGTTCGTCTGATACGTCGTCGGCATACCTTGCGCATTGGTGATTTGCGAGAGCAATCCACCGACGTGCGCATACGAAGCAAGCCACGAGCGTCCTTCATTTTGCGCCAAAAACTCGAGGCGCCGTGACGCATAATCCGACGAACTCGACGCGTAATCCCACGTCAAATTCACGGACGGAATTGCGACGTTGGGGAAATTTTCCGGCTGCCAACGACCTTCACCAATCACGAAAAGCGTTACGGCCGTTTCCGCCCCCGTACCTGCCGCGACCATACGCAAAGGCAATGCCGGAGATGCGCCCGGAGAAACCACACGCACCGGTTTCATGCTTTGCACACCTTGGTTCGGCTTGAGCTTCATCGCAATGAAATTGAAGCCTTCTTGTTGATATTGGTCAATGACGGGCTGAACGGAAGCATCCGCGGCAAACCCGTTCATTTTGAGCCAATCCACGAGAACACCCGGAACATTGGCTTGCAGGGTGAGCACTTCGTAGGGACCAACCGTCGCGCGGTCCACGACGGTTACCGGCGGCGGCGGTTGCGGAACACCTTCGAAACCTCCTCCAGTACCCGCCCCATCCGCCATGACTCCTCCAGAGGCGTCACTCATGGCCCCACAACACCCAATACCGCTGAAGTCGTCCCCGCCTCCCTCGAAAAAGTCGCCACCACCATTAAATGGCGCACAATTGACCGTCGGAGCAACCACGCGCGTCGATGTTGCCGCATCGAGTGCATTAAACCACGCATCGCTGGCCAATTCCAAACGAGCGCCGGGTTTTACAGGAAGCACCCAGGCAAATTCTGACGGAGAGCCGCTGTATTCGACTTGATCCCAAAGCACCGTTTGCGCCGGCGAGATTGCAAACGCCATGCGATGACCCGTCACGACACTGATCTCGGGCCCGGGCGGATTTTCCTGATGAAAACATCCCCCACATGCATGCGCATCCGACGTCACGAGGCCCGAAACGGCCAACATCGATGCCCCCGCCAACATAAGAAATCGCGAAGTCCTCAACATGTTCAAGCTCCTTCCAACGAGCACGAGCGTGCCCATGGTCGCAAGCTTATCTCAAAAACGGCCCAAAGAAAAGCCATCTCATTCTTTGGGCAAGCGGTTTCCGTTACGGTAGCCGCCCATCACGTCACGAATTTCATCGTCGTACAAAAATGTCCCCCAATACTGCTCGACTTCGCCATCGAGCAGAAACCCCAAATGCAAGTGCCAACTGCCATTGGCCACGCCCGATATGCCCAAAAGATCCCCCGCTTCCACCCGCGTCCTGGGAGATTGCCCTTCGGGTTGCACATGTTCGAGTTTCGACAAGTGCGCATAATAAATATGCGTAATGCGTCGGCCGCGATACGAAATGGGCTCGTCGAGTTCAATACGCACACAATTCGCCGTATCTCGAGGTCCCGTCCACAGCGTATGTCCCGTTTCCGCGTAATCAATGTACCCCGACGCGACAGCATACACGGGCATTTTGATGCCCATCACATCCAATCCGGTGTCTGCTCGATAACCTGAAATGACCCCACCAGGCATTGGTTTGAACAAGCCACTCGGAAGCTGCTTTGATTGCGTCATGCCCTTGGGCCACTGCGGCGGTCGAGGTTTGTTTTCCAAAACGACTTCCGGAGTGACCGTTGTTTTTGCCAATTGCGGCGGCGACGATTCTTGCGTCACATCGCGACGCACATCGGGAACGTCTCGAGCAAAAGCTAACGACGGCGGAACGAATGGCGCCATTTTGGGTTCGGCAGCCGGCGATCCGCAACCGAAGATGCAAACAAGCGTAAACCAAAGCGGACTCGACACAACCTTCGCGCTCATGCGTCTGTATCGGACATCGCGCCGGTTGTGTGACGAGGTGACGAAAAAAGATCTGCGGTCACAAACGTTTCTCTCCTGCGTCTATCCCGATGGCATGGACACCACAACGACACTCGCCACGCAAAAGCCTCCCGCCCCTGTTTCTTCCAAAGAACGCGTCGTCTTGCTCGACGTGATTCGAGGGTTTGCCCT
>JBGAOI010000040.1:0-24432 GCA_044221885.1 Polyangium sp. (in: bacteria)
GACCGACGCGCCGGTTCGCGCAGCAGCCTGATTGACACCCTCTCACAACGCCGCCCAATCGTCGCGGTCCTTGATCAATGCCGCAAGCGCCGGCAATTCCCGCAACGACCGCGCTTCCAATTCCTTTGTTTCTGTCCCACGTGCGTCGAGCAAGACGAGCCAAACCAATAGCTCAGCCGTCGCTGGCTTTTTACGTTGCACCCGATTGCGTACCTCAAAAAACCGCTGCAAAGCCAATTCGCGGGTTTTTTCATCCAATCGACGAAAATCTCCCTGCCGAGCAGCCACGGCTCGCTGCACGAGTCCTTCCGTGAACTCCAAATGATGAAACACGCAACGCCGCAAAAATGGCTCGGGCAAACGTCGCTCGCTGTTGCTCGTAATGATCACGAGTGGAGGTGCGATTCCATCTTTTTTCCGCACCACTTCCCCCGTTTCCTTCGCCACGAAATGGTATTGGTCTAGCTCGTGCAGCAAATCATTCGGAAAATCACGCGGTGCTTTGTCGATCTCGTCAATCAGCACAATGCAGCGCTCTTCCCGCTCGAGCGCTTTCCACAAGGGTCCTTTTTCGCGGTAGGTTTTCTTGTCGATGTCTTCGTTTTTGCGCCGCGGATCATTCGCCGCGTGAAAATACGCCACGTGATCGAAACGGTACAATAAATCTTCCGCCGTCGTCGTCGACTTTACATACAGTGGGTAAAGCCTGTCGTGAATGCCGAAATGGTATGCCACCCAATGGGCAATTTGCGTTTTTCCTGTCCCTGGTTCACCAGTGATGAGCAGCGGCGCTCCGACCGCCAATGCCGAATTGACGGCGACCACGAGCAGCGGATCGGGCTGGAAAAACTTCGCTGCTTCACGATGATGGCTCAGGTTTGTCGGAACAGATTGCGCATCGAAGTCTTTGCTGCGCTCCGTAGTGGACCGTTTGTCTTCAACATCCACCAAGTGAAATACGTTTGGCATTACGTCACTCCTGCCCGGAATCTTCGATCACACATCGTCTGCGTCGTTTTGGTTGGTCTTTGCCGGGTCGCGCAAGCGATCCAAAACCACGGCCCAGCCTTCCTTCAGGCCCACATGTAACCATTGACAAGTTTCGGCATAATTGCCTCCAGTTCGGTCATAAATCGCCCGCGAAACTTTATCAACTTTTTCGCACGCATGACTCCGCAAAAACGTCATGATGTGTTTGCGGCTGACATCCCCCAAAGGCTCCAGTCCCTTCAGAGAAAACTCTAACGTGCTCAGATCGTCGTTGTCCTCGTATTCATCGAACTTTTCCTTGAGTTTGGCGACGACTCCAGATTCTTCTTCTACCGCCAATGATGCAATCACACGAATATCCTGCGGACACGCTCGCGCGACGATATCCCGCACGAAAACGAGCCAAGCCTCGATGTCTTTCGCATATTTCTTTTGGTTTTTCAGGACGCCCCAATCGAGCCACAACACGCGATACGCGTTGCCCATGGAGCGCGGCGCACGCTGAAGCAAAATCGCCCCCAAATCTTTCTGCAGATCAAATCCAAAATCCTGCTTCAACTGCGCTTCGAAGTGGATCGACGTGACGTCGGGCGCTCGAACGCTCGGCAAACGCACGGAAACACGGCGTACGTGGTACTTGTCCGACTCGGACTCAATGTAATCGATACACTGCTCCGCGATTTTCTCCACATGGCTGCTACGCGTTCCGCAACAGAGGATAGCCTCGACCTTTTGCGTCGAGGATTTGCACAAATCGCTGACGTGCTTGTACGCCAATGCGCGAGGTTCGTCGCGGTCAAGCCTATCTTCGGGTTTGTCCCCGAATGGTTTTTCAAGGGGCCCTCGGTGCACGACAAACGTGTCGTAGGTCGTATGCGAAATGGCTGTCGCCCAATCAAATATATTCTCGGTTTGCGTTGGCACGACGTTGGCAGCAACCACCGGATCCTGCAACTTCTCCCACCATTGTGCGAAAAATGTCTGCGCGTACCCCGCCGCTCGCTCCGCAAACGCGTCCATGACATTCGTGATGACCATCGGCGCAACTTCGCGCAGATGCCACCACGCGGAGTGCCATCGAGCTTGGCCGGACGAACACGCGTTCAAAAAAACAAGGTCCACGTTGTGATGAGGTTTTTTTAGCCACCCGGCAACATCGCGCACGAGTATCGCCTCGCCATCCGCAAAACGCAGTCGACTTTGCAGGTTTGTCACATCGCCGTGGCCAAAGAAGTACACGACATTGGGCGTGAAATCTTCGAGCAGTTTTTCCGTTTCTCGCGCCCGACGCACGATGCGCACGTCATTCGAGCGATGCATGCGCTGGAAGAAAAACCGCAACGCATGCACGTGCCGCAACGTCGTCCCGGCCAAACCATGTGCCGATTCGGGTTCGGGATGAGGCAACTCGGGCGCAATGACGAGAACACGCGCCGGCAAACGGAGCGTATGGCGCTCCTTCATCTCCCGCGCCGAGACAATCTCGAATGTCCAAGGATTAAACGGTTGCGTCAGCGGTTCGTCGCGCCACATCGTGGCTTGCCAAGGCAACGCGACAAGTTCCGGTTCATGCGCCAAGATTCGCACGCGCAATGGTTTGTCTTTCGGACCTGGTTGACGTTTCGGATCCGGCTCTTGAAAAACCGTACGAAAAATTTCGCTCCGTGTGGACGCATGCGTGGACGAACCAAACAACATCTCGAACAGCAGTTGGCCGACGCCATCGAGCCGTTCGTGGCTCAGGTTTTCCCGCAACTCTTCTTTCGTCGTTTCGGCGAGCACCGCTTGGAGGGCGTCCAAACCACGCAGCTCGCCATACAAGCAAGCCGACCCGATATCGCGCACGTCATCCACGATGTGCACATGGCCAAGGGCCGCCGACGCCGGCAGATGATACTTGCGCCGCAGCGTATTTCCCTCACGAAACAGCTCAATGGTCAACGTGGGTCGCACGACATGCCCCTCGCAAAAGAAAACGTTGCCTCGTCCCGTTTGTCAACCAAAAACAATCCGCTCCTCACAACAAATGCCGAGCTTTGATTTCCAAATACCGATTGATGAGCGACGCCGTCAAATCCCCCGGCGCTACGTCCAGCACCAATACACCTTGACGTTCGAGCGACCGAACGAGTTTGTCTCGGAATGATAACAATTCCGCGGCAGCTCCGCGTATGTATGGGCTCGTCCCGGCAATGGCCGCAGTTTCTGGCGTTTTTCCTTGTGCCAAAGCATCCACGTCGACATCGCGCAAGAGCACGAGCATCGGTAAATGCCGCGGCAACATCGCGCGCATGATGCGTACGACTTCCGCCGATGCAACTTCGTCGACGACTTGCGTAAAAAGAACCACAAGACAACGCTTCTTCACGCGCACCGACAACGCATCGAATGCTGCCGAATAGTTTGTCGGCGAAAACGTCGGCTCGAGGTGATACCCTGATTGCACGATTTTCTGCGTCGCTCGCGGACCACCCACCAGCGGCGCGTATGCCTTGACCTCTTCGGCAAACGCAAGCATTCCAACCTTGTCCCCCGCTCGCCCAGCTACGTGCGAAAGCATCAACGTCGCATTGAGCGAATGATCAAAAAGCGAAAGATTGGCAAATTCCGCTGTCATGAGGCGTCCGGTATCCAACAAGAAAACAATGCTTTGATCGCTTTCGAGCTGATATTCCCGCGCAATGAGTTTTTTCCGACGCGCCGTCGCTTTCCAATCCACACTGCGATATTCGTCTTCGCGCCGATATTCTCGAAGCCGCTCGAATTCGCTTTCACCCCCACGACGCCGCGAGCTCCGAATCCCCGCCGGATCCCGGTCTTGTCGCGCCAAAAGTTCATATTCACGAACCGCTTCGAGGTCCGGATACACCTTGACCGGCGTGGGAACGGAAATCTGAAGTTGACGAATCCACAATCCAAGCGGCGACGAATAACGAAGAAAACAATCCCCAAGCGTATACGCGCCCCGCCGAGAAGGAATCACCCGCGCTTTGCACGTCGTCGTGCCTCGTGCTGGAAGGTCCACTTCCAAAGGCAAATCCTCACTTTTCGCCGTTGCGTATAAATCGTCCTGCAATCGAATACGCAATTTACGCCGCGCGTAAGACCGCAGGTCATACGACACGATGTTCGTCCGGCCAATCGACAAAACGGACGGAACTCTTCTTTGCAATGTCACGAGAGGTTTACGCGCCAGCAATGCATCCACAGCCGCGAGCAACAGAATCGCCCCATCCGTGAGAAACATGGGCAATAGGAGCGACCTATCCATGAGCGTCAAAAATGACAGGACGAGTGGCCCGACAAACAGCAAAACGAGAACTCGGGAAGGAATCATGATGCGAATCAAGCCGCCGTTCGCGGAACTTTGGCCTCGCGCAAAATGTCTTCCACGCAATCGTCGGCGCTCATGCCCTCAATCTCGGCATCGGCATGCAAAATCAGGCGATGGCGCAAAATGGCGGGAGCAAACAATTTGACGTCGTCCGGAATGACAAACGTTCGACCTTCGGTTGCGGCTCGAGCCCGTGCAACGGCCAAGAGACCAATCGAACCACGCGGTGAAGCTCCAAGGTAGACCGCGCGATGAGCGCGCGTTCGTCCCACGATTTCCGTAATGTAGTCGAGAATTCCGTCGTCCACGCGCACTTGCGTAATGGCTTGACGCATTTGCAGAATATCCTCTGCCGACGCGACGCGCGTAATGTTCGCCAAATCCAAACGCCCCGCGTGAAACCCTTCTACGTGGTGCCGTAAAATCTGCTTTTCCACAGCCGCCGTCGGATGCCGAACGTGAAGTTTGACCAGGAACCGATCGAGTTGCGCTTCAGGAAGAGGATACGTGCCTTGTGATTCGACAGGGTTTTGCGTCGCAATCACGAAAAACGGCTGCGGCAAAGGACGCGTCGTTCCATCGGTCGTCACCGTGAGGTCCTGCATGGCCTCGAGCAGCGCCGATTGCGTCTTTGCGGGGGCACGATTGATTTCATCGGCAAGCAGCAATTGCGTAAAAATGGGTCCCTCGTGAAAAACGAATCGGTCCTCTTTTTGATTGAACATATTGCCGCCCGTCACATCGCTCGGCATTAGATCCGGCGTGAATTGAATACGCCGAAAACTCGCGCCGAATACGTTGGCCAATGTGCGGACGAGCAAGGTTTTTCCAAGTCCTGGAACGCCTTCGATGAGCACATGTCCACCGGCGAGAATGGCAATGAGCGTGCCGTCGATGATGTCCTCTTGCCCCAAAAGAATCTTCGAGGCCTCGCGGCGAATTTGTTCAATGGTGTCGCGGACTTGTTCGATAGTCATGAGGATCGCTTCGTCTTCTTCTCTGTAGAACGCGTTGGTTTACGTGTGTCCCGCGAGGTCGACGCCAGCCATTGGTCGAGCGCGCGAAACAACACCAAATCAGCAGTCACTTGTTGTTTGTCCTTCCGACCGGCACGAATCGGCACGGCAGCCGAACGTTGCGACATCGGACCGGTCTCTCGCTGCGCATCAACCACGTCGACGAGCACGGTCATCACTTCTCCGGTCGTTTTACCCGTACGTGTCGCCAAAGCCTCGGCCAGCCCCGACAAACCGCGCCGGCCTTCCCGGGGAAGCCGTTCGCGCAAGCGTTCAATGGCCCAGCCGGCATAAATCCCAAGCACGTAGCGCGACGCGCCCGAACGCGCGTAAGCCAAGCCCAAAGCACGTATGTGATCCGCGAAGGCGCGACGTCGATCCACAATGGGATCGCGCAATGTCCCGAAGGCTCGCCCCGCCCACAAAAACGCGAGACCAAGCAAGAGAAACAATTGGAGCAAAATCGGCCAAATGTTCGACCGGGCAATCGAATCGATCGGCGTATTCGCTCCCAAAGACGTTTGTCCGTCGAGCACGTGCACATTGCGATGTACCGCCCGGAAAAACGAAAGAAGAAACGCCGTATTGTCACCAAAAGGTAACGCAATGTTCATGAACCAGCGGTCATCGGCGAATACGAAGACACGCCCCTTCTCGATGCTCCGCTCCTCGGCATAACACAAGGCATCCCGCGTCAGAAGCAGATCATCGTCGGCACATCGAAGCAACGTACCAGGCGGAATCTCGAGCTCAATAGGCCCAAAATTCAACGCATGCCGCGGGGCAGGACGCACACGATGGATGCTCGTTTGCCCAAATTCGGGCGTCGCTCCAGCCCATTCGGGAAATTCATGGCCTCCGGCAAACACCAAATCGCCACCCCGCTTGACCCATTCGTGCAATCGCCACGCGCCAATGTCACTGATGTCGTAATCCGGCAACAAGACAATCGTGGAAATCCCCGGATCAGGCAATTCCTCCAAAGGTCGCCGATGTTGCCGCATATCCACGCCAACGTCATTCACGAGCATCGCAATGGCATGAATGCCCGAAGGCGAACTATCCCCGCGAAATATCGAATCCACCGTCACCGGGACATCTTCGTCGGCGTCCGCCACTGCCACGTGTCCACACGAAACGATGGACGACAAACCCACCAGGAAAAACACGACCGCCAGCGTCTTGGTCACGAGCGGTACGACGCGATCGTGAATACGCGCAAACAATTCGGACGTTGCACCACGCGATCCAAATTGAACACTTTCCACGTCGCTCAAGACCGCGCGAACATCTGGCGCAATTTCCGATCGTTCACGGCGCACTTGCCGTAGATAATCGCCATTTGTGCGAAATGGCTGAATCTCGATAATGCCGTCTCCATCGAGGCGCCGCAACAAAGCGGCATACAAATCATCAATCGCCTGCCCAAAAGCTCCACGTTGCGCAGCCGCACGCGCTCGGGCCAGAAGGCGTTCCACATCGGTTTCCACAACGCCACGAGCAACCATCTTGGCAGCAGTTTGCCCTGTCGGAACCGTCTCGTCCGGCGGCACTTCTTCAGGAGGAGCATCCGTATCTGCCAGGAGGTTTTTCACGACCATCCATAAAATGAAGGCGATAAATCCACCGAGCAGCAAGAAGAACAAAACACGCGCAATGCCACTCGCCGCCGAAGCTACGGCCGGATCAGGTTTGGGCGGCGGCGGAGGCGGCGGCGGTGAATCCGCAGATTCGCGTGGCGATTTCGGATTTTCTGACGGCGGCTTTGACGCAGGATTCTCACCAGGTTTGTCCGAATTTGGATCCTGCGTTCCCGGTTTGTCCGGCTTCTGGCCATCCTCGCCGTTCTTCGTGTCGCCTTGGCTTCCGTTGTTACCGCTATCGTCCGGCGTCTTCTTATCGCCTTTGTCGCCTGATTGATCGGGTTTGTCGGAGGTCGAGCTACTTTCACCATTGGCTCGACGCACGCCAATTCGATCGTCCCCTCCGGACGTTCGTCCCGTCGGAGCCCGTGACCCCGGCTCCATTTTTGTTTCAATGGCCGTCCCGCCCTTGTCTTGAACCTCTTTCGGCGCTTGCTTGCACGCTTTTGCCAAGGCTGGACAAGATCCCGTTTCCTCGGTCACGAAGGAACAAAACGCGCGTTCGCTATCGATAAGCGGATAATCGTCTTCGTGGCAAAATCGATAACGAGGTTGTGCGAGAATTTCTTCGCGAGCTTGAACGTCTTCGTCCGCTGCCGGTTGCGGCGTCAATGCTGCCAAAAACACGAGCGTGCGAATCATGCGGCCTTCCTTGCTGCTTCCGCACGCACGCGAATACCGTGAAACCTCAATTGAATGTCCCAACCATCCGCACGAGTCCGCGTATCAATATAATACAAGAATCGTATGGTCGCGACAAGCGGCACGGCCAAAAAGAACCCAGCCAGCGATTCGGCGGATCCGCCATCACGAAACAACTGTCCCAGTCGACGCGTCAACTGGAACAAATCCCGCGTGATTCCATCGCTCATCACTTCCGCCAAGACAACACCGCTCACCCGAGTCAATGCCAGCAAAAGCACCATGAGAAACCCAGAGCCTGAACCGCGGCTCTCGACAAGGCGAAAACTGCGTTCATACGCGCGATGACCCGAAAGCCCTTCGAGCAAACATGCTTCATCCAATAGAAGCAGTCGAATGACCACGAACGGCGATAAAATGAACAGCGTCAAGAGCGAAATCACGGCCCCGACGAACCGAACCACCAGCGACCAAGAAAGTGCACCGAGCCGTTTGCGCAACAAGGAAAACACCGGTTTCGGCCCGAGCATGGGAGAAAACATGAGCTGACTGACCGCTACACTGTAAACCGCCTCGACAAACGGTACGAGCAAAAGAGCGACGAGCCAAACCTGGACCCACGAAAATTCAGCCGCATATCGCAAAAGCAAACAAATCCCGTACGCGGGCAAAAGCGTAAAAAATGCGAGCTGCAAATACAGGGGAAATGCCAGCGAAAAAGTCACTCGAAAACCCAAATCGGCAATTTCCGATATGGTTCGCGGACGAAGAACCACCGCAGAATCGCCAAGATTCATGCCTTCCTCCGCGTTCCGCGTCCCACCCATGTCAAATACGCGGCCACCACAAACGAAAATACTACCGATGCTCCCCACTTGACCGGAGGCGGAATCGCCGACGGGGACCAAAATCCTTCGATTCCCGCCGCAATCAATAACATCACCGCTGCTCCCACAATGAGGCGCACCAAATCCGGTGCCGCTTCACGCAGCGAACCCACGCGCGTTCGTCCATTTGTAACAATGAGCGAATGGCCCATACGCAATCCAGCTTGACCCGCAATTACAATCGCCGTGAGTTCGAATGGGCCATGCCCACACATGAACGTACCAATGTTTCGACCAAATCCAGACGCAGCAACCCAACCCGCAACCACGCCAATATGCAGTCCATTGTAGATCAGGAAAAATACACTGCCCAAACCAAATAAAATACCCGTCGCAAAACAACGAAATGCGATGCCGACATTGTTGTACACATAAAACCCAGCCATCGTGCTGTCCGTGCCTTCGCTGCGGCCACCATCAAAACCTTTCGAATACATATCCGCCATGGCATCGAGCGTGCTTCGCGGAAGAATCTCCGATGCGGCATGCGGTACGAATAACGCGGCGATGACGCCAATGGCGCAAGGAATGCAAAAAAGCGCCGCCGACGCCAAGAAAAATCGAAGATTGTTCCGAAACGCCACAGGAAAATCACGTTTTAACAAGGAAAAAAAAGCGGGCATTCTAAATGGCTCGGCGCCATAAAGCGCGCTATGCGCGCGGCTCGCCAAACTATCCAGATACGCAACGAGATCCGGCGTTGCCCGTGCCCGACACAAAATCAAATCATTCGACAATGATCGATACAACGTAACCGCTCGCGAAATCGTCGGTCCGTCGAATTGCGCCAAGGGGACTCCCCGAGAAAGAAGACTCTCGAGTTCCTGCCAATCCTTTTGCCGCGCGGCAACGATTTCGTCCTGGCTTTTCACGAGGACCTCCGCGCTGCGCCCCGGGCTCGCGCGTAAAGCAGCGTCAGAAAGCGACTTGCATCATTGACTCGCACGCCCAAACGTTTTGCAAATACGGGCGCAACCATCCCCGCAAGTTCGTCTTCACGCGCCGAACCAATGCGATCTTTGCGCCGCAAAAAATGTTCGAGCGCGTCGAGTTCGTCACCGGACAAGGGCAGTCGTTGCGGCAAATTCGCCAATTCTTTCGCCGTCGGCACAGGCTCGATACGTATGGTCGATGCAACCGTGCGTTTTTCCTCGACAACCACCATCGTACCCGCCACGAGGTCCCCAAGACGCCGAAATCGATTGTCCCGCGCCATCGATAACAATCCCAACGCATATCCGCCTGGAAGAAAATCGGCCGCCCGCAACAAATTACGCAAAAAACTATCACCGACGCGCAACGGATGACCATCCACGGTCACGACGCGTAAATCCAGCGCTCGTTTTCCAGGAGTCGCACCGTTCCACGTAATTTCCCAAAACGTGTAATACCCCCATTCCAAGACAAACAAGACCACGAGAATCACACCCGTCGAAACCCCGGAAACCGCATCTCCAATGGCCAAACCACCAATCGAAGCGGTCACCGCAAACACGACCACAATCCCCGCACTAATAAAACAACCCACAACCCAAGCGACCGCACGCGACGTAGGACCCGCAATCGGCACATGAAAACACACATGCTCCGGCGTTTCGATTTCCGCCGTCGTATCGATGGGCTGTGTTCGAATGGTTGGCTCGGTGCGAATCGACACGCGTGACTCCGAAACGGAAGGAAATCACGAATCATGGACCACGTCAAACCCTTTGTGACGTTTCCATGCGTGCGTTATCCGCGAAAGGCGATGACTGTCTTGCGTTCGCTATATTCTTCCATCGCGAAAGAAACGCCTTCACGCCCGAGGCCCGAATCCTTGACGCCGCCATAAGGCACGTTGTCGGCGCGGTACGTCGGCACTTCGTTGATCAAGATACCGCCGGCGTCGATTTCGTCGATGACTTGACGCGAGATTCGCAAACTGTCCGTGAATACGCCCGCTTGTAAACCATAACGCGAGCGATTGATGGCGGCAATCGCCTGCCCTACATCGCGGTACGTAAATGCATTCACGACCGGGCCAAACACTTCTTCGCGCACGATATTCAAATGTTCCGCAGGGCGACCGAGCACCGTTGGCGCAATGATGTTGCCATCGCGTCGTCCAGCACAAATAGGCTCGGCGCCATTCTTGACCGCTTCATCAATCCACGCCGCCACCCGATCCGCGGCGCGACCATCCACGAGCGGTCCAACGAGGACCGAAACATCGCGAGGATCCCCGACGGCGAGTTTTCCGATCTCGGCCGCCAACAAATCTCGAAATGGTTTTTCTACACTTTCTTCGACCCAGACATTTTGCACTGAAATGCAAATCTGCCCCGCATACGAAAATGCACCAAACGCCACACGCGCCGCCGCTCGAGCCAAGTCCGCATCGGCGTGCACAATCACCGCCGCATTCCCTCCCAATTCGAGCGCCACGCGTTTCCCACGTGCTGCCGCTTGGAGTGACCAACCCACCGCTGCACTCCCGGTAAACGTGAGCACCGCAATGCGAGGATCTTTGACAGCACGCCCAGTCACCTCATTCGATGCGGCAATCGTTTGCAATGCTGCCAAAGGAATCGACTCGCGCGCATCAGCCACTTCCTTTGCAGCGGCTTCGAATACTTCCGCCAAAAGCCGAGCCGGACCGGGCGTTTGCGGTGCCGATTTGACAATGACCGGCGCGCCAACAGCCAATGCTGGCACCACTTTGTGGGCCACCAGATTCAAAGGAAAATTAAAAGGCGTAATCGCCAAAACGGGCCCCCGCGGCACCCAAAAACTCTGCGCCGCATCGTAGGTTCGTCCAGACGCATCCACGTCGACGGGAATCCAATCGCCCCCATACCGCTTCGCTTCTTCCGCACCATTGGTGAACGTACCAATCGCCCGCGTCACTTCGATGTCGGCCAAACGATGAGGTTTGCCCGCTTCATCGACAATGGATGAAACAAATGCATTACGACGCTCCGAGATTTTTTCCGCCATCACCGCCAAAAGACGACTGCGCAAAAATCGACTCGTACGACGAAACGGAACCTGCGCATTCCGTGCCGCTTCAAGCGCTCGGTCCAGCAGCGTTTCATCCGCTTCCTCCGCGACAGCAATGATTTTTCCGCCATAAGGCGCCTTGACGGTGTGCGTGCGAGTTCCCTGAAGCCATTCGCCGTCGAGCCAAAGCTTGTGCCGCGTCATTCCATCCTCCCCACGATCTTCATTTTCATCAACGGTGGTATTCATTGTCATCCCGCGTGAAGCCAAAGCACGTTCACGACGTCCTGGAACCCAGCAATTTCCCGCGTTCTCTCCATGTTCGTTCAGCGTTTGCGGTTTTTCTTCTTGCTCTTGGCCGCTACCGGAGGAGGTTCCTTCGTGTAGGCCACCAAAACCGCTTTGCCGTTACGGTACTCGGGAGCGACGCGCACGTAACCACTTTGTTTGGCAAAACCTGCAAAATCGTTACGATGCTCGCCCATGTAGTCGCTAAACCGCTTCCAAAAATCTCGCGCCTCGTCATTGGACAACGCCACGCCATCCACAAGCGCAGCAAGGGCCGATTGTTCTTCGGTGGTCATTGAATGCCATACTCCTTGAGACGACGGTAAAACGTGCGTCGAGGCAAACCTACCATTTTTGCCGCCTTGACGCGATTCCAACTCGCCGCTTGCAACGCACCCAAAATTCGCTCCCGCTCGTCTGCTTTATGAGCCTCGAGCGAAGCGACTTTGCGCAGACCTTCCGCCGGTGCAGGCGTTTCCAGGGTCGCCATGGTTCGAGGAGCCGGTCGCGCCTCGGACAATTCGAAATCGTCGACATCGAGTTCCGGACGATCGGACAAAACCCAGGCATTGAGCAGGATATTTTCGAGTTGCCGCACATTGCCCGGATACGAATACGACGTGAGACGACGCAGCGCCGCCCGCGAAACACTCCGCCGTTCTCGACCATAACGAGCCGCAAAAATACCGAAAAAATGATCAATGAGCAGCGGAATGTCTTCTTGACGATCCCGAAGCGGAGGCACACTCACTTTGACCACGTCGAGCCGATAAAGCAGATCTTCTCGGAATGTTCCTGCCATAACCATTGCGCTCAAGTCTCGATGTGTCGCGGCAATCACGCGCACGGACACGGGTTCTTCGCGCGTCCCGCCGACCGGGCGAACCACTTTTTCCTGCAAAACCCGGAGCAACCCGGCCTGCATCTTTGCGGGCATTTCGCCAATTTCATCGAGCAAAATCGTGCCCCCCGTCGCGTCACGAAAAAGCCCCCGACGATCACGATCCGCCCCGGTAAATGCCCCACGTACGTGACCAAAAAGTTCGCTCTCGAGCAAATGTTCCGGAATCGCCCCAACGTTGATTCCGACAAACGGTTTTTTTGACCGGGCTCCCGCATTGTGAATCGCCCGCGCCACGCCTTCTTTGCCCGTCCCACTCTCGCCAATGATGAGCACGGGAACATCGGTGTCTTTGACCCGATCAATGAGCGCATAGACGCGACGCATCGCTTCGCTGCGACCCACCAATCCCTCATAACCAAAATGCCCCTTGATCAGCGCTCGCGCCGAACGCAAATCTCGACGCGTTTCTTCGAGCTGCTCCGTGCGATATCCAAGACGCTCTTCCAATCCCGCACGAGCTTTTTCGAGTTCAATGTTGGCTTTCTCGAGCTCGATACTCTTTTTTTCAAGCTCGCTCGCCCGACGCGCATTTTCACCAACGAGACGTGCCGTTTCGATCGCTATCGCGACTTGATCTGCCAATGCCCGCAAAATGGGTAATTCTTGGGCAAACCCAGCGACAGGACTCAGACGCGTTTCCAAGTACAATGCTCCAATGACGCCACCACTTCGGGACCGAATCGGAACACACGCAATCGATTGCAACATCAATTGATGCACCGACACATAATCAGCCATACGCGCGTCGTCCCGAGCACTCACCGTTGCAATGGGTTCTCCCGTCTGCACGACTCGCTCGGCAATCGATTGCGAAAATCGCGTATGGTGATCCTCCCCCTCGCGAACCCGAAATGCATGCACGGAAAGCGCCCCGGACGAACTTCTGCCACCACCCGAAATTTCCCAATCCGCGTAGCCACTTTTCAATAAAACAAACCCCCGCTCCGCCCCGAGAAGCGCAATGGCATGCTCCGTCGCCTTGTCGAGCAAGCGAGCCAAGTCCATCTCGCCCGCAATCGCCCGGTTGATCTCGAGGATCCGAGCCAGTCGTTCTTCGATCGGCGCCTGATGTCCAAACCCAGACGCCGCTCCTTGACCAGGCGACGTCGTTGGCGGATGAACTGTTCCAAGTGACAAACACGCCGTTCGCAACGTCCTTCGCCGAGGTTCGTCCCAGAACACTTCTCGCAAGTCACGAGGCAAAAGCGAGGCGATTCCTTCGAGCACTTCCACCGCGGTTTCGCGATCCCGTCGTGCGAGGATCGGTTTGCCCCCGTCTTCGTGCAACATCGCGCGAGCATCGAGCACCCGAACGACGAAGTCTCGCTGACCCGACCCCTTCGCCACCTCCAAAGCTTCATCAAACGCTGCCAAAGCAGCTCGTTCGTCACCTCGTAACGCCGCAACGCGAGCACGTGCCAGCAACAGCAACGGTCGATGAGCCGCACCACCGCCAAGCGAGATCGCAGCCCGATCGATCTCGCCTTCGAGCACGCGTGCATCCGCTCCATTCAGCGTGGAACCCACGATCACGCGCTCGAGACGCGCTTCCGCCGCATCCTCCAATCGGCCCAAAGCTTCCCAAGCTTCGGCGCACGTACCACAGAGACGCTCAGCAACCCCGGTCTTCCCAGACAAACTCGCGTGTTCTGCTTCGAGTGACAAAAGTTGCGCCCGCAAATGGGGACCAAGTTCGTCTCGTTGCCGCACGAGCTCATCGATCGATGCTCGAGCATGTGCCAAACGTCCCAGATACAAGTCGAGATTGGCCAGATTCAACAACGCCTGCCGAAGCGTCGCGACGCGACCCGAGCGTTGACCCATGTCGACCGCCGCTTCGAGGTGAACGAGCGACGAGGCGATATCACCTTGGTTCTTCGCAATGCCCGCCAAATTGAGGCGTGTCGTGGCGACACTTCCGGCATCACCGGCACGCTCCGCGGCATCGAGCGCCTCTTCATACGCGCCTTTGGCCGCATCGAGTTGTGCGTCCCGTTGAAGCGCAAAAGCCAGCGAACCAAGGGCAACGGAAAGCATCCGCGGCTGCGCCAACATCCGCGCAAGACGCACGGATCGCTCGAGCGTTCGTTTACCCTCTTCATGTCGCGCCGCAAAACTCTGCGACAAACCCATGACGGCAAGGGCATCCGCAGCGACGGCAAGAAGCGCGCGACCTCGCGAGCCGTCGGGTTTGTTCGAGACAACGTCCTCGCTGCCCTCCGCCGACAAACCCGTCCGCGTGAGCGCTTCTTCCGCCAGTTTCTCGGCCGCGGCATGATCTCCCGCACGTAGCAACGCGCGCGACGCATGAAGGCAAAACGAACTCGCCAGTTCGACATCGTCACCTTCGAGCACTTCGTCACGCACACGTTCGAGCTCTTCGATCGCGCGTCGCGGTTCACCTCGGTTCGTCAACAAACGGGCGCGAGCTATCGCCATAAGCGGCGAAACGTCATCGGTGAGATGCTCGAGAACTTCGGCCGCTTCTTCAAAGTGTCCACGATCCAAAAGATCAACGACGCGTTCACGTGCGCTCCGTCGATCCGGCCGCTCGGCCAAGATGCGATCGACATCCGCCACGGACGCGACTGGAGAGCGCGCGATCGTTTCGACAATTTGCCTAATTTTTCCAGGTAGATAGGCAGCTCGGGCCGCCACGTGATCCGCAACCAGGTCGCCCATCGAGGGTATGGCCCGACGAACCAGGTCACGCGCCGCATTCTCATCGAGCGGCGGAACGTCGAACAAAGAGAACGTTGGTCCAACCAAACTCGCTGGTTGCGTTGAGTCGAACGTCAAAATGAGTCGAGCACCGGCGGCACGTGCTCGCGCGAGCCGTTCGAGATGTGAGGCATCGAGGCGATCTGCGTTGTCTACCAAGACAAACGGATCGGTTTCATCGACGAGCGAGTCGAGTTCGAGATCCAGTGCCCGGCCAGGTTCCGCCGCAGCGCCAGCTTCGACCCAGGCAACTGCACGTCCTTTCACCCCGAGCCACCACGCCAAGCGTCGAAGCAACGTCGTTTTTCCGGCACCAGCCGAACCCGTGACGATGAGACCTCCACTGGGAGGCAAAACTTCTACATGCGCATCGAGTGCGTTCGAAACGTTTTCGAGTCCAACGATCGGCCATGCATACACGGAGCGATCTGCCTCATGCGGCGTCAGGCCGATGGCGGAGCGAATGGCACTCGCCACTTCATCTGCGCTGGGAAAACGTGCCGCAGGATCACGATCTACCGCCCGCTGAACGACTGCTTCGAGCGCCTGAACGACGTCGTCTCCGAGCTTCTGCCGAAAGGCCGTCAGGGTTTCACCAAGCGTAACTCCCAGGGCAAACACTTCGGCTCGGACGCTGAGTGGCGCACCGAGAAACAGTTCAGGAGCTGCGTACCGAGGCGTCAACCCCGTGGGCCGTTGCCCTCCATCACGAAGCGTTGCGGCAAGCCCTAGATCCACGAGCGTCGCTTGTCCGTCAGGACCCACGATGATGTTCGCGGGCTTCATATCGCCATGCAAAAGGGACGCTCGATGCAAGTACGTAAGTTGCTCGGCGGCGTGGGCAATTGCAGAAAGACAAACGATTGGTTCGTCAGGACGCTCGAGACAATCGGCGAGCGATTTGCCAGCAACGAGTTCGCGGACGAGGTAGGTTCGACCTCCACCGGGCAATCGTCCGAAGCCGAGTATGCGAGGAATACCGACGCTTTCGAGGCCCGACATGGCGATGGCTTCGCGCACGAGCGCACGCATTTCGGCTTCGTCGGCGTTTGGCGCAAGAATCTTGAGCGCCACGTCGCGACCCGTAATGCGATCTTTGGCGGACCAAACTTCACCACCACCGCCTTTACCGAGTGCAGCGATTGGCTCGTATCGAGGCGGAAGAAGCAAGACGGCGATACTCCCTGGATCAGGTTTCAAAGGGTGTCCATCAGGCGTTGCGAGCGGCCTGATAGACACTCTTTCAGAGAATGTAGTCGATGCTCCCGCCGAAATAGAAGCCGGAACTCAGGGCGAGACCTCCATCGATGCGCGCTTGCAGAAACTTGAGCGGTTTGAAGCGGAACCCAATCTGCGGCAGCGCAATCCACGGAAATACGAGCGGCAGCGAACCTCCACCGATCCAACTCGGCTCCGAGTATTTTCCGAAATGATTGTTGTCGCTCGAGCAATACGCCACGTTCGGCACGCCCGATGCGGTGCATGTTCCCCATTGCGATGGATCATTGGGGCTCGCTCCGGCCGGATCGAGCGGATACGCCTGCGTGCGATAAAGATCGCCCACGACGCCGCCGATGCCTACGCCACCGCCAATGAGGAATGCAAAGCGACTTTTTTTGTCGAGCGGGACTTCGTAAAGAATCTCGACTTTGCCGAAGATGACGCCCAAATCGCTATTCACTTTCTCCATGGCGATATCGGGCTGGCCCTTGCTTTTGAACATCAAGTCGCCCGTCGCGTAGTCAGCATACGAAAGCGAAAATATGTATTCGACGTGTTCGCGGCGCATTCCGAATTCGAGCCCACCAATCGGGACGTGCGACAAGGCGCCACCATCCGCAAACAAATTGAGCACGAATTGCGGAACGACGACGTGACGATATCGGCCACCAACGTATCGATACGTCTTCGTCGGATCCTCGGTCGTATTCCAAATACTATTGGCCGGAACCGTAGATTCCTTGTCTTTTTCACTGGACGCGGCGGAAACGCCATCTTTGGCATCGTCGGCGGGACGGGCAAACGCGTTGGTCGCGAAAAACATCGCTGCACCGATCGCTGGAAGCACAAATCGAGCAAACAGAGCGGTTCGAAGCATGGAACGATCCTCGCGCAAGTGAGTGAAGTTCAATGGAGGTCCCCCAGGGTACACGAGCCAGGTGATCTTGGAAGTCCCTCGTTGGAACATCCCGCGCGCTCGAGAATGACACACGATCGCCTGCAAATCATGCCGTATTCAACGCAAACGTGACGTCGTCGCGACGGACTGCTAGGCTCGGCCGCATGTCGCTCAAAGATCGCCTGATGACAGAAGGAATGAAGCTCGCCGCGAATCCTCAAGTGGCGAAACTCATGCAAGACGAACGATTCATGAAACTCGTGATGGTCGCCATGAGTATGCCCGGGCGCGTGCAAACATTCACCGAAGAACAAAAAGAAGCCGTTGCGAAATCATTTGGATTGGTTACCCAAGACGAACTCCGTGATTTGCGCCGAACGGTCACATCACTCGAACAAACCGTCGCCCGATTACGCGCCAAAATCGACCAATCGTCGTCCTGAAATCGCAAT
The DNA here is from genome assembly GCA_044221885.1 of Polyangium sp. (in: bacteria). GTDB lineage: Bacteria > Myxococcota_A > Polyangia > Polyangiales > Polyangiaceae > Polyangium. The sequence continues at coordinate 17,976 of JBGAOI010000040.1, forward strand.
TGGGTCGATTTACAGATCAAACCCAAGTCGAGTTCGTTCTTGCTCCAGCCACGCCTGCGCTTCGGCTTCGTTATCAAAAAAGCGCATTTTTCCGCGCTGTTGTTGATAAAATAATTCCATGGCTTTCGTCACCATCGACACGACAACGCGAATATGAAATGTCGCACCGAGCATGGCGACACGCATGACTGCATGCATGCGCGTATCTTTTGCAGCCAACTCGCGCGCATCGGAATCAATCATCGTCAATTGCGATAAATCTGCACTGACGAAATGTGGGCGGCCGCCTGTTTGCGTCGCCGTCCATTCCATAATGCGCGAAAACTCGTCCCGCGTGCAGCGGCCCTTCCACCAAAGCCGAACGGTGTCCGATGGGATGAAACGAAGGCGATGAGCACCCACGCAAAAGTCAAGTTCCGGCTGGCTCGGCTCCGCCATCGTCTCCTCCAACCGCAGACTTTATCTGAAACGTGCCACGTTGAGCAACGAAGCCTGTCAATTGGTCAACACGCGCAAAAACCAACGCACCAGCAACGCTCGACGGCGTGGCGCAACGCCACATGACGTTCGCAACAACGTGTCAAGGAGAAATCAGGGCTCCGCATCCCCCACCGGACGCGTCGACAACTTCATCGCTTCCGTCTGCTCCGCTTCGATCGTCTTGGCGAGTTTGTCTCGTGCATCTTCCAGCTCACGACGTTGCGCCGGTTGTAATGAACCCGGACGCTTCTTTTCGACGTTCGCCGCAAAGTCGAGCCACTGAACAGCCGCGTCGTGATCCCCGAGCTTCAGTAACGACAAACCCCGGTACAACCCGTAATGAGCCTGCTTCGCCGGCTCGAGCTGCCCCACTTCGGCCTCGTGTTGCCCAAGGTTCTCCGCAACTTCGAGGTACCGTCCTTCCTGGTAGGCATGTTGAGCACTCCCGAGGTAGCTACCGCACCCGGGGACAAACAGCAGGAAAAACGTTGTTGCAACGGCGCCGACGTGACGCATATGCCATACGTATATCTCAAGATCCGGCGCTGAAAAACCTTTTGACACGAAAATCGTGCGCGAAAATGGTTTTGCGGAGATTGCGAACGACGATGCGCAGCGCGAAATTGACGCGCCGTGTTCAATATGCGCCACTCGTGCAGGTATACGGCGAATTCGCCGCACCAACGAAATCGAACGAAATGGGGAATTGAGGTAATGGGATTTATTTGGCGTCGCCGCGAGCGTAGATACTCGCTACGTAATCGAGCACGTCACGCGCAGAAACTTCGTTGTAGCCGAAGTATTTGATCATGCGCGCCTTGATGATATCGATCTTTTCCTGCGTCTCCTTGTCAATCACGCTCGATACCAAGGATTGCAACTTGATCGCATCCTTTTGATCCTCGAAGAGCTTCAATTCGAGCGCCCGACGAAGTCGGTCGTTCGTATGCCATTCGAATCGTTTTCCATCGACCGCAAGCGCACCGATGTAATTCATGATTTCGCGGCGGAAATCATCTTTACGAATTTCCGGAATGTCGATCTTTTCTTCAATGCTCCGCATGAGCCGCTCGTCCGGTTCGACATCCTCCCGCGTAAAACGATCCTTGACCTTTTCCTTGAGAATGTACGCTTTGATCGAATCGATGTAGTTCGCCGCGAGCTTCTGAATGGCGTCTTCGTCGGCACTGATCGCCCGCTGAACTTCGTTCTTCACGATTTCATCGTATTCGCGTTTGACCATGCCAATGCATTCCCCAAACCTCTTGCGTTGATCGTCGTTCGTGATGAGCGAATGGTGGCGCAATCCCTTTTCCAGCTCGGAAAGCACCATAAAAGGATTGATCGTTCCTTCGCCGATGTCATTCACCAGCGCATTGCTGATCTTGTCTTGCACATACCGCGGACTGATACCGTCCATGCCTTCGCGGTTCGCTTCTTTGCGCAATTCCTTGACGGTGTCCTGCGTATATCCAGGAAGAACCTTGCCGTCGTACAACTTCATTTTCTGCACGATGGACAAATTGTGCTTTTTGGGATCATCGAGCCGCGTGAGGACCGCCCACATCGCCGCCACTTCGAGCGTATGCGGAGCAATGTGTTTGCCGCGAATCTTGTCGCGGTTGAAGTCCTTGCCGTAAATACGAATTTCCTCGGAAACCTTCGTGATGTACGGAATATCGATTTTGATCGTTCGATCCCGCAATGCTTCCATGAATTCGTTGTTGAGTAGCCTTTTGTATTCCGCTTCATTCGTATGCCCAATGATGACTTCGTCGATGTCTGTCTGGGCAAACTTCTTCGGCTTGATCTTGTGCTCCTGCGATGCTCCAAGCAAATCATAAAGAAATGCCACATCGAGTTTGAGCACTTCGATGAATTCCACGATGCCCCGATTGGCAATGTTGAACTCGCCGTCGAAATTGAAAGCCCGCGGATCCGAATCCGAACCGTATTCGGCAATCTTGCGATAATTGATGTCGCCCGTGAGCTCCGTCGAATCCTGATTCTTTTCGTCTTTCGGCTGAAACGTCCCAATCCCGACGCGATCTTTTTCACTCAAGACGAGGCGCCGCACGCGCACGTGCTGCATCACCTTGCCCCAATCGCCACCATATTGCTCCATCAGCCGATTAAAAATGAAGCGACACGCCGGATCCAGATCCCCGTCAATCCGCACCGCATACGTCGAACTCGAAAGCTCCAGCTCTTTCATCGCTCGCGCACGCCACGCCGGAGGAATCAAACGCAATGGCTCTTCGTGCATCGGGCAACGAAAACGCGCCCCCTCGGCGCCCGCCATACCCACTGCATCGAGGTTCACCCAATCGAATGTGTAAAGCGCCCCGTCCGTCGTCGTCGAATAGTGCTCGATCCCCTTCTTGAGCAATCGCGCAATGGTTGACTTGGACGACCCCACGGGCCCGTGAAGCAAGATGACTCGTTTTTCCGGGCCATACCCTTCCGCCGCAGCCTTGAGAATATGCACGAGACGCATCAGCGGAATATCGAGACCGAAAATTGCGTCCTGCGCGGCGTAATACTCGTCTTTGAAAAAATTGTACCGAACGAGCTTTTTCTTGTTGTCCGTGTACTCTTCGGTGCCGTACCGAATGATCATGTCGTACGCGCGCTGGAACGCATTACGCGTGACCTGCGGCTGCTTGCGCACGATTTCAAGATATTCGTCAAAGCTGCCTTCCCACGAAAGGTCGCGGTAGAGAGCATAATCCTGCATTGCCGCGATCTTGCCGACCCAACCGTTCGCGTCGCTCATCATCCGCTCCTCTGCCTTGGTGTCCTCTGAATCCCCCTGAGCTTACACCACAGATCACGGTGAGGCGAATGCAGCCGCGCCATCCAAGAACACTTGCCATGATGGCTTCGGCTGCCCGTCCGCTGTAAAAAGCCCGAGCGAACAAGCGTAAGCCGCCCAAACACCGTCGACGGATTGCTCCTCGAACATCGCCCGAGCGGCGCAACGTTCCGGCGCAAGATCGTGAAGCGTTTCCACGTTGACGAATGCGAAATTTCCCCGCCGCGGCCCAAGCGCCGCAAAAAATGTCTCGAGAAACAAAGCTTGTTTCGCTTCCGATGCGCCCACGACGTTCGTCGTTGGATAACCCAAAGCTTCCACGACGATGGGTTTTCCCGCCGAACTGGCCACGAGCAAGTCGGCATCTTTCGCGATATTGCTCGCCAATCCCGCGGTATTTTCACCCAATCCAGGCAAATACGAACACGCAGCAACGTCACCCATAACCAGACTTTTGCTCCACAACGGATCCGGCAACGTCGCTCCAGCAAAAGAAAAACCCACACCCACACGTAAATCCGGTGCTGCCAAAGGATGCGTCCGGACATACCCCACCACCTGATTCAAAAAGGACTCGAATTCCGGCCGTTCTTCGGGATGCGCCGAAAGAAATACGTCCACCTCGCGACCCACGAGAAAATACCGCGTCGTGCCGCCAATCCGCGCCAGGATCTCATCCACGCGCCCAAACATTGCCTTCAATACGACCGGGTCATCCCAAGCCAATCCAGCAAAGGCCGAATCGAGTCCCCGCCCACGTCCATCCACGACAGAATATACGAAATTCACTCCGATTCCGTTTTTCTCGTACGCACTCGCCTCCGTCTCTAACGCGGCAAACGCCGCATCCGTCGATAATTCCGCCGGAGTTCGTCGAAGCACAACCCCACGCACGCCCGCAGCCAACGTGATCAATCGCGCGTCGACGATGTCCGTCGCCGTGATGACTCCATCACCTCCAGGGTTTGGCGTGACGCCCACAAACATGGAAAAAGCGCCGGCATCCGCAGATCCGTCACCATTTCCATCCGTGTTCATGTCCCCATCGGCAAACGCCGAATCGAGCAGATCCCCACCGTCCGGCGAAGTTCCGGGAGGAAAAACCAACTCGATAGGACCATCGTCACAAGCCACAGGAACGATTGCTCCCAGAGCGAGTGGCAAGACAAACCAACCCCAAGATAAGCGCAAAGATGACACGCTTGAATGTTAGCGGAATTCAGACGCGCTCAAGGCGTCGACGCAGGCGCATCACACGACGGCGTACTGACGCCTCCTGAAACGCACGACAACGGATCACCGTCAGGCGACTGTCGCGACATTCGCTTGGGGCCCCAAATAAATCCACCCTTGGCGAGAACTCCGGGCCACGCATCGACGTAACGAGGAGGTTCTCCAGGCCCAGAAGCATCGATCCACACCGCGTGACCCGTTCCAGGACGACGAACATCGACATGCACGAACTTGCTGTTGGGGTAAAAGCCACATCCCACATCATCGAGTCCGCGACAAACCTCGAAGACTTGGGTGTTCGCGACGCCGTGCACCTGAATATCGACCGCACGCGCCGCGGAATGCAAACTGTGATGGCTCGTGCCCGCAACCAACGCGCCCGGACGATACCCGCTGTACACATAAATCGCGCGCCAGGGAAACGCGTCCGCAATGCGCTGAAGCGCCCACAAAAGCCGCGGATGAGCCAACCGCACATCGGTGATCCATTCGCCATGCGTCGCCGCTTCAGGATCCGCTTCGTCTGGCAAAAGTCCGTCCGGACGATCGACATGCGGAGGACGCATCATGAGCGAGAGGCGATCGAGAGCTTCGGGAGCCACCGATCCATCACATCGCACGAGGGCAAACACGTCCTGCTCGCCGGTTCCCCGCACGAAACGCACCGGCCTGCGCCGACAACGCCAATCAACGACAGGCTTGGTCTTTGGAGCCCAAAGGGAATCGTATCCGTTGGACTTCAGCGTACTGCCGGTTGTCGCGAAGAACGGCACAGGATCGGTTGTTTCCATCGCGGCCCAACCAATCGGCACTTCCGGCGTGATCCGCAAGGGTTCGGCGCCCATGGCCATGAAAAACCCCACGGGCAAACCACCCTGCAAAGCGTCGTGATGCTCGCCTTCATGGCTCACTTCATCTCCACCGCTTGTTTGTCCTTCTGAAACATCACGCATCGGTCGCCACTGAAGCGGCATCCATGGCCGATCGTTCCATTGGCCAAACCGACCAGAAACGTAGCGACGAAACGGCCCTGGACGTTCAACTTCGGCATCGAGAAACGAGCGCAACAAGTCGAGGCGCGGCACCGACGGATCATCAAGTCGAAACGTGTAGAGCTTCGGGGGCTGTTCGATCAGCGTCGCACGTGACGAATTCGCCGGCAGCAGCACGAACGCAGCAGCCGCAGCAGCGAGCATCAACGAAGTGAAAACGGTGGACGAACGCATGCGAGATTCGGAAAACCTTGGTGATTTTGGCACAGCTCGCGCCCCTCGTCACTCGGAAGCTGCGGCACGACGAAGACGATCTCGAACTGCACGCCAGGCCGATGTCCGAGGCGGCTCGACCACCAGAATTTCCTGAACTCTGGCGTCGTCCAGCCGATGCAGCGCTGCGTACAGACCAGACGCGTACGCCGCAGGATCCGCACCAAGGAACTCCACCGTTGCATCATGCGAATGTTCGGGCATGAACGAAATTGCGCCAACGGACAAACCCGTGGCTCGACGACGGGCAAGTTCGTCAAGAAAATCGTTCGCTTCGACGATTCGCAACGTTGCTCGCGGAGCATAGTGCCGATGGGACGTGCCTGGTGCTGGCGCTGGTTTGTCGACAGAAACCACGATCGTTCCGGGGTCGACGACAGGCGTCACGACGTTGAGTGCGTCGAGAGAAACCGCCCCCGGTCGCAAAAGCACCGCGGGGTCTCGCGTCACGTCCACGATGGTCGATTCAATGCCATGCACACACGGCCCCGCATCAATCACGAGCGGAATTCGGCCCTCCAGTGACTTGACCACATGCTCGGCAGTCGTCGGTGAAATTGACATGGACCTGTTGGCGCTTGGAGCCGCAAGCGGAAGACGCGTCGCTTCGAGCAAAGCCCGCGTTGCCTCGAGCGCAGGAACTCGAACGGCCACCGTTTGTCCT
>JBGAOI010000410.1:0-6762 GCA_044221885.1 Polyangium sp. (in: bacteria)
TGTGTGACTTGTTCGGACTTCATGCCGTGTGCGTGGGCATTGATCCCACCAGCGGCATCGAGAACTTCGTACACGATCGAAGCGATTTTTCGCTGCACTTTTCGTGAGATGTACGCCGGTCGTCCAGCAACCACGGACGCTTCGGCTCTTTGCATTTCCTTCAGCGCTTCTTTCAACGCGGAGCTTTGTACTTCGTCAAGCTTCCCGGCTTTGCGGGCCGCCGACATGATCCCTTCGTTCGAAGCGTCCACGGGTGAACCGAGTTTCTGCCCGAGCGCTTCCACGAGCGCGCTTTTCAGTTCGAGCAACACGAGGCTTCGGGGTGACGAGGGGGCGGCAAGAAGGGCAAAACGACCGGCAACGCCACCTTGGGCGACGAGCGGAGTTGGCCGGGCAAACCTTGGGTTTGGACTTTTGTACGGACGCGCCGACGAGCGAAGAATCCATGCACCAAGTGCGAGCAGCGCGAAGAGCGCCATTGCCCAATGGAGCGCACCGGGGGCGCCGTGTTGACGAGCATCAGCCAACGCATCGGCGAGGCTACGCGCGTACGCTTCAAGGTCCTTGCGCACGGAATCATTGCCCGCGAACGAGTTCACTTCCGTAAAACGATTCGCGACGATGAAGAGTTTGCCCCCGTGTCGTTTGCCCCCGTCTTCATCGACGAGATAGTGACAGAGGGCCGTGGCAAACGCGCGATTTCCTGGATACCGCAACATCTGGTTCATCAATCCAGACGGGTCACCCAGGGCAAACACACGCCCTTGATCGACCATGCCTGCGAGAGCCACCGTCGCGGGTGGTTCTCCAACAGCCGGAATTTCCAGGACACTCGTTAGTTTCTTGGAAGAACGAAGTCCGGTTCCATGGTTTGTCACGAACTGCTGCACGTTGAGAACGACGGGATGCGGACCTGTCGCTTGTCCCTTTTCGTCGACGAGTACCGGCTTCGCGATCGCAAGTTGTGGGTTGTTGCGGAGCGCTTCAACGGGACGCGTGGGCAACGTGGTTCGTTCGATGCTGAAACGTCGCAACGTTTCTTCGCCGCGACCGTAATCGTCGACGATGGCGAGACGCCCACCTGCTCGGACAAACGCCTCGGTTTCCTCGGGATCCATGCTTTGCAGCGGGTGCAAAACGAGGATGCCGTCGTTGAGCGTTACAGTGCTCCAATCGAGGACTGCGACGACTTTCACGCGATCGCTTCCGAGCTCATTTGACGCAACGTCGTAGAGCGCCGAGCAGCCTTCCCAGCTTGTGTCGTTGATGTCGAATGCGTCGCTGCGTGCGACCTGCGTGTGAGCAAGTGACGCGATCAAAAGCGCGGCGGAGACGAGGCGAGAAACGTGACGCGGGCTCATCGTGTTGTGGACGTGGCCTCGTGTGTCGTCATGGATTCGCCTTAGTTTCCAGGGCACGCATGCGCCGTGCTGCGTCATGAGGACGCGCAGCATAACCTTCTCTCAGGCGATAAGCTTGACCCCGCTACTTGCATTGCTAGATTCGACTCGTGAACCAGCCGATATTCTTTCGGCATGTTCGCATCGGACGACGGCACTCTAGCGCTGCGGAGGAGTTCAGATGCTACCTCCTTTCATCATCGAGCAGATTCGCCAACGAGAAGAAAGGGAGCGCCTCCAGCGTGAGGAAAGCCGCCCTCGTCTGGAATTGCCGCTTGAACGGTATCCAGGACCACGCCGTCCGGCGGGGCAAACCCCCAACGTCGTGGATGATGACGACCCCAATCGTGGCGTGATCATTCTGGATATCGTTTGAGTTTTCCCTTCTGCACGTGTGGTTCGACAACCGCACGTGTTTCCTCTTTTCCCCTTCCTTCACCATGAGTTTGCCGTGCCGACCAGCCTACCGTTGGTCGTGGCAGGTCGCTTCTTGGACCCCGGCAAGGAAAAACTCATCGCTCCCCTTGACCGCTCGCGCCCTCTTGCGTACCTTTCGCGCCCCGTGTCTCCCTACGGCGCAGCCTTTCCGGTTCGCCGCTTCGGCAGAGCGCGTCGTAGGCCCGGCAGTTGCCGGACAAATTTGAAAAGGTTCGAGGTTTACCGATGGCCGTTCACATCCGCCTTGCCCGGGCGGGCACGAAGAAGACCCCGTTTTACCGAATTGTCGTTGCCGATCAGCGCGCTGCTCGCGGGGGTCGGTTCATCGAACGTTTGGGCACGTTTGATCCGCGCACCAACGTGATCAGCCTCAAAGGCGATCGCGTGAAGCACTGGCGCGATCAAGGCGCGTTGCCCTCGCACACCGTCGAGTTGCTCTTGAAGCGCCCGGACGTCGTTGCCGCCACGACCCCAGCCGCAGCGAAGTAGTCGACCATGGCCACTGCATCCCCGTCTGCACCCGCGATGCTGGTCAATTTGGTCCGGCTCATCGCGCAGGCCCTGGTTGATCATCCCGATCAAGTAAAAGTCCGGGAAGTCCCGGGCGATCGCTTTCCCCGTATCGAACTCGCCGTTGCGCGTGACGATATCGGCAAAGTGATCGGCAAAGATGGACGCACGGCTCAATCCATTCGCGCGCTCGTGAACGCCGCCGCTCACAAAGCCGGCACCCGCGCTTACCTCGATATCCTGGATTGACCTCCCGTCATTCTGCCCCGACAAACTCCGACCCGCGACGGTTCGTCCCGATCGCGGAAGTCGCACGTGCGCATGGCATCCGAGGCGAAGTACGCCTCAAGCTCTACCACGAAGAATCCGACATCTTCGCGCAAAACCCCACGATCCGCCTCCGCACGCCCGAAGGCGACGAGCGGTTTGTCGAGATAGACCTCGCCCGCAACACCAACAACGGGTTGCTCGTGAAGTTTGCTGGGACAAACGATCGCAACGACGCGGAAGCGTTACGCGGCTGCGTCCTCTCCGTGCCTCGGGATGAATTTCCCAAGCTGGAAGAAGGCGAGTTTTACGCGTGCGATGTCGAAGGCGCCCAAGCTGTTCTGCCTTCCGGTGAAGTCGTCGGTCGTGTGACCGGACTCGTTTCGTATCCGACCTGCGATGCTCTCGCAGTCGATCGAGCCGGCGGAGGCAAACTAGAAATTCCCCTGGTCGAACAGTTTGTCGCGTCCGTTGATGTCAACGCCGGCGTCGTCCATCTCGCCACCATCGAAGGGCTCGAGTGAACGACGCGTCCCATGCGTTTCGACATCCTCACCCTCTTTCCTGAACTCTTCGCCCCGTTTTTCGCCACCGGCATGGTTGGTCGCGCCATACGCGACCGCGCACTCGATGCGCAATGCTGGAACTTTCGCGAATGCGGGCTCGGCAAACACCGCAGCGTCGACGACACGCCCTACGGCGGCGGATCCGGCATGGTGATCCGCGTCGACGTCATCGTCGCCGCGATGGAAATGGTTGCTGCTCAAAGGATGGCGCAGGATCCAAACGCCGTGCCTGGACAAACGTTGCCCCATCGCGTGTTGTTGTCACCTGGTGGCGACGTGTTGAACCAACGCGGTGTCGAAACGTTGCTGGAGAAGCCGTGGGTGATGCTGCTGTGTGGACGCTACGAAGGCTTCGACGCACGTGTACATACGTTCATCGATCAAGAGATCTCGCTTGGAGATTTCGTGATCGCTGGTGGTGAAGTCGCCGCGATGGCCATCGTTGATGCGTGTTCACGCTTGTTGCCAGGTGTCTTGGGAAGCGCCGATTCCGCGATGCATGAGTCGCACAGCACCGCGCTCGATGGCTTGCTCGAATACCCGCACTACACGCGTCCCGAGACGTTTCGTGGGATGAACGTGCCCGATGTGCTCAAGGGTGGAAACCACGCCGCCATCGAAGCGTTTCGTCGAGAAGCGGCTGAAGAACGCACACGTCAACGACGTCCCGACCTGTATGCTCGGGCGCTTCAGTTGCGCGAAGAACGGAAGAAATCGTGACTCGAGTCGCTCTCGCTCTCGTTCATCATCCCGTGCTCGATCGTGATGGCGGTGTCGTGACGACGGCGATCACGAACCTCGATTTGCACGACATGGCCCGTAGTGCTCGGACGTACGGCGTCCATGATTTGTACGTTGTGCATCCCGTAGAAGCACAACGACTTTTGGCGACACGCATCCGTGATCATTGGGTGGAAGGTTCGGGCAAACGACGCATTCCGGATCGTGCCAACGCGCTTGAAGTGCTGCGCATCGTGCCGAGTTTGGAAGACGTGTACCAAGCGTTGGCGGGTGAGTCCGGACGAACCGGGCTCGAGTTGTGGACGACGGCGGCGTCGGCACGACGTGGACCCGTCACGGGATATGCAGATGCTCGTGCACGTGTGGAGCAATCGGACAAACCCGTGCTCATTGCTTTCGGAACGGGCTGGGGTTTGGCGGGCGATCTCGTAGCCTCCGCGGATGTGCGTCTTGCGCCCATTCATGCGCGCGTCGATTCTGGGTACAACCACCTCAGCGTGCGTGCGGCGTGTGCGATCGTGTTGGATCGACTTTTTGGTTGAGGGCAGGTGCATGTGGCTGACGTAGAAGCCGATCGCCTCATTCGAACGAAGGCGCTCGATCTGGGCTTCGACGTCGTGGGTGTTGCGCGAGCCGACGAACCTTTGGGCATCGAACACGAGCGGTACCGCGCGTTCATCGACGCCGGGATGCACGGCTCGATGCAGTACCTGGCGGAGCACGCCGAAGCTCGCAAACGCCTCGATACGCCGGCCATCTTGGAAGGTGCCCGAAGTGTTGTTTGTCTGGGCAAGGTCTACGCACGAAGTGCACAGGACGAGAAAAACGATTCACCGTTTGCCCAGATGATTGCCCGCTACGCGCGAGGTCAGGACTACCACGGGTTTGTCCGCAAGAAAGTGCGCAAGCTGGCGGCCTTCATTCGCAGGATGTGGCCAGACGCCGAAGCGCGACCTTTGTGTGACGTCGAGCCGATCTTGGAGCGGGCGTTTGCCATGCGCGCTGGACTTGGGTTTGTAGGGAAGAACGGCATCGTCATTGCGCCAGGGCGCGGGAGTTTCATGCTGCTCGCGGAAGTCGTCACGACGCTCGAGCTTGTCCCGGACGAACCGATGACCGAGCGTTGTGGTTCGTGCACGAGGTGCCTCGATGCATGCCCGACGAACGCGTTTGCGGCGCCTTTCGTTTTGGACGCTCGCAAGTGCATCTCGTATTTCACAATTGAGCATCCTGAAGCGCCGCCAGAAGAATTGCGTGAGGCCATCGGCGAACACTTTTTTGGTTGCGATGACTGCCAGGATGTTTGTCCGTACAATCGTTCTTCGCGCCCTTTGCCCGAACGAACTGACGGATTTCGGCCGCTCGATCGGTGGAAAGACATGCGTCTCGTGGATGTCGTGACGATGGACGCCGAGACGTTCGAACGACAAACCCAAGGCACACCTTTGTCACGGGCGGGCAGGGGAGGTTTGGCCAGGAACGCAGTGATCGTGGCGGCGAATCGCCTGGTGAGACGTCCCGAAGATCCTGGCGCGGATGACTGGCAGCACACGATCCAAGCTGCCGTTGAGCACGATGATCCAGTTGTTCGAGGTGTTGCCCGCGACGCGTTGAAACGGATCCTGGAGACACGTTCAGCGGTTTGTCTTGATAAGCCCACGACGAACATCGATTCGATGTCCACGGAGCGGCTCGATGCTGTGAGCGATGTTCCAAATTCTCCCGAATAGACCTCGAAATTCCCGACAAATGAGGCAGTTGTTCAGGAAGACGTCCCGCCGGACAGACTTCGTGTAAAGAGAGCCCCGGCATGACTCGACTGCACGTAGGTCTCCACGCGCTTCCTGGCGATATCAAGAAGTACCAAGCCGACTTGGACTTGGTCGAATTGCATCCGGTTGATGCGTCGTTACCAGCGCTCCCGGGTCTTCGTCGGTGGCGAAAATCGACCGCTCCGACATTCGTGTTCAGTGTCGTTTTGCCACGCATCGTGGGCGACATGGGAACAGGCAAAACGTTCGAAGATGCCTTGGCGAAGTCCCTCGAAGTCGCCACGGTGCTCGAAGCTCGCTGCATCGTTTTGCAGACACCGGCAGACGTTCGTCCAACGGCAGCGAATCGAAAGAAGATCGCCGCGTTGTTCGCGCGTATTCCGCCCGAAGGAACGCTCCGTTTCTGGGAGCCTTACGGGATGTGGGAACGCGAGGATGTCATCGACACGGCGCGTTCTGCTGGCGCTCTTCCGGTCTTTGATGCTGCCCGTGAAGAACCTGCGAGCGGTCAAGTGCTCTACACGCGACTCCGAGCCCTTGGTGCTCAAACGACTCCAAGTACGGCGGCATTGGACCGAGTCGCAAAGCGCGTGCATGGTCGACGCGAAGTGTTTGTCGTTCTCGAAGGTTCTCGGGGCATGGCGTTGCGCGTAAAAAGTGGCCTCGTGGCGGCTTTGGCGCGGCACAATCCCGTACGAGAAAGTGGCATCGCGCCGCATGCGGCAACGCCTATTCCGCGGCCGTTGGTCGCTGAAGACGAGGAACAGTGATTCGTGGAGCTCTCGCGATCGGCAGCAACAAGGGCGCCGAGCTCGCAGCATCGGCAACGCTCGACAATGTAGGAACTGCCGCAGACGCGGTTATCGCAGGCTTCTTGGCGCACGCAGGAGCTGATCCTGGTGTGCTGCTTGCCCCCGTGGTGGTGCTCGTCGCTGGCGTTGGCGCAGGCGCGCGGGTGATCGACGGACGAGCGCTTCAGCCTGGCAAAGGGGCGGCACGACCGCGTGGTTGGAAGTCCGAATCGGAAGTACCCGATGCCGCACGCGTGGGCGTGCCTCGTTCGCTTGG
>JBGAOI010000411.1:0-6721 GCA_044221885.1 Polyangium sp. (in: bacteria)
AGCGAGAATGGTCTTGCGGCAAATTTGCTGTGAGGTGTGCGTTCTCATAGGACAGGAAACGAAGGCCATCGAATTGCTTGCCGATTGTGCGCGCAGTGGCCTCATCGATATTCTCTGGGTCGATCGTTGCCCCATTCTCACCCCATTACGGACGATGGACGGCTTTGGTGAAATTCGTGATTGGGTGTGGCTGAACGCGTACGGCGTCTGGAATTGACTCCGTCGAGACACGCCTGAAAAAATCATCCAAAGGTTCACTTCGTTTCGGGTCCAAGCTCTCCGTTGACGATTGAGGTGGTCATGATGCGAGCCCTTGGATTCGCGCTTTTTGCGCCATTTGTGATTTCTTGCAATGGTATGGCGTATGGAACGCGTACCGAAACCGTGATGACCATCGAAGAACGCGTCGTCATCATCGAATTTGGCAATACCATCGAGCGTGTGTCGAACATGCCCAGCGATTACGATTTGCAGGAACGAGCCTCGGCTCGGGGACTTCATGTCGTGGACGTTGCTTGGGAGGATACGGGTCGCGCTGTTGGTTCGGCCTTGGGTCCCAATATCACCGATTTGACGTTGCAGGTGCGCAGGCGACTTTGGACGGGTGAATGGGCGGATGCGTTGATGCCCGTCGTACGATATCCGAATTTCTCGGATCGTACCGCCGACATTCCCGCTGACAGGTTTTTCCTCCGCGTCGGCAATGCGCACGACAAACCTCTGCGGACCATGGCCTTGATGGACGTCTTGCGTGATCTTCGCGTCGTTTCTTCCAAACCGGATTCCCTCGGCACGGATCTTTCGAAACCCGTCAATCTGACCGCGGAACGCGATACGCATTTTCTCGTGAGCGCTCAAGCGGTTTTTCTTCCCATACCGCAACAAGGCCAAGCGACATTTCATCCCGTGGTGTTCAACTATCAATCGGCTCCGGGTTCGCCCGCGGTGCTCGTGCTTTTGGCAACGCGTGAAGGGACCAGCATCAAAGTCATTGAAAACAAAACCGAAGACAAAACGGTTCAAGGTTGGGGTCAAGAACTCTACTTTAATGACCATGGTTCGCGCGCTGCGTTTACCGCGGAACGACGAAGTGACGTCAAAGCGCGTATCGACGCCCAAGGCGGCCCGCGCACGGAAGCCGATCGAAGTGCTCTGGGACAAGGTGCGGATATTCTCGCCTTGATTCAAGTCCCGCTGCGCCATGAACAACGCGGTGTTTTGGGCGGAATCCCCGACGGAGGTTTTTCCTTGGGAGGTTTGTCGACGAGCGGCCCTTCGCCAGGTGGTTCGTCAAAAGGATCCAAAGATGGAACCTACGGGTATGAATTTTCTGACGATCCGCTCGCGGCCGGAGGGTTTGGCCCGAATGACGCGACCATTCGGGTTCGTCCGGGACCTGTGCGCCAAGGGGACGTGGAACGTGCGGTGCTTGGTCACGGTCCACGTCTTGGAGCGTATCGTGAAGGTTATGGCACGAAGCTTGTCCGGGATGAACGATTCCCCATTCGGATTACGGTCCAGTTTTACAAGAGCACAAGTGATGGAGTGGCGACGGATGCGGACTTGGACGGGATTGCACGGAGCATTGCGAGCACGTACGAACATGCCGATTATGTCGGGTCATTGGTCATTCCACCAAGCGACCCGAATCGACCGACGGCTTGGCAATCGATGCCGCGAGAATGGTTTCCCTGGTAAAACCAAGGGTCATGGTTTGGCGTGGGCGAATAGCCAATCGACGACCGCGGGCGCAAAATTCGGTCCAAGTCCCGGAATATGTCCCGCATTTTGCATGGTCCAGAGCTCCGCTCCACCTCCCGGTTGGCAATTTTCGTGACGCGTGACCAGCGTTTCATTACCTTCGAGCACGACATCGATGTCAATGGCTGGCGCTGATTGCGCCATCGCGTCACACCCATTTTTTCCACCCCAAAACGCAATCGTATCTGCTGCGCTGGGATAACCCGTTCCATCTTTCATTTCGCCATCGTAAAGAACGGCGTCGTCTTTGGTGCCGTGAATCTGCAACACACCGATTTTCTCGCTTGGATTACACTTCGCCGGATCGAGATACGTTGATCCGGCCAAACTTGCCACAGCCGCGATGAGATCGGCTTTGTCGCACGCGAGCCGGTGCGACATGAATCCGCCATTCGAGTGCCCCGTAAAGAAAATTCGTTTCGGGTCCACCGCATGATGCTCGCTGATTTCCTTCACGAGCCCGGACAAATACGCGACGTCGTCGACCATCGTCCCTCCGAAATCGCAACAAGCGTCCGTCGCGTTCCAAAAGCGTTTTCCGTCGGCATCGATGGTGCCATCGGGATGCGCGTACAAGAACCCTCGTTTGTCCGCTTCGGGTTGGAGCTGAAAAACCAGTTCCTGGACGAACCCGGATGCGCCGAAACCGTGAAGCAGAATCACAAGTGGCGCGGGTTTGGTTGCGTCGAGACCCGGCGGTACATGTACGGTGACAGGACGATCCCCGCCCACGACGAAGTCAATTGTTTCTTCCGGCGGATCACCCGTGGTTGTGTTCTGTGGTCCACCGGTTGAACTCGAAGAACAACCTGTGGTCAGGACGAACGTTGTAGAAAGAACGGCCAAGGAGCGGTAAAAAGTGTGCATGACGTCCAATGTACCGCGTTCGCAAAAGCGGTAAAAGGGTTGTGACGTTGGTGAAGGTCATGCGAGCAAACTCGGGATATTTGGTCGTTTTTGTACTGGCTGTTGGCCTATTCGAGCTGCCCTTGGAGGCGCACGCGAACCCAGGTCCCCCGGGGGCATCGAAGTCGGAAGCGGTCACGATCAAGGATGCCCAAGACGCAGCACGCGAAGCGGAGAAGAAGGCCAACGAGCAAAAGTTCGACGAGGCCGCTGTTTTCGCGGAAAGGGCTGTGGCGATCTACGAGAAAGTTGCACCTCAAAGCAAAGTGCTCGCGGTCGCGTTGCGCAATCTGGCGGAGATTCATCGGAACGCGGGTCGATATGCGCTTGCTGTTCCCCCGCTCGAAAAAGCATTGGCAATTGATGAAAAATTAGGGACCAAAGGTATCGAACTCAAATACATTATCAATGCTTATGCACGGGCCCTGGCGGACGCGAAGATGCACGAACGTGCCATTGCCGCATATCAACGTGAACTTGCACTTTCGGCTGAAATCGATGGGAGCAAAGACGGGCACCGTTCCGCAGACCCGCTCATCGCAATCGCCCGGCCTTATTCCGCATTGCATCGTTATCCTGAAGCGGAACAGGGCCTTTTGCGTGCAGTCAAAATATACGAACCGCAAGGGCCTCATTCTGGATTGCACCATGCATTGCTCGAGCTGGGGAGGCTTTACCGTGACCAGGGCTTGTATGCGCGGGCTGAACCTGTGCTCCAGCGAGCATTGCGTGTGAGCATCGACGGTCCCGGGCTGAATATGTCGAGTGAGCACATGAGGTTATTGGCTACAACGCTCATGGCTTTGGAAAATTACGACGCAGCCAAGGTTCTTCTGGACAAGCTTTTGGACTTGGCCAAGGCGGCTGGGGAAGAACGGCTCGGATACGCATACTTGTTGGGGATGCGTGGGGACCTGGACATGCAAATGGGCGCCTATGATCGCGCCGCAGCAGCTTTTACGAAGGCGCAAGACATCGCCGACAAACTCGCCGCGAAAGGAAATCCTGCCGCCGTGGGCGCCGTTGCCGCGATTGGAGGAGCGCGGGGGCGGCTATTGCTGCGCGAAGGAGACTGGGTTCGGGCAGAAAAACTGTTGATGGCGGAAAAGGAATTTCTCGAAAAGAAATTTGGGGCCAACGATCGTTTGGTTGGAGACGTTTCTGCTGAGCTCGCCGAATTGCATCGTTTGGCTGGGCACATCGAGCTAGCGGAATCGTACGCTTCGCGATCTCTGGCCATTCGTGACGACGCTTTGGCGGAGACGCACCCCGATCGTGCGGAGTCGCGAGCGGTTTTGGGAAGAATTCGCGAATTACGTGGCGATCTCGAAGGAGCGAAAAAATTGCACGTAGAAGCGCTCAATATGCGGGATCGTGCGTTTGGTTCAGACCATCCGCAAACCGGTGCATCGGTTCTCGATTTGGCCGATCTGGCACGTCGCCATGCCGATGTCGAATCGGCCGAGCGTTATTATAAGCGGGCGATTTTCATTTATGAAAAAGTCTTTGGACCAGATCATGCCAAAGTCGCCCAAGCACTCGAAGGTTTGTCTGCCCTTTATGCAGCGACGAATAAAATGGAATTGGCGTTGCGTTTGTCCGAACGAGCGGTGGACAGTCGGGAACGACAAACGTCGCTTTTTATTGCCGGAGGTTCAGACGCCCAAAAACGAGCCTTTCTACATTCGTTGCGTGTGGGGACGGATTTCGTGACGAGTTTGCACACTCGAAATGCTCCCACCGACGAAAAAGCCAAACATTTGGCCTTGACGACCATTTTTCAGCGCAAAGGCCGCGTTCTCGATGTCATGGCCGGAACGACCGCCGCCCTCAAAAAACACTTTGCTGGAGCAAATTCCCAACTATTTGACGAACTTGTCGCGGCGCGAGCGGACGTGGCGCGATTGGCCTTGCGCGGACCGGCGGGGGCTCCTCTCGATGAATTTCGCGCCGAATTAACGAAACGCGAAGAAAAAGCCCGGGCGCTGGAAGAAAAGCTTGGTGGTCAAAGCGACGTTTTTCGAGCCGAACAAATTCCTGTCAGCATTGAACGAGTACAAGCCGCGATTCCCGAAGGAATGGTTCTCGTCGAGTTTTCCTCGTACACACCGCGCAAAGCTGCTGAACGCCTCAAATCTGCAGAACTCGGTCCGCAACGGTTCGTCGCGTACGTGATTGATGGAACGGGCAAGGTTCGGTTTGTCGACTTGGGGGAAGCTGCGCCGATAGAGCTTGCGGTGCGCGCTCTGCGTGAAGTTCTTTCGTCTCCAGATCGAGGCGACACGAAGAAACCAGGCCGTATCCTGGATGAACTCGTGATGCAAAAGGTTCGTCCGCTCTTGGGAGGAAAAACCCGCGTCTTGATTTCTGCGGACGGTGTTTTATCGCTCGTTCCATTCGCCGCGCTCGTGGACGAAAATAACAAGTATTTGGTGGAATCACTCGAGATGACCTACTTGACGAGCGGGCGAGATCTGATTCGATTGTCGCGGCAAAACAAGGCGCCGGCAACCCCATCCGTTGTGTTGGCCAATCCGGCGTTTGGGCAACGTGAACGCGGCGAGAGCGCGCTCGATTTATTGCAAGAAGGTTCGTCCAGAGGCAATGCGGCAACGTCGGACGAATCTGCGCGAGGCTTGGAGAAAGCGTTTTTTACGCCGCTTCCTGCAACGGGCGTCGAAGCGAAGAAGTTGGCTGCCCTCATGCCGAATGCATCGGTGCTCGTGGATGTCGATGCCACGGAGTCGGCACTAAAAAAGGTGCATGCACCGCGCATGTTGCATATTGCCACCCACGGATTTTTCGTTTCTTTGCGCGATCGCCAGGAACAGGCTGCCAATTCGACACAACGTGGCCTCGAATTGGATATGGTTTCTCCGGATTGGCTTCCGGATGATCCGCTTTTACGTTCGGGCATTGCGCTTGCAGGAGCGAATGCGCATCGCGGAGGCGGGGGCGAAGATGGAATCTTGACGGCGCTCGAAGCTTGTTCCTTGGATTTGCAAGGCACGAAAATGGTCGTTTTGTCTGCATGTGAAACGGGCCTTGGGGACGTCATGCAAGGGGAGGGTATTTACGGATTGCGACGGGCGCTTTTTATTGCTGGCGCGGAAAGCCTTTTGGCAAGCTTGTGGCAAGTGGCCGATGATGAAACGCAGGCGTTGATGGTGGCGTTTTATGGTCGCGTTCTCAAACGAGAATCACGCGCTGCGGGATTACGCAATGTGCAATTGTCGATGCTTGCGGAAAAAGCCACAGCCCATCCTTATTACTGGGCGAGTTTCGGACTCTTCGGCAATGCGTCGGTGTTGGGCGAGGATGTCACCACCGAGCCAACCAAATTGCCGCTCCAAAGTGCGTCGGGAACAACCGTCAAAGTGCCTCCGGCAGCTCGCGGATGCACGTGTGACACACCAGGCCAATCACCGATGGATGCGCCGTGGTTGTGGTTGTGTGGTGCTTTGGGATGGGTCGCTTTGCGGTGTAGGCGGCAACGGATCCGCAACATGTAAAACGATTTTCCCTCGAGCCCGATTCGATTCGCTGTAGCGATGGGCTTCGCGAATTTGATCCAAAGGCATTACGCGGTCGACGATGGGTTTGATGAGCCCCAAATCGACGAGATACGCAAGACGATCCAGCATGATGCCGTCGCATCGTTTGATGACGTGGGTCAAACTCACGTTTTTCTTTAAAAACGGCCAAGCATGCATCTTGACAAACGCGCCGGCGAGTGTGAACGTTCCCCAGAAAGCCCCGTGGGTCTTGACGTGATGGGGCACATTGACGGCAATGTTGACAATTTTTCCGCCCCGACGAACCACTTCGAGGTTCGAAGCGAAGGCGGGTTCGCCCAAAGAATCCAGAATCACGTCGACATTCGAGACGACATCTTCGACGCGTTTTTTCGTGTAATCAACCACTTCGTCAGCGCCGAGGGGTTGCGCGTCAACCTGTTTCACTTCGGCCTGGCCGATCAGCCCGTGCGCTTCAGCGTGTTCGTTGAGTTGGCGAAGCTGCAATTCCCCGTAATCAGTTTGTTACTATCCATTCC
>JBGAOI010000412.1:0-6709 GCA_044221885.1 Polyangium sp. (in: bacteria)
TCCCGTGGGGTCGAATGACGTGGCTGCGCTCGAACTTGCTCGCGCTGAGGTTGGCAAGGCAAACGCGTTGTGGGGAGCATGCGGCGTTGGGTTTGGCTCGCTTTCCCAGCTCGATGTGTCGGTGGTCGACCCACCGCGAACGCACATGGTTGCTTTTGGTTGCGATCATGGTTTGTCGGCGGCCGCGGGCGGCGTTGTGCGTGTACGCGTCGACGGCCGCGACATTTCCGCAACGATAACTCCTGGCGTGACGCCAGCAGGAGCTGCGCGTGTGCTGGCTGCAACGTTGTCCAAGGCAGGTTTTTCCGCGCGCGTTTCTGACAATGCACCAATCGGCTCGGCGGTGGGAGGTTCGTCCGATGTCCTCGTTCGCCGACGAACGGGCGAACTTGCCCTCGTGGAACCTCCTGCTTCTGGTCCCGTTTCGTCCGATGGTCGCATGACGGTTTGTCTCGGTCGAGTCGACCTTCAAGATGGCTTGCAACACTTTGGCGACGTCGACGCCATCGCGGGAACAGTGGAAGAACGAGCCTTGATCAAAGCGTTCGACGATGGCGATCCATCTACGATCGAGATCTTTGTCGTTCCCGCATTTGCGAGTGGCGGACGCATTGGCGAGAGTTTCATCGGTGCTGACGGTGGTTCCATTCGCAACGTGATCATCGAAGATCGGGCTGCGTTACGTGCGGATCGAGCGAGCTTTGCGTTGGCCCACGAGCTTGGACATGTTCTTCTAGACGAACCAGGTCATCCCGATGACTTTGGCCGGGACACGCCGTCGCGCTTGATGGACGCAGATGCGGCCAATGGAACTGCGTTTGGGCCGCGGCGACTTCTCGTTCAAGAGTGCGCGCGTGTGTTGCGTCAGAGCGGCCCGACGGCGCCCGTGCCGCTGTTGCGCACATGGCCTTTGGTCCCACTGGGGCAAGAACGCTGACATCGTACGGCCCGTGGCGTCATGGCTTCATATTTCCAGGACAAACGAAACCCTCGAATGACATCGGGAAAGCATCCCCGAACCGTGGCCCGATCGAAGATTTGAGCCCGTCAACGTCTTCGTGAGGCTCGAGCGTTGGGACCGAGCTTCTTTGGGCCCTACGAGCGATCACGCTTCCCGATGAACATCCCACGTTGATCGGCGGATCAACTCGACCCGATGCGTGGTAGACGAGAGGTACGCATGTCGGTTCGCCAATCGAGGGCCATTGCTGGTGCCGTTGCGCTCTTCGCTTTCGCAGCGGTGGTGCTCGAAGTGGCACTCGTGCGAATGTATTCCGTGCTGCTGGGGCAGCACTTCGGCGTTTTTTGGGTGATCGTCTTGCCTCTCGGCATTGGCCTTGGAGCGTTCCTTGGCCTTCCGAGTTTGGATCGTCATTGGGCTCCGTTCCGAGCGGCGCCGGTGGCGCATTTGGCGGCTTTGGCTGCACCGAGCGCGGCGATCTCCGTCATCTTTGGCATTCGCGCCAAGCACCTCGACGCTTTTGACACGGCTGCTTTGCAGCAATTTCTCATCTTTTTCGGCACATCCCTGCTCCCGTTTGTCTTTGCAGGACTCGTTTTTGCCCGCGTGCTGGGTGCGTCGCACCGGAACAGCGCTGCACTTCTTCGAACGATCTTGTCAGCGGCTGCATGTGGCCTCGTTGCAGCAGCGTTTGTGATGAGGTTTGGCCCGGCACGAGTTGGTCTGGGCGTCGCGGTTGCCATCAGTTTGTCCGCGCTGCTTTTTGCTCGAGCGGCCAGGTTCGACACGGAAGGGCACGGTGCGAGCGGGTCATTTATCGCGACGTTCATCCTTGGAACATCCGTCGTTCTCGCCGGTGAAATCGGAGCGCCGTATCTCAAGCTCGCGGCGCCTCGTTGGGCGGGTGTCGACAAAGCCGAAACGCAACTCTGGACCGCGCAAGGCTTCTATTACGTCGACAAGCCGCAAGCGAACAGTGCGCTTTTGCGTGTCGACAGCACGTTTGCCCGCTCGATTCCCGATGGCAAACAGATCCCGCCCTTGGCTGTCGATGAAATGGCGTACCTGCTCGACAAGGGGAAAGACCCCGTTCTCATCGTCGGGGCTGGGGGTGGACGGGAGATACGTGCTGCGCTGCGACAAACCCAGCGCGATGTTCAAGCCGTCGAGGAAGACATCACGATCGGTCGCGCCATCATGCGCGGTTCTTCGTATGCGTTCTCCGACGAGCTCTACGACAAACCCGAAGTTCACGTGGCCCTGGGCGGCGCCAAGAACTACGTGCGACGCCATCCCGATACGTACCAACGCATCGTGCTCGGTTATGTCGACACGCAAGCAGCAGCGCCTTTTGGAGCCCTGTCTGCCACATCCACGCCATGGTTGACGACGGAGTTCGTCCAGGACCTCCTTGGCGCTCTGCAGCCCGAGGGCACGCTGACCCTTCAGCGTCCCGAGACAGAAGTCGATCGCGTTTTGGCCCTCGTTGCGCGAGCTCTTCGGGCTCGCGGTTCCCGAGCGCCCGGCATGCACGTGTTTGGGTGCTCGAAGGACAAACTTGCCGCCGTGGTCGTAAAACGTACGCCGTATATGTCGGACGAACTCGCCACGCTGCGTGCGCATTGTCGACGGCACAAGTTTGTCGAGGTCGTTTCGCCGGATGCGGTGCGTGACGAGCCACGCAAGTCGATCGTGGCTGGAGTGGATCCTCGAGGCCTTCCGGCCGGACAAACGTTGGACCTTTCTGCACCGACGGAGGACCGACCTTTTTGGTATTACACGCAGCCGCCGAAGAGGATGGTCGCGGCGTGGACGAACATTCGCGAGCTCATCGATCATCAACGGACAGCGCTGGTCATCGGCGCAGGTGTCGCGCTGACGATGCTTCTGGGTTTGGCGGTGTGGTTGTTCTCGACGATCGCGTCCGGACGAACCTGGGGATACACCGCACGCATTTCGGCGACGCGTATGTCGCTGACCCTCGCGTCGATTGTCATTGCGATCGTGTGGTTTGGAAGTGCGGTGGTTGGTCGTAGCGAATCCGTTGTCGGTCGACCTGATATCGTGGGGCTGTTTTTGCCGCTCGCGTATCTTTTCGCGATTGGCATGGGCGCCGCATTCGCAGCGCGATTCGACCTCGATGACGCTCGTGCTGGCCTTCAGCGTTGGGTTCTAGCGACGACGTTCGTCTTGGCGCCTGTGTTGATGGCGCTCGACGGAATCATCTCCGTGATTGTCGATTTGCCCTTGCTGGTGCGGATCGCGGTGCCGGCGATCCTGTTGGGAATCGTGGGAGCTGGTTTGGGAGTTGGCTTGGGCCTTGCCGTCCGTATTGCTGCATCGTGGGGTGTACGGGTATTGGCGAGCGCGCTTGCGTATGCGGGTATTGGGGCTGCATGGGCGATGCTCGTGGGGACGTGCACCGCAATGAATGCCGGATATTCGGCGGAATTATTGGCGTCAGCGGCAGCAATGATGGCGGCCATTGTGTTCGCGGCGTCTGCTCGACCCGAAATGCCGTTTGCAGCGATTGATTTCCGCCCCTTGTCGACAAGCGATACCGAACTCGATGACGAGCCGATATCGATGAGCACACCCGAAGCGCCGTCCGCAATGATTTCGCCGTGATACGCGGCATTTCGTCACGGCTCGAATAAGATATTTTCGTGCTCGACCCCTGCCAGACGCTGTCGTGAAGCGCGGTATTGTGTTATACAAATCACGAGCGTTTTCGGTGACTCGGGGGGGACGCCGATGAGCTCGCGGGCGGTGGTTACGGAAGGCCGTGGCTACCGCTCGTTTTTTTTCATTTTTGACCAATAAATCGCTTGCACGAAGTTTTCTTGGCCGAGCGACCTGGACGCTGCTAGCAAATGGCTTGGCACTCCTCATGCAGCAATCCAATGCTATTCCTCGCGATGGTCGCACCAATCTTCGTCATTCACTTGCGGAATTACTTCCAGTAGCAGATGCCCTTGGCGCCCGAGATTTACGCGAGGCAGCGGAAGCTTGCCTTGTGTTGCTCGATTCTCCGTTTCGGGTGGAGCAGAAAACCTTGGCTCCACTATTGAAGCTCACCCACGAACGCGCGGCGGCAGTATTTCGGCGCGGAGCACGAGATGCGCGAGGCTCGATGCGAGCGCGTCTGGAAGCGTGTCGTGTACGGGCAGAAGCCCAAGTGGAAGAAATGAATCGGCTTTTACCGACGCAGTTTTCCTAACCTTCGAATACGTCGGCCACGCCGTTCATTCCATATCGTTTATTGCTGGGTGGGGCAATTTCGTCAGCGTCGCATTTCTGACGTCATTTCTATCAGCAAAGAAATATTACGTACATTCGTTGCCTCTATTCGATTTGAGGCCGCAATTTCTGATAACTGCATTGACCACCTCATTGCTGGGATTGGCAAGTGAAGTGCGGACGTCGAGCGTCCAAGAATTTCAATCTGAGCGGTGGCGCGTTGCGAATTTGCAGCTACGCGCGCTTGTCGTTGCGTCTTTCTTGCGGAATCCCGTACGATCCATGCGTTGAACTTCGCGAGGGATGTCGTTTGTCGTCGCGAGCACATCGCGGTTGATGTGTGTTGCGGAGGGTCAAACGAATGTTTCCGTTGCCTTGGTCGGGAGCAAACACGATGAAGACGCTGGCTCGTCAATCCGTACGATCTCGAACTGTAAATCAAACTCGTCCTGCGCTGTCGTTGGCGCGAGCACCCAAGAAAGAAGCGGCCACGCCTTCGCCTGCGTTGCGCCGACGAACGTTTGTCCTGTCACTTCTCGGGGGCGTGTCGGCCGTCGTTGCTGGATGTGGCACGGATCCGGTCAAAACGGGGACGACGGGAGGGAACCCCATCACGTGCGCGACGGGCAAAGTTTGCATTCCTGAAATCAAAACGGGCGAAGATGTGTTCGCCTATGTGCAGCGCATCAAGGGCGCTTATGACCACGAGTTTTACAAGGCCGTGATTGGCTCGGCGAACGAATACAAAGAAGGCGACGAAGCGCTGGGGATCTCGGCGGACAATCAGACCACGCGGGACAATGCGCGGACGCTTTTGGGCAACACCAAGATGGGAGCGCTCGCCGACAAACCCATGGCGAGCGACAAAGTGTACGATGCGATTCTCGCGTCGACCGATACGGCGGCGCTCGATGCCAATCGCAACATGACGATGGCCGAGCTCAAGACGTTCCTGCTCACGAAAACCGAAGCGGAAATCAAAGCGGTCATGGTGGGTTTGCCCAGTGACGTCATTGGCATGGTCGTAAAAATCATGACCAACGACGAACTCATCAAGGTCGGACAAACCGTCTTCAACCCGTTGCCGGGCACGCAGATTGGCGCAAAGGGCTACATGGGCGCGCGTATTCAGCCCAATTCACCGACGGATGACGCCACCGACATTCTTTGGCAGGTCCTTAATGGTTGGGCGTTTGCCGTGGGCGATGTCGTCCTCGGAAATAACCCCGTCTCGAGCCTTACCTCCAGCGTGCATACGATTGAGCTCACCTTGAAGGACGCGCTGGAAGCCTTCAATTTGCAGGACATCATGCCGCATTGTTGCTTGTCGCATATCGACATCCAAGCGGAAGTCGAAAAGCAATTCCCGGGCTCGACGGCGCTTTGGTTCCAGAGCTTGGGGAGCACGGATGCGGCCAATGCGACATTCGACGTGACGCTCGACAAGATGATGGCTCATGCGGCGACGCGCAGCGGCAAGTATGGTTTGTACTTTGAAACGGGCCAAGGTGCCGATGCGACAAACGGTCATGGCGATGGGTTTGACATGGTCATCCACGAGTCGCGAAAATACGGCTTTGCTAGGGCTCTCAAGAAGGCCGTTGGCGAAGCACAAGCAAAAGCGGGCCAGCCTGTCGCACCGTGGGTGCACCTCAACGACGTTGCCGGGTTTATCGGACCGGAAATCTTCCGTACCAAAGAACAACTCGTACGTTGCTGCTTGGAAGACATCGTCATGGGCAAACTCCACGGATTGCCCATTGGCCTTGATATTTGCTCCACGTTGCACATGAGCGTTTCGCTCGACGACCTCGATTGGTGCATCGAGCAAATCATGCCGGCGAATCCTGCGTATCTCATGGCTTTGCCCACGAAAAACGATCCGATGTTGTCGTACCTCACGACGGCCTATCAAGACCACGTGCGTATCCGGAAAAACTTTGGATACAAAGTGGCTGATAAAATGTGGGACTTTTTCGTCAATGAACTGGCCGTCGTGAATGCGGATGGTACGCCTACGCAATACTTCGGCAATGTCAAATACGTGTATGCCAAGTATCTGCAAAAGAAAGGCGACATGCGGACGGTCGACGCGATCATGACGGATCCGGTGACGCAGAAATTCCTCGACGATATCAAAGGTCGTGGCGTTTTTATTGCGGAAGGAACGGGGGCAAACCCCTGGGACCTCAATCCCACCATGGATGCGTACATCCGCACGCTGTACGAAGATGGCAAGAAGAGCATTTTCGCCGAGCTTCCTCCGAACTTTGCCATGTCGGTCGCCAACGCGGTGACGGTATGGACTGGTTCGACAAACCGCGAAGACTACATCTTGCATCCGGGAACGGGCGAAAGGATCAAGGACGACGCAGTCAAGACGCTCGAAACGTTGCGGGATCAACAAGCCGGCAAATACAACGTTCAAATCATGATTTCCGATGGTTTGAACGCGTATGCGATTACGGACAAGGACCATCTCGCCCCGTATTTGACCGACGTTCGGAC
>JBGAOI010000413.1:0-6703 GCA_044221885.1 Polyangium sp. (in: bacteria)
TGAGTAAGACGCGTGAAATGACGAATCCAATGGGGGTCGTCAGGTACGTCAATCCCACGAAAACGGGGCGTAGTGCGCGCGGGAAAATAAGCGCCAGTACCAAGGTTATGCCTGCGCCAACGAGCAATGCGGGGGCAAACGGCGATTGTCGTACGGATCGATAGAGCAACAAAAAAGCCAGCGGTAGCCAAATCGCGCCAAATTGTCGCAATTGTGCATCGGTTGGTGTCGTCAAGATTCGCATCAATCGAGTTCCGTAGGGGCTTGGTGATGGTTTGGCACGAGTTGCGGGTTGTCACGCTTTATGATGACGTGATGGCCCAAGGCCAATACATCGATATCGGTTTTGGCAAAACAATCGAGCGCTTGCTCGGGACTTTCGACGATAGGTTCGCCGCGAACATTGAAGCTCGTATTCATGAGGACCGGGCAATGGGTTCGCTGATAAAATGCGGAAAGCAATGCATACAAGGCGGGATGTCGCTCCGCATCGACGGTTTGAATTCGTGCGGACAAGTCCACGTGCGTAACTGCTGGAATTTCGGAGCGTTTCTCGCGTAGACGCGCGAGTCCCGAGGTTTTCTCTTCGACGGGCAATCGTTTTTGCGGATGCACATCGGCCACGACGAGCATGTACGGGCTATCGACATCGGGTTTCACATCGAACCATTCGTGCGCATGTTGGCGCAAGACGGCTGGCGCAAATGGCCGGAAAGATTCGCGAAATTTTATTTTTTGATTCATGATGCGCTGCATTTCGGCGTTTCGCGCGTCGCCCAGGATGCTGCGCGCGCCGAGGGCGCGTGGACCAAATTCCATGCGCCCCTGAAACCAACCGACCACGAGTTTGTCGGTGAGTAGCCCGGCGATTCGATTGGCGAGTTCTTGGGTGTCGCTCATGGTTTCGAACACAATTCCGCGCGCTTTCAACACGTGCGTGATGTGCTCGTCATCGTATTCGGTGCCCAGCAATGAACCCTGCTGCGCGTCGTTCGCCGCGGGTGTGCGCTGTTTTTCGAGCAAGGTATGCCAAATGAGCCACGCGACGCCGAGGGCACCGCCGGCGTCGCCGGCCGCGGGCTGAATCCAAATGTTTTCGAAGGGGCCTTCGCGCGAAATTTTGCCATTGGTTACGCAATTCAGCGCGACGCCGCCGGCCAGGCACAAATTCTTGGCTTTGGTCAAAACGTGCGCGTGACGCACGGTGCGCAACATGATTTCATCCGTGACGTTTTGAATGGATGCCGCGATATCAAAGTGTTTTTGCTCGAGTTTGGATTCTGGTTTTCGTGGCGGGCCACCAAAGAGAGTATGAAAGGCGTTGGAAGTCATGGTTAATCCCGTGCAATAATCAAAATAGCGTAAATCCAGACGAAATGAGCCATCGCTTTTGCAGTCCATCAGTTTGTCGAAAATGATGTCGACGAACCGTGGCTCGCCATAAGGGGCCAGGCCCATGACTTTGTATTCGCCGGAGTTCACTCGAAATCCGAGATAATACGTAAATGCCGAATACAGGAGTCCAAGAGAATGGGGAAAGTGTTGTTCACAGATGGATTCCAGTTGACGGCCGCGCCCGTGCCAAATGCTTCCTGTTGCCCATTCGCCCACACCGTCGGTAACGACGATGGCCGCTTCATCGAACGGCGAGGGAAAAAATGCGCTTGCAGCATGGGCTTCGTGGTGTTCCGTGAATACGAGACGATTGGCTAGTGGTGCGCCCAATCCTGCCTGGATTTCGCGAGGAATGAATAGTTTTTGCGACAACCATTGCGGCATTGCGCGTAAGAAAGAGGACAAACCCCGTGGAGCGAAAGCAAGGTAGGTCTCGAGGAGGCGCTCGAATTTGAGCAATGGCTTTTCGTAGAAACCCACGTAGTCAATTTGTTCGGCAGATAGATTTGCCAAGCGCAAACAATGAGCGATGGCATTTTGCGGAAACGAGGCATCGTGTTTCTTGCGCGTAAACCGTTCTTCTTCGGCAGCAGCGACGACGCGACCGTCACGGATCAAGGCGGCTGCGGCGTCGTGATAGAAGGCAGAAATGCCAAGGATGGTCGTCACGGTTTTCCCGTTGCCCAGGGCAATCGTTCAGATAACGCTTTTGCGAGTACTTGCGCTGTAAGTTCGTGCCCAGCGGGATTGAGGTGATGTTCTTCCAAATAGGGCGATTCCGACAAACTTTCGACCTCGTCGCGCATGGTGATCAAATGGTCGGCTGGGACGTCGAGGGGGCGGAATGCCGTTGAATGCTCGAAAGGTGCAACGAACTTGGTCGATTCACGCGCGGGAATATCCAAAACAAAAAATGGCCAATGGTTCGTCGCGCAAGATTCTTGTACTTCTCGGATGAGTTTGAGCGATAAAGCGCGCCCATCGGGGCGGTTTTTCGGTCGCCAAATGCCGCTTTTCTCAAGTCCGAGCCGAGTCCGTTGGACCACGAGTTCGACGACAAACGACGGTTGTCCAAAAATAAGCGTGGGATCGCGCCAGATGTATCCGTCTAGAAAACGATACGGTACTGAATTGTCGTCGTCGTCATTGGGATAATAGGCCAGAATGATCGCGTCTGCGCCGAGCTCGGCTGAATATGCACGATGAAATGCGAGTTCGTGTACTGTGCCGTAACTGGGCATTCCGGCATTGATGATACGAACGTTTTGGGCGCCCAGTTCTTTCAATTTTCGTTCGAGAACTTCTGGAAATGTTTGTTTTGATTCGACGCCGATTCCCCACGTAAACGAATCGCCGAGAATGACAATGCGTCGCTCGCCGGGGGTTTTGGGCGGCAATATGCCGTCGCCGCGTAATCCGATGTTGTTGGTATTGGCGCGAAAATGAAGCGGGGGTTTGTTGACGTCGATTTGAAGCGCAAGATTCGCTTTCGTTCGCCATTCTGCTGCGGCGTCAGCTTGATACAATCCGTGTTCCACATCAAGGGTTCGGACCAACAGCCGCAGGCCGATCTCGGCGACGACGATTGTCACGGCGGTCCATAAAAGGACCTTTGCGCCCAAAGGAAGCTGGCGATACGCGCGAACAAGGGTCGAACCGACGTCCTTCACGGCGTCGACTCTATCGAATGACCAGGATGAGTGCACAATAAATATCGTTCAAATTTGGCACTCGCGAGAAGGACCGCTGCCATTTGGGTGAAGCAGCATATACGCCGTCAAACCCCGAGCTTTGATTCGTGGATAAAAATTCAGTTGGCAATCGCTCGTGCACAACGTTCCGCGGCGGCCTTGATTTCCACAACGTCGAAATCCAATCCGGCGCATTCGCCTATGGCCCAAACACCATCGCCAGCTCGTCCGTATTCGTCGGAATCGACGACATAACCCCGTTCGGGATCGAATTTCACCTGCGCGCCAGCTTGAGCTGCCAATTCAAAGACGGGGGCGCCTTTGTTCGCGACGCCGACGACGGATGTCGACAAACTCTTTTGGCGTTTTCCGTCGCGAATCGAGACGCTTTTCACCGTCGAAGAACCTCGTACGGCGACGACGTCTTTCTCGTTCACGCGCGTGACGCGATCGCCCATGCGTCGCGTGAGTTCGTCTCCCCAGAACCCTTCGCCGATGATGACAAAAGGTTCGTCTGGCTCAACGCCGTAGCCATGGAGCAAGCAGAGAGCGCGTGCGGAAAAAACGCCAGGCATATCGTTGCCGGCAAATGCGAGGACTCCGTCTTGGGTTCCGGTTGCAAAGATCTTGTTTGGAGCGCGAACGACCACCGCGCCGTCCAACGTGATCACGACGAGTTCGCCTTGATAAACTCCTGCGGCGGTAGACCGGACAAACACCTGCGCTTTTTGGGGATGTAATGTACGGAGCAGGTCAGCGTGTTGGGGGAGCAGGTTCAAGGTTCCTCCGAGACGCAATCCGTCATCGACGACGACCACACGTTTGTCGTGAGCTTCCAAGTGTTGGGCAACGACGAGCCCGGACAAACCTCCGCCGATGATGACGGCATCCGCATCGACAAACCTTGCTGGACGCACGGGTTGTACGTCCGAGGGCAAACGGCCGAGTCCAGATATTTTGCGGGCAAAGCTTTGGACGATGGGTCCGAGTGCTGGGACATCCGTCATGAAGTGGTGGTGATCGAAGCCGTGTGGGAAGAGCCAATCGTTGACTCTCAAAAGATCTGCTTTGCGAGATCCCACGACGTTTTGAGCTTCGATTCGTTCGTCACCTTGGGCAGGTTCGAGGCAGGTCATGATGTTCGGTGCACCTTGAACGCGCATCAAACAGCCTTCGCAACCTCCACGCATGCACGAGGCGCTTCGGGGTCGATGCAACTTTGGACTGCGGGAAAGGATGGTTTTTCCTGCCGCGAGGAGCGAAACGGCCAGGGGTTCACCACGTTCCGCAGGCAGGGGCGACCCGTCGAGGTAGACGGTGATTGGATCTCGAAGAGGGCCTGTGCGACGAAACATAGGTGCCCGCGGCGTATAGCACGGCTCGTTCAACGCCGGCTGCATGGCGCGACGGAGCGTGTTTGGCTGGTCATTCGAGAATGCGTGCGAGTTCTCTCCCCGTATGGCCCCGGCTGATCTACTCTGGGCATTGATGCGCCTCGGGATCATCGGACCCGCGAAGGGAGACGTGCGTACGCTTGCGCATGCGGTCGAGTGTTTGCTCGATGTCGTTGGCGTGCAGCGGATCCTGTACCTCGCGCCCGACAGTTCTCTCGACTTGTTGGTACGGGCGTGGGCGCGTTCGCTGGTGGGCAATAGTCCGAACGAAGATTCGCTTCTTGCACGGGCTACGTTGCGATGTGCGAATGCGTCACCGGAAGCGATCGAAGCGTTTGTCGCGGCGGAACGAGCGCGATCTCGTTTGCGTGCGTTGTCGTTTTTGCCGGAGGGAAATCGACGCACAGTGGATTTTTTCGACGGTCGCGTGGCGCTGTTCATGTACGACAAAGCGATCCTCGATGAGGACGACGTTGTCGGGGCGACACTGTTTGTCTACGGACGCAGCAACGAACCCAAAATCAAGCGGATTGGCTCGCGCATGTTCGTGACGCCGGGTCCGCTGGGCGCTCCGCAAGGTGGTCTGCTCGTGATGGGTGAAGGACCAAGCGGTGGTGTGCGTGTCGAGATTCGCAACCTCGATGGTTCGATCTTTGCAGAAGAAATGCTCGGAGGATCCGGGTCGATGTTGCCTGGGATCAAGATGCGGGTGCAAGGTGGCAACAACGCAGGATGAGCCGAGTTCGTCCGGACGGACTGGACCCAAAGCTCGACGGGTAGCGATTTTCGGAGGCAGTTTTAATCCGCCTCATGTCGCGCACGTGTTGGCGGCGGTGTTTGTCTTGTCCACAGAGCCGATCGATGAGGTGTTGATCGTGCCGGTGTACAAACATCCATTCGCGAAGAACCTGGCGTCGTTCGAGGATCGTCTCGAGATGTGTCGGCGCGCATTTGCTTGGATCCCCAACGTTTTCATTTCTTCGGTAGAACGGGACCTCGATGGGGAAAGTTTGACATTACGAACGCTCGAGCATTTGGCGTCGTTGCATCCTGATTGGTCGATGCGGCTGTTGATCGGGGCGGATGTTGTGAACGATGTGCCGAAGTGGCATCGATTCGATCGGATCTCGGAGATTGCGCCGCCGATCATCATGGGGCGAGCGGGTGTGACGGCGGAGGGAGTGCCGGAAGCTATTTTGCCGCAGGTATCGAGTACCGAGGTCCGGGAAGCATTGGCCCGTGGGGACATCGATCGTCTGGAAAAACTCGTGCCGCGTTCGGTGTTGTCGTTGATTCACGAGCGTGGGCTCTATCGGAGAAGCTGATGTTGGATATCGACAACGTGTACATCATTGGCGCTGGAAAAGTTGGGGCGGGTTTGGCACGGGCGTTGCGAGAGGTGGGTGTGACGGTAACGTTGCGCGCGCAACGAAAAGGTTTGCCCTCGAAGCGAATCGAGGCGCCGTTTGTCATTCTGGCGGTGCGGGATCGTGAGCTTCTGGCGTTGGCGGAACGACTTCGTGATGCGCGTTTGCTTGGTCATGGTGATGTCGTGGTGGTGCATTGCGCGGGCGCGTTGGGTCCTGAGCCGCTTGCACCTTTGCGGAGTAAGCGAGTGGCGGTGGCACAGATGCATCCGATGATTTCGTTTGCCTCGACAGACCGTACGCCTTCGCTCGTGCGTGGGCAGCTTCATGTGGATGGTGATGCTCGCGCGGTTCGAGCGGCCAAACTGCTGGGCAAGAAGCTGGGGATGACACCGCGGACGGTTCGTGGACTGGATCGGGTGCTTTATCACGCGTCGGCAGGGCTTGTGGCCAATGGGGCTGCGGCACTCGCGGCGGGAGGTGTTGACTTGCTGGGCCGTGCGGGGGTGGATCCGAGGACGGCTGCAGCGATGCTTGGGCCGCTGCTGCGAAGCGTTGCGGACAATGTGGAAGCGATGGGTTTGCCGGCGGCGCTGACGGGTCCGGTTCGTCGCGGTGATGCGGCGGGGGTGAAGCGGCATCTGGAGATGATCCTGAAGGCGGCTCCGCATCTGGCGCCGATGTATGTTGCAGCGTCGAGGTTGCAGGTTCCGCTGGCCCGGGAGCTTGCGGATGCGCCAGCGGAGAATTTCGAGGCGATTGAGCGTGTGCTGGCGGAGGCGTCGATGGGGTGAAGGGCGCCAGGGTGGTGCAGGGTCAGGGTGGAAAAGGTGCCAGCCACTTTTGGAAAAGGTGG
>JBGAOI010000414.1:0-6695 GCA_044221885.1 Polyangium sp. (in: bacteria)
GGATGCCAGTGACGACGCGGAAGCGCCGGCTGAAGAGGGTACGGAAGCGCCGGCTGAAGAAGGCGCAACTGGCGAAGCTCCCGCAGAACAAGGCGCGACGGGCGAAGCGCCCGCACCCACGGGTGAAGCGACCGCGCCCGCAGGGGAAGCAACAGCAGCACCGGCAGAAGAGTCCGGACCATTGCCTCCGCGTATCTACAAAGCGATCGAACAGGGCCAAGTCGCCAAAGCTCGGAGTTTGGCCAAGCAATACACGGAGCAAGCTCCTGGCAGCGCCGAGGCTTGGTACCTGTACGCCATCAGCGGTGGAGGCCCAGCGGCGTATCGACGTTGCGCCGAACTCGCGGGACCAGAATCGTCACGCGGTGCGGAGTGCCGTAGTGCCATCGGAGAATGAGCCGGTTTTTCTTTACGAACACTTACGAACGACCTACGCGTGGATCCAATAAGGCCACCAGCACATCGACAACCAGCGTCGCCACGATCATCGCCAACGCTGCGACGAGCACCGTGGCTGTGACAAGCTGCCCATCACGGTTGAGCACCGCTTCAACCGCCATCTGACCAAGCCCAGGTCATCGAAAGATCTTCTCGGTAACGACCGCTCCACCCACGAGCGCACCGAGGTCCAACACAGCAAGCGTCGCGATCGGCACCAGCGCCGTTCGCAACCCGTGCACCACCAGCGCCCGCGACGCGGATGCTCCTTTGGCTCGAGCCATACGCACGTAGTCCTGCTCGAGGGCACTGCCCAGTTCCGCACGCACGAGGCGCGCGTACACGGCGCTCGCATGAACGCCGAGCGTCAACGCCGGAAGAACCATCGATGCGAGTTGCTCGGCCGATGTCTTCCCATATCCGTCGTAGGGCAGGATCCCAAGGCGATGCGCAAGAACGTACTGGAGTGCCAAACCCGTGATGAACGTCGGCGCACTGATGCCGACAAGTGCCACGCCGGCTCCTAACTCGTCCCAAATTCCACCTCGACGCGCCGCAGTACTCACGCCCAACGACAAACCAAGGGCAAGTGCAACCGCGAGCGAGGCCAGCGCAAGTTCGAGCGACCGTGGAAACTTGGCGGCGATGAGATCAACGATGGGTTTTCGGTAATGAAAGCTCGACCCGAGATCGACGTGAAAACGCCCAAAAGAAGCGCAACTTCGATGCTCTGCGGGACGAGGTTCGTCTTTGCGTAACGCCTCCCCAAGATGCACCAAACGTCGCAAGTAACGCACGTAACGCGCGCCGAGCGATCCGTTCAGACCATACACTTCGCGCGCTCGTTCAACATCACGCGCAGAGGCTTGAGGCCCGAGCAACATGCGGGCCGGATCTCCGGGAAGAATGTGAACCAAGAAAAACGATAGAGTCGTCACTCCAAACACGACCAAGAGCGCCCAAGCAAGGCGCCGAGCTGCTCGCCACACGTGCGCCTTCATCGCGTGCCTCGCAGCGAGCCCAACGGCAACCACATGAACGCTTGACCCAACGTCGACCGTTGTTCCGATTGGGCGAGGAGTTGTTTGTCTAGCCAAACGTTGCGAAAACGCTGCGGTACGATGGGATGCGGCTTGTAGCCTCGAACGTACGGTTGCCAGATCTCGAAGAGTTGCGGTGCGTGTGTCGGCACCCAAGGAACTTCTTCGCGGATGATTTCTTCGGCGCGCTCGAAGAGACGGGCACGTTTGGTCGCATCCAATTCGCGTGATGCGTCTGTGAGAAGCTGATCAAATTCGTCATTCTTGAAGAACGCGTAGTTCTGCGAGTGTTCGTCATCGATGGCGCGTGACGACAAGGTCGGCTCGTAGAAGTTCGAGGCGTCGGGGAAGTCGGCCTTCCATCCGGCCCAACCCATCGCGGCCGATCGTCGTTTGGAGATTTTCGCCAAGTACGCGGCGTAACTCGTCAGATCGAGGCGAAGACGAATGCCGATGCGCGCGAGTTGTTCGGTCCAGATTTCCGCGGCTTGTTGTTCGAACGTGTCGCCAGGAGCCGTGTACGAAATCTCCTGAAGGATGCCTCCTCGACCAGTTGTCGGGTCAAACGGGTACCCAGCAAGTCGCATCTGTTCGAGCGCTGCATCGAGGTTGCGTTCGCGCTTGGACGTTGCGGCCGTCAATCCGGGGACGCCTGGAGGGGCAACGCGGTGAATGGCGTGAACGTCACTGCGCACTTGTTCGAGCACCGTCGGATCGAGCGCGAGGGCCACGGCACGACGCACCGCACGATTGTCGAACGGGAACATCTCCGTGTTGAGAAAGACGGCGTTCGTGATGAACGGTGACGACAACGATGTGTGCGGTTTCCACGCCGGCGTTGCTCGATACAGCCCTGCATCTTGGCTCCCAAGACCACGCACGTAGTCGAGTACCCCGCGTTCGAACTTGTAGCGTTGCGCTGTCGGTCGTTCGTTGGCGAGCCACTCGATCGCGTCGAGGTAGGGACGTTCAGGTTGGAAGTACGCACCGTGCCGTTCGAGACGAATGATGCCGTCGGGTTCCCATGACGCGAGGCGAAACGGACCTGCTCCGCAAGGCGTCGGAGGACGTGAAGCATCGACGCTCGTGCCCGAGGAAGGACAAACTGGTGCGGCAAAGTCGAGCGTCAGCAGCGACAGAAACGTGGCTTCGGGGTGATCGAGGTGAATCTCGATGGTGAAGTCGCCGGTGACCCGAAGACCTTCGACGTGATCGGCTTTGCCTTCGCGGTAGGCCGAGACGCCGCGAATCAGCTCGTAGTGACTCGCTCCGGGGCTGGGTGTTTTGGGATGCAGGGTGCGTTCGAGGGATCGTTTGACGTCGATGGCTCGAAGCTTGGTTCCATCATGAAAAACAACGTTGGGACGCAAAGTAAATACGTAGGACGAACCATCGTTCGAAGCGTGAAACTCGTTCGCCAAGTCGCCGACGATCTGTCCTTCGTCGTTCCACGTCACGAGTTTGGCGAAGATCAAATCGCCGAGAATCGTGGCGGATTCGTCATAAGCGAGTGCAGGATCGAGTGTGCGCACGTTGACGATACTCGCGACGTGCAGCGTGCCTCCGCGCACGGGAGACGCGTTTGCAGTGAGAGTGCCAAGCGGTGGAGCAACGCGAGGAGCTGGCAACCCGAGCAAGATCAGCAGGGCGGCTGCAACAAGCAGAAAGTCCGCGGGGAAACGCGTTTCCGGTCGTCGCGCTTGGTGTGACGCACCTTCGACCATGTCGCGCAATGCGTCAGCCAAACGTCCAAACCCGAGCACGGTGATCAGGATCGTGATGCTTGGAGCAGCAACGAGTCCGGGGCGTGTCGCAAAAAAAGGTTCCGCTTCGTGCAACATGCGCCCAAGGGACGGTTCGGGCGGCGGGACACCGAGCGACAAGTACCCAAGGATTGCTTCGGCGAGGATCATCTGACCGACACTCGTCGCGGCCATCACGAGAACGATGCCGAACACATTCGGCAATACGTGACGCGTGATGATCCATGACGCGTTGCCCCCCATGGCTCGCGACGCAGCAATGAAATCGAGCGTGCAAACTTGAATGGTTTTGGCTCGAACGACGCGCGCGATGCCGGCCCATCCTGACAAACCCAAGACGCACAAAACGGTGAAAGACGTGGTGCGCCCCAGCGCCGCAGCGATGGCCGTGATGACCAAGAGAAACGGCAGCGCGAGCAACACGTCGACGAGTCGACTCAGCGTGACGTCGATCGATTTGACGCGCGAAGAGGCCGAATAACCCGAGACAACGCCAACCGTTGTCCCGATGAGGGTGGCGATGAATGTTGCGAACGTGGCGATGACGAGGGACGTGCGCGTGCCCTGAGCGAGGCGCGCGAAGACATCACGATGCAGTGCATCGACGCCCATCCAATGCACAAAAGAGGGACCTGGAGGTGCACCGTTGGCTTCACGGAACAGCGAAAAATCGTTCGCATTGTAGGCGTGTCGAGCGACGAGAGGACCAACGAGGGCGAAGGCAACGAGCGCTAGCACGATGACGAAGCCCAACGATGCCGCACGACTTCGCAAAGCAGTTCGTGCGACACGCGCAAGCATCAACGTTTGCCCTCCAAGAACTGCATGAGCACCTGAAGAAACTCGCGCGGACGCTCTTCATGAGGCGCATGCGCAGCATCCATGATCTCGAGTTTCGCAGCAGGCATCGCACGTACGAGACGTTGCGCGTGAGCGGCGGGGAAGATGCGATCGTCACGTCCCCACATCACGAGTGTTGGTGTGTTGATCCGAGTCAAACGCGCGACGATGGGTCGTGTGTCGAGAACGGCACGAAGCACCGCGTATGCACTTTCGCGTGCGGATGGACCGTTGAAGAAGTCGTAGTGCTGATCGATGCGTTCGTAGGGAATTTCTGCGCCTGGACGGAAGAACTCATCACGAAAGTAGGCCCGGAATCCGCGACGCCCATAGAGCTGCTTGAAGATGGCGCCACCGAACAAGGGCACGAGGGGCAACCGCGCACGGAAGCTCATTGGGAACGGAAAGACGAGCGAATCTTCGAGCACGAGTCGCGTGACGAGCTCGGGATGTTCAGCGGCAAGTGTGAGCGCAACAGCGCCGCCCATGCCGTGTCCAACGACATGAGCACGACCAACACTGAAGGCTGCGATGAGGTCTGCCATCGATTCGGCAAATGCTTCGAGTCCGTACGAATAGCGCGTGGGGCTTGGTTTTTCGCTTTCTCCGAAGCCCGGAAGATCCGGAGCGATGACGCGGAAACGTTGGGCGAGTGGTTCGATGACGTCTTCGAACGATCGATGACTCGAGTGAAAGGTGTGTACGAGAAGTAGCGCTGGACCAGCACCAGCTTCGAGCACGCGCATGCGCACGCCATGAGCGTTCACATCGCGGAATCTAGGCTCGATGCGTTCGAGAGTTCTGGCGACCATGCTGCCCGTAGCCTACCAGTCGGCGAGCATCACGCAGGTGTTGGTCCGGAACGTCCGATCGCATTTCGCCCGGCGGATCCAGATCCATCGTGAGGCGTCAAGAAAAATGCACATTTGAGCGGACAGAGAATGTCCTACCTCGGATCGGAAACCGATCAGTTCGTGCGATTTCGGCGCGTTCGGCGATAATTCCGATCGGATAGTTTGACTGTATTCCATTCAGTGGAATACATTCGCTATCACTGGTTGGGAGCACTGAGTCGTGGCTGAGGGAATGTTGCAGAGGATATCGGACGAAGCGCTGGACGCGCTCGAGCGACAGCACGAGCAAGGCATCACGTCGGCCGAGATTCTCGACATCTTCGCAGCGCACGACATCAAGTTCAGCGAGGCGACGCTTCGCAAGTACGTGCAGCTCGGGTTGCTTCCGCGCAGTGTTCGCGTAGGCCGCAAGGGCAAACACCAGGGTTCTCAGGGCCTCTATCCCGCGTCCGTGGTGCGCCAGATTCAGCGCATCAAGGAGATGATGGCTCAGGACTACACGATTGAAGAGATTCAGCGGGAGTTTCTGTTTGTCCGAGGCGAGATCGAGGAGCTCGAACGCACGATTTCCAAAGTGTTCGACGCGTTGCGCGATGCGGCCAAGGAACGACGAAGCGATACGGCCGATCGTGCGATCCAGAGTGAGCTCTTTACGGCGGAGAGGCTCGCCAAAGATCTCGTCTCGAAGCTCAGCGCGATCGAAGAACGTCTCATGGCTGCAGCTCGACTTTCGCGGACGAGGGCGACGGGGACGTAACGAAAAAGTTTGCGCAGCGCTCGTGGAAGCGCGGCGCTCAGAGTTTCTAGGCCGACGAAAGACGGTTGGTTCGTCTCGAGTCGGGTTGTGTTCGACAAACCTGATTGCACAGGGAGCAGCGCCCCTGCACTCGTTCGGGCCGGTCTTTGAACGACGAGGGGAACGTGCGCGCGCATGACGGAAGGCACAGGCGGGAGGCAGCGCATGGCAACGATGATGGACAACGACTACGCGGATCTCGATGGGCTCGACATGGACATGGACAACGATTCGAACGACGATTCCGAGACCGGCGACGAGCCCATGGTGGATGGTGCATTGGCGCTCAAGCCACGCCCGGCCACCTCAGCAACAGCAACGACGCGTGAACAGCGCCGATCTCGCCGTAAGCGAGAAGTTCGAGCGCGAACGATCAGCGTCAAGCGCATGACCAAGCGTGAGCTCGAAGTAGGTCGTCTCCTCTATCCCGAGACGAACTACTGGAAGCCGAAGACACGATCGCAATGCATCGACGGCCCTCGTCCTTGCCCCTACGTTTCGTGCAAGCACCACCTCTTCCTCGATATTTCGTCGAAGACGGGTGCGATCAAGATGAACTTCCCGGACCTCGATCTCTGGGAGATGGGTGAAAGCTGCGCGCTCGATGTTGCGGATCGTGGCGGCACGACGCTCGAAGACGTTGGCGCCATCATGAACCTGACCCGCGAACGCATTCGTCAGGTTGAAGTTCGTGCGCTTGCAAAACTCGAAGCGCTGAACGACATGAACTCGCTCCGCGATTATGTCGACGAGGGTCCCGTGGGCAAGCGTCGCTTGCCGGTGATCAACGCGGCCGGACTCGACGATGATGATGATGACGATGCGTCGACCAACGATGCCGAAGATGATTTGGACGACGCCGAAGATATGTTTTGAGAGACCAACCCAGGCTGAATATTTGGGGCATTGAGTCGCTCACGGCGCTCGTTGCCCCAAGTCCTGGGTTCAACCTTTGGGTCTCTCA
>JBGAOI010000415.1:0-3784 GCA_044221885.1 Polyangium sp. (in: bacteria)
GAGCGGCGTGGCAAACCCTCTTGCTTTCCCACGCGTGTGATTGAGAAGTACCGTCTTACGCGCTTTGCTCACCGCGATATCGATTCGTCCCGCATCTGCGCCAGCGAGTAATTCTTGATAAAATGCGGAAGCAAACTGAATCGCCACGGCGTCCGCGATTTCGTACCGCATTGCCACGATCGCAGGCACTCCCGCGGCGAGCAGCGACGGCCCGGCACCGGAAAACCCACGCACACTCTTCGAATCGGGCGGCGTCCCAAAATCACAACAATTGAGGAACACGAGCTTCGGTGCGTATTCTTGAAAGAGTTCCCCAAACGTATCCGCGTCCATCCAATGGTCGTCGCCATTCTCATCGTTTAGCCGGATCGACGATGTCTCGCCCGCTTCATCAAGACGCCCGTGGCCGATGAAATGAACGATATCCGGGGCCATTTGAGTAAGCTGTTTTCGCAGACGGTCAGGCGTTACGCTGCCCGAAAGAATGAACGGTGCGCCCGAGTCGACCGTCCCGGTCAGCGTTTGGAACACCGTTGCGATGTTTCGCACCTCGTGATCGACACTGAGGTGAGAGCCCTCCGGAACCACAATCAAGATGCGCAGTGCGCCTCGCGGACGGGGATTCGCCGCCTGGAGCTCGAGCTTGGGCGGAGGATGCCGCACGACACAGTAGCTTGGATGGCATGCGAGAAAATGGCGCTGCCTATCATACACAGCCTCCCACGGCAGCCGATCGAGACCGTCGAGGTCCGACGAAACATCGAAACGCAAAATCAAGCGCGCGGAAGCATCCTTTTGCGCCTCATCAATGCGTGTCCCGACGTCGCCAACCTTGATCGATTCCCAAAGTTGGGTCCCAACAAAGGCTAGATCCGTGCGCTCGCAGTCGTCTTTTTCAATGAGCGCGAGGGCACGCATGGAGGTTCGCCCATCGCGCCAACTCACATCGAGAGGAGCTTGAACCGTTGGACCGCCATCCACCAGAAGACTCACGATGGGCGCGTCGTCCACCCTCGTTATACGAAAGAGTAACGATTTCTCGACTTTTGCACCCGGATCATCCACCGCCCCGCACCCTAACGCAAATCGGAACCTCCTTGCAAGATGTTTCCACCCCGTGATTCTTCTATGTGCACATCTCGAGAATCCGATGATGCACTTGCGGCTGCGTTGCTTGCCGGCCCAAATAAAGATTGTCCCGACCATCCTGGCCACGGCGCTCAACCTGTCGACATGTGGCAACTCGGCTGACGTTTTTACTTCCATTCTCCCACGACCACAGGTATCGTTCTTCGGCCGAACCTTTCACCATCGTCCCACCCGCAGAGATCACCGCATGACTGTCGTTGCTGATTTTCCCCCGGGCTCCCGCATTCGCGTGCGCGGCGAAGAATGGATGGTCGAGAAAAGTTTACCACGGCGCCTTGGTCGAACAACCCGCCAATTTCGCACTTGACGCGTTTACGCCGTCCTGCGTCACTCATCGGTTCCTGTGCCTCTGCACACATATGAATGCCGAGCGTCATCGTGCCGTGCTGGCGAGCATTTGTCAGTGTCGCATTTTTTCGTGGTGTGGACGCACGTGTCCCTCGGCGCAGGCCAATACGAGCCCAAGATCACGCAAGATGCTTCGCTCTTTCACGCCCGACGCATCTTCGGAAACGGCAAGGAGAGCTGCCCCAGTGGCACTCTCTTGCGTCTCGGAGGTCCGCGCGCCAACAAACCCGCCCGTGCCAAACCTTCACGGATGGCATCTCGCGACAAGGCCACTTGACGCCATTTCATTCGCCCTCCGCATTTCGGACAAACATTCACATCGATCGCGAATACATGCCGAAGCAACCATGCCCAAAGTTTCCGACGCTTGTGGCTGACATCCGTTTCTAGCTCGTCAAAACCCTTGCCAAACAACGGGAGTTGTAATGGGTTTGGTGCGGCATTCTCTTGTGGTGGCACAAACGGTTTGGCGGATGCAACCAGTTGCTCGCGCAGCTTCGCATTCAGTGCCAATACCCCGTAGCATGTTGAACCACCGTGGAGGCACCATTGCTGGGACGTCGCCAACAAGCGCACGGTCGAGATTCTCCTCCGGATCGCCCAAACACGCCTTTCAGCAACCTACGCCACTTGCGCGATCGGGAGTACGCAATGGAATGCACTGCCTTTACCGACCTCGCTCTCCACCCATA
This sequence comes from Polyangium sp. (in: bacteria), assembly GCA_044221885.1. Classification (GTDB taxonomy): domain Bacteria; phylum Myxococcota_A; class Polyangia; order Polyangiales; family Polyangiaceae; genus Polyangium. The sequence goes on from JBGAOI010000415.1 coordinate 2,190, forward strand.
TCTTGCCCCCGTGCGCGAGAATGATTCCTCGGGCAATAAAAAGACCCAGCCCAAGGCCACGGCGATCGGTCTGAGATGCCTGCGAATAACGCTCGAAAATGCCGCCCAACTGATCGGCTGCTATTCCACATCCATCGTCGCGGACCGTGATCTGAACCCCCGCGTCTGTGCGGGCAAGCGCGAGAACGATGTTGCCTTCTGGATTCGTGAATTTCATTGCGTTGCCGACGAGGTTCATGAGGACCTGGACGATCCTGTCGCGATCAAAAGTCGTGACCACTCGGCCGCCGGAGCTTTCGGATTTCATTCGTATCCGCCGTGCCAGCGCTGTGTTCTGAAAGACTTCGATGGTCTCTTCCAGGACGGTCATGACGTCTTGTGGTATGGGCATCACCGTGAGTTTTCCCGATTCAATGCTCACGACGTCCAGCAGATCGGCGATGAGTCGGCTCATTCGCTGGGTGAGTCGGCGAATTCGCTGCGCTTCCGCACGGGTCCGGTCCCCGGCCAAACCTTCGGGCGACGTTGTCACCAGCACGTCCAAGGCTATGCCCATCGCACCCACGAGATTTCGGAGGTCGTGGCTGACGATCGCCAGAAACTCGTCCCTGGAAGCCACGGCTTCGTCCGCCCGCGCGCGCTCGACATCCAGGTGTTCATTGGTCTCCTCGCGCTCCAGATCCAAGAGCCGTCGGAGATCCTCCAATTGCGAACTGCGCTGATTCTGGATCTTGTTGTCTGCCGTGGCCCGCTCGTCGGCAATCGCGTTTTGCCAAACACGCTGTTCATTCGCCGACCTTTCGTCCATCTCCGTGATCAAACCCGCTTCTTGACGCACTTCCTGCACCTGGCGATCGGCTTGCTCGCGCGCCAACGCAACGGCATCGTCCATCACCTTGCCCGAGTCCACAGAGCGACTGGCAAGCAAGTCGTCCGTCTTTTCGCGCTCGTGATGCAAGCTGCTGTCGGTCTTTTCGCGTTCCTCGATGACGCCTTTCTCAGGAGTTTCTCCTGTTTCCCACCCTTTTTTTTCTTCGGTATTGCGTGGCGACTCGACGGCTCTTGAGTCCATGTCGGTAACCTTGTACCGGGCGACGTTTTTCGCGAGCACTGCCTTGGGGAAATCGTCAAAGTGAGGCGTGAGGGGCTGCATACACGCTAGCGCTCGGCCGCCAACCAGAAGCGTTCGTAAAGCTCGTCGCCCCCACGCATGATGCGTAGCCTCGAGCCTCCGCGTGCGCGGCACAATCGTCATGCCAAACGAATTCCGTCGGCTTCCTCGACAGTTTTACCGCGCTCTTCGTGGCGACGGCAGCTCGCCCCCCCGTTTTTCTCGGTCATACCACTGCCTTGCGACCCTTCTTCTACGGCAAACACTCGACTCGGTGCAGAGCGCCTTGTTTACTCAGCAGCTCCGAATTACCGTCGCCATCCACATCGGTCGCGACCATGTAGTTACCCAGCGTTGCATAACGAATTTCCGGTCCAAACGTCACCCCGTTGTTCAGATACACACTGAACGAGTCACCAAGGCGACTCACAATGACGTCGTTAAAGCCGTTTCTATCCACGTCCGCAGCCGCGCTGATGATGCC
>JBGAOI010000415.1:3794-6656 GCA_044221885.1 Polyangium sp. (in: bacteria)
ACCATAACGATACCGAGTGTTGCGAATAATGGAACGTGCCATCTCCGTTGTTCAACGCGAAATTCGCGGTTATCTGCGGATACGATTCGCCGAATACTCCCGCAATGTCTGGATAACCATCGCCGTTGTAATCTGCGATCAAGAACGATTCCCAGTGGGTCCAAGAACCATTCTGAAGGACAAACCCACCCTGGCCGTCGCTCATGAACACCTCGATGTTGTCCGGACCGCCGCGAACGACGATGTCACTATGACCATCGGCATTCAAATCGGCCGCCACGATTTCCTCGGGATCCATGATACTCACAGGCTTATTGCTCAACGTCGCAATTTCCACCCTCGCACCCAACGTCCCATTGCCCTGGTTGAACATCACCGAAAGCGCTGACTTCGACGCCCCCACCTCCAACCTCGCGACGTCCGCATAACCATCCCCATTAAAGTCGCCCACCGCGCTACCCAGCCCCTGCATCGGATTGGCCGCATAGGTGACGGGTGGCCCAAAACTGCCTCCACCCAAGTTAAAAAGCAGCCGCACGTTGAATTGACCTGCGGCTACCAAATCATTTCGCCCATCACCGTTCATGTCTGTCGCGGCAAGCATCTTCGCACTGCCGCCTGCAGGATATTCGACCGGGGGCGCAAAGTTGCCATTCCCCATATTCAGGCGTATGGCAATCGTACCCAGGGATGTGTTCATCGCCCAATCCTCGAGGTTATCGCCATTCAGATCCACAGACAGGAATTGATACCTGTCCTGGAAACTCAGATTGTACGGGACATACGGCGGCGCAAACGCACCATTGCCCTGATTCAACAAAATCACCGTGCCGGTTGAGCCCCAAATTCGAGCAATATCGGCCAAACCGTCGCCATTGAGGTCTCCGACGGCCGCGTCCGCGTGCGGCATGTACGCCATGGTTTGCTCGGCAAACGTCCCATTACCATTGTTGAATAACGTCGTCGCGCCCAAGATGTCGACGTGACCATCGCCATTGATGTCCGCAATATCCGCACTGCCTCCATTGTAGGTCACCGCGGCGGCGAAGGTGCCATTGCCATTGTTGATGCGTACATCCGTATCGACGCCATTACTCGCCACCAAGTCCTTGTCGCCATCGCCATCGATATCCCGCAATGCCACCGCGTTGACTCCAGCAACGGCCGGGAACGTCACGGTTGAGCCAAACGTACCATTGCCATTGCCAAGTCGCAATTCGACAACGTTGGTCAGGCTCGACGCGAGCACCAGATCGGCTTTGCCATCGGCATTCAGATCGGCGGCGTCGAAATCGGCGTATCCCTTGATTCCCGTGTCGATGGTCGCATCCAGCGTCGTTCCCGCATTGTTGAGTTTTACGAGCAGGCGCCCCGAGACATTTTCTCGCACCATCACGTCGCGAAAACCATCGTTGTTCAAATCGGCAATGACCAGTTTGTTCATTTCGATAACGGGACCCAAGCCACTGTAGATGCTCGTAAACCCTCCTTGGCCGTCATTCAGAAAGATCGTGACTCTTTGTGCCCCCGAACCTTGGTAAGCCGCTTCGACGATATCCAAGGTGCCATCGTTGTTCATATCTGCCAAACCAAGAACATCTTCGTAACCCCCGCCTCCCGTGGAGATAGGTGTAAACGTGGCATTGCTGTTGTTTTGGTATACGCCGACAGAACCTTGGAAGGTGGCTCCATTGAGCCCGTAGGAGCTCGACACGAGATCTTGAACGCCATCGCCATTGATGTCACCCATGACCAAGTCACCCATGCCGCCTTCTCGCGAAAGGTATCTCAAGAGCAAGGGCCTTGCGGGGAAAGCCATGGGTTCCGTGCATTGACCCGGACAAGAACCATTCACGCACATTCCGCTGTTGGGACAAGGCCGAGGGATATCCATACACGTGCCGGAGCTACACGTCGCCAAAAAACACGAATCCATCGCCGTACACGAGCTCTGCGCACAACAAAAGCCACCCACGCAAAATCCTGATGCGCAGTCAGCTCCAGTCTTGCAGGCGTTGTTCTGAGGTGCCGAGCTACACACACCATACGTCGTGCACGCGCCATTGGTGCATTCCGTCGCTGGCTCATTTCCTGGCTGGATATTGCCGCATATGCCGTCCGCGCCAGTCCCTTTGAGCACCGTCGTGCATGCGTGACATGCCGTGGCGCATTCGGAATCGCAACAGACTCCATCGACGCAATGGCCCGACGCACATTCCGAGCCGAGAACACAAGGCGAACCATTCGCTGCGCCCATAGGGCCTGCGTCAGGAGGTTCCACGGGCGCGCATGCATCTTCGCCGCCATCGCAGCCGGCATCTGCGTCAGGAGGTTCCACGGGCGCGCATGCATCTTCGCCACCTTCGCAGCCGGCATCTACGTCAGGAGGTTCCACGGGCGCGCATGCATCTTCACCGCCATCGCACGCGGCATCTGGCAAACCCGGATTGGGAAGAGAATCAGGCTTGCAACCACCGAGGACAACCAACAGCGTGAAAACGAGCCATTCGCGACGTGATGTCGCCATTTGAGATAAAGCCGGAATCATTCTGCTTTGCTCCTGGGCGTGAGGCTTCACTTGCCAACCAAGTTCGGCATCATGCTTGCGCGCCTATGTTGCAAAATGTTGGGTGGATGTTCATCGAGGCGGTGCGAAGCGTGTTGGGCGCCTGTTGAATTATGCACACAATCGTGTCTCCGCGCGTGGAGGTATCGCCAAGACCAAGCCCGCCAAAGAGATTGATGCCCCAGCATTTCAAATACTCGTCAACATCATTCACAACGGAGCGTTATGCGCGTGGGTTGTCGTCGTGGTCATGGATCGTCCAAGAAAAACTCGACCTTGGTTTGTTTTTTTCCAAT
>JBGAOI010000416.1:0-6636 GCA_044221885.1 Polyangium sp. (in: bacteria)
GGCATTGGCGGCACTGCCGGAATGGGTGGCGTTGGGGGCATTGGTGGAATGAGCAGCACGGGCGGTATGGGCGGCATTGGTGGAATCGGCGGTGCTGGTGGTTCCGTGGGCGGAATGGGCGGAATGGGCGGAATGAGCAGCACGGGCGGTATGGGAGGAATGGCGGGCGCGGCGGGTATGGGCGGAATGGGGGGTATGGGTGGAAATCCCGCGCTATGCGGCAATGGGGTCATCAATGCGGGGGAAGTGTGCGACGATTCCAATACGCAAATGGGTGACGGTTGCAACGCGGTTTGTCAGTTCGAATCCGTGTGCGGCAATGGAATCAAAGAATCTGGCGAAGCTTGCGATGACGGAAATATGGTGCCTGGCGACGGTTGCGTTGCTGGATGTATGCTCGAGGCGGGGACGCGTTGCGCCAATGCCATTGACTTGCAAAATCCAATGCTCGTGACGAAGGACGGCGAAGTCACCATCTACAATGGAACCAACCTCGGTTCGATGTTGACCAACTACAGCAATCCGTCGTGTTCTACAGGAACGGCCAATGTGCCTACGGTGCTTCATCGTTATCGCACGTTGCCCACGTTGTCGCGATTGGTGGCAAAAACGATGCCCATTGTCGGACCGCTTTTCGATCCGGTCTTGTGGATGCATGCGAATTGTTTGAATCCGGCGACGGAATTGGCCTGTGACGACGATTCCGGTTCGGGAAAACATCCCAAATTACGCTCTCCGGTGATGTCTCCGTCCTCCGAAGTGACGTTGGTCCTCGCCGGCCACAATGCAATGGATGTCGGGTCCTATCAATTGGTTTTGACAGAACAACCGCTCGTGGCTTTGCCCAATGCTGGCACATGCGCGACGCCCCAAGTTGTCGGCGCCGGTCATTACCTCGTCACGACGGCTGGAATGGGTGCCGTCGCCGGAACATGCACGGGCTCGGGAGCGCCAGAAGGCGTGTTGTCATTGGCCCTGAATCAAGCGTCGGATGTTCGTCTTACTGTAACACCCGAAGTGTCGACGTTGGATGTTGGGGTGTACGTGCGTAAATTCCCATGTGCAAATGGCAATGAAATGGGGTGTGCGGAAGCTGGTGCGTCCGGACAACCCGAGGATCTTTTGCTGCGCGATCTGCCGGCCGGTGATTATGCCATCGTGGTGGATGGTTTTACCTCGCAAGACGCGGGCCTCGTGCAGGTGGATATCGACGTCAAACCCGTGCTTGCTGTCGGTATGCCGTGTGATCCGTTGCGACGAAGCAATCGTTGCGTTTCGACGGCGTCGTGTGTCGGACTTGCCGGTTCTGCATCATGCAAGGCGCATACGGTTCTTTTCGCGGAAAACTTTAATTTGGATTTGGGCATGATGAGCGTCGTCGATATCTTTTCTGACGGCAATGGTTGGGGGTATTGTGATCCGGTCCTCGGGTGTACGCAGGACAATACAACGGAGAGTTTGTCGGGTGGTGGGTTTGCCCTGGTCAAAGACAAGGCCAACGCGGCGCTCGATGGCGAGATTCTCCGCACGCCCGCGGTGACGACGACCGGGTTTGGCACGGTACTTCTCGCGTTTGACCAAGATTTCGATCATTGGGACTTGGCCACGGATGTGGCGCGCGTCGAAGTCTCCAAAGATGGCGTGACGTGGACTTCGCTTGCGTCCTATACGCTCGACGCAACTGGATCGGTGTTGCTCAATGCATCGGCTGTATGCGCGAATAGTTCGTGCCGCGCTCGATTCGTGTACGATGATCAAACGGCTGGTGGGGATTCGTTTGCAGAAGAATGGCGCATCGACGATGTGCGTTTTCTGGCGATTCCGTAGTCGTGGCCGTTAGCGAGTCATGATTTCGTCCATCGACAACGTGCGGCCGAAGAGTTTTTCTACGGTTTGAACGGACACTCCGCACGGGGGACGAATGTAGCGCGCGTTTTGGTGGTCATCGGCGGATACGGTCCATGCTTTTCGATGCCGCTCGGCAAATTCGAGAAAACGTTTGGCAACATCGCCGCGGTGTCGTGAGGTATGGACTTCAATGCCGCTGGCGCACAAAAGTGCTTTTTCCGTGCGTTCTTTGTCGCGATAACGACCGGGATGGGCGACGACGTCGAAGGCTCCGTCGGCACGAATGGCTTCCATGGCTTCTTCGGGAGTCCAGCCGAAAAGTTCGCGATCTTGTTCCCAGAATTGGATGTGGTGGCGCCGGAATGCATCATAGAGGTCGTGCTTGCGCGCGCAGATGAGGTTTATCATCGATTGCAGGGCCGGAAATTCTTCATTGGCCACGTGGGGCAACGATCCCTCGGGATCCAGAAGAATTCGGTCCTCTTCAGCAAGGGAGGATAGCCATTCCAAGACAAACCATTTCCACTTCTCTTGAACGCGCTGCCCGCGCGCAAACAAGTTTGTGCGGGCGAGGCGTGCGGGCAAGGCGAATGCTGGCGGAAAGTACGCAAGCACATGGAATTGTTCGGCTTCGGGCGTTCCAAAATGCAAGAAGCTGGTGACTTCGACGGCGGGAAGAAACCACATACCGCAACGTCGGGCGGCTGCGGCTGCGGCGGGAACGGCGGACAAAACGTCGTGATCGGCTACGGCGCAAAGGCGCAATCCAATGCTGCGCCGATAATCCACGTATTCTTCCGGGGTCGCTCGTCCGTCCGAATAACGCGTATGCCCATGCAAGTCCGCCGCAATGTCCACGTCCATCACGGAACCTCGACTAGCGATTGTCGACGCCGTATTGATAATTGACGAAGGGTTGTCCACCCGGATTGTCGTATTTTTCTACCTTCAAAATCCGTTCGCCGTCGACATACCATTTCGTGATATTGGGTCCCGGGGGATAATTGGCAACGAGATGCGTACGCACGCGGACGTACAGGGACATGCGCGAAGCTTTTTCAGGGACGGCCACGTTTGTCTCGTATGAAGTGCGCCCTGGTCCAACGACGCGAGAATTCTTGTTCGGACTGAGCAAGACTTCCGGGCGCCAATCCTGACCGTCGTCGAAATACACGGCGAAACCAACATCGTGCTCGATGGTTCCATACACCGGAATGGTGACTTGTCCAAATCGGCCACTGGAAAGCTGCGTGCCAATTTGGCGGTCAATGGTCGACGCATCGACGAGCGTATCGGCGCGCCAATCGGTGTATGCAAAAAGAACGGATGAACCAGCGACGGGTTCGTCGCCTTCAATGATGCGTTCACGCAAGGCAAACGCCGTATCGAATAAAACCGTTTTCGTTGGCAGTTCTCCGCCAAAAACCGGCTGGGATACGAATTGCGCCTGATCGAGATCCAATTTCGACCCGTCGGCTTTGTCGACGATGTTCATGGAAAACCGCAATTCGTCTGCTTTGGGCGGCATTGTAGCGACCGACGTGACTGCGCGCAAGGAAAAGGGATCGGCACCCTTCCAGGAAATCGTTTTGACGTCAAAGGTTGAAAATGGTTTGCCCTTGTCGACAGCCGTCATGGTAATGGTGGCTTCGAGGTTTTGCAGCTCTGCGACAGTGGGGGTTGGTGTTCCCGGATGAAGCCAATCCCAAAGTGTCAGGGCCGGAATATCAAAAGAAAGCTTTTGTCCGACTCGAAGGAATTCGTCTGTTGTCGATTGTGAAATCACAAAATCAATCGATTGACCGGCTCCGGGCCAGCCCGAAATATCAAACGTAACGTCTCCTCCGACAAACAAAGGTTTGTCCACCTGCAAATCGTTGGTATCGACGGGAACTTCCACTTCCGTTTCTGCACAGCCCGTTGCTGTCATCGCTGCCGCGGCTACGCTACCCATCACCGCAATTTGCGTTCCTACACGTTGCACTCGCACCTTGATCATTGCGTACCCTCGTGTCATGAGCCGCCGAACGGCACCGACCTCGAAGATGCCCGAAGTATTCGAGGATGCAAGAAAATATGTTACGAAGGACAGAAATGAATCCGCAGCACACTGTCCAGCTTCCGGTGCATGTGGCAGGACCCTTCAAAACGAAGCCTCGCGTCGAAGTCGTTGGTGAATTCAGCGCGTGGGACCTTCCGCTCGAGGTTCCGGTGGAACTCGATGCCGAAGATGCTGCAGTGGGTGTCTTGTCGTTAACGTTGCCCGAAGGAATGTACACGTACAAACTTTTGGTGAATGGCGCCTGGATGCTCGATACCAAAGCGACGCGTACGCGATCCGAAAGCAAGCGGCGCAATCTTGTATTTTCGGTGGGTGGTAGTCCCGAGCCGCTGCTTTTTGCTCCTGCGCCGCCGTGGGTGAGCGAAATGGATCGAGGCGGGGTGCGCATTGTGGCCGGATTGCGACATGGCCATGGTGATCGCTTGATATTGTGTTGGCGAGAGCCGGCGGATCAAGACGAACATCGTACGTCCATGGCGCGTGTGCACGAAGAAGACGAACACGCGATGTACGAAGTTCGTTTGCCAGTTTCTTCGGGAAAGCTGCGATTGCGATTTCTTCTCGACGATGGGCGCGACGTGGGTGACGAGAAGGGTTTGCCGCTGCAATGGAATCGTGTGCCAAACCCGATTCCGCGTTGGTGGCGAGAAGCTGTCATTTATACGATTTTCGTGGACCGATTTCGTCCTCGAACGTTGCATCCCAAATGGACCCGCGATCCCGGGTCGCAAAAATATGCCGGCGGGCACCTCGATGGGATTCGGGAAGCATTGCCGATGCTGTCAGAAATGGGTGTGACGGTGTTGTATTTGACGCCGATTCACGTCGGGGCTAATTGTCATCGGTACGATATGGTCGATCCAGCCGTGATTGACCCTCGTGTGGGCGGTGAGCCGGCCTTGATACGTTTGCTCGATGCGGCGCATGCACACGGAATGCGGGTCGCTCTCGATTTTACGTGTTCGCATGCCGGCAATGGTTTTTTCGCGTACGAAGACGTCAAGAAACTCGGTCGGCAGTCGCGGTATGCGTCTTGGTTCTTGCGCAAGAAATCCGGCGAATTGCGGCATTATGGGGCGCGTAAAGATGCTCCGCTTTTTAATATGCAAAACGCCGACGTCCGCGGGTATTTTTTGGATCTGGTCAAACGTACGGCGGAACGAGGCATCGATGCTTTGCGTCTCGATGCTGCGGTCGAAGTGCCTTATGATTTTGCGCGCGAAATTCGCCGTGTTTTTCAAGAAATACGCCCGGATGGGTTGGTTTTCGGAGAATTCGTTCATCTCCATAGTTATCGATTTTTTCACGAAATGGCTGGAGACGCGGCGACGGAATTTGGTTTTTTCGATCGAGTCGCCCCTTTTCTTGCGTACGGATCGCTCGATGCGGCCGATATTGCGCGCAATTTGATCGCGCTTGAACGAGAACGAGGGGCTCCCGCATATCGCGGCGTGCGTTTTTTGTGCACGCACGATCATCCTCGTCTGGCGACATTGGCGCGTTTGCGTGGACGAACCTATGTTCTGCCGCTAGGATTTTTACTTTTGTTTACCGTGCCCGGTATTCCTATGCTTCTGTATGGCGAAGAATTGGGCCTTTGGGCGGATCGCCCCGAGCAAACACGCGAAGACGTTTGGCCGGATCGTATGCCCAGGCCCTGGGCCGACGCGGATATTGCCCGACAAACAGATTTTCGCCCGCTCATCAAAACGCTCTTGGCATTGCGAAGAGCCCATCCAGCGCTTCTCGAAGGCGAATTGTCGTTTGCGCATGGCGACGGGAGCATTCTCGTGTTTCGACGTGAAGCCGCGGGAGATGTCGTTGATGTTGCCATGAATACGGGCGTTGAGGCAGCGGACGTGGAGCTCGAGGATGATTCGCTGCCTGTGATGGATGTGCTGTTTCGTGTGGGCGAAGTGGATGTTCAGGAAAAACGGGTTCGTCTTGGGGCGGGGGCAGGCGTCATTTTTCATCGCCGCCTCGAATCAACGGGTCGACGATTGACACTCAAAGGAAACGCTGTATTGCGAGATCGCGACTTTGTTGCATCTCGAGGCAAAGGGTCATTCCGACCAAGCCGTTTGGACCTGGCCATCACGGAACGCTGCAATTTGCGTTGCGCGCATTGCATCACGCACGCGCCCGAACGCACGCATGCCCGGACTGCGCGAGAATGGTCTCCCTGGCTGCTCGACCGTCTTCGTGACGATTTGGCGTATGCGGATCACGTCGCATTTGTGCATGGTGGAGAATCGCTTGTTTCGACGATGCTCGTTTCGGTACTCGAAGTATTGCGCGAAGAACGGTGCGGTTTGTCTACGACCGCACATTTGTTGACCAATGGAGTATTGCTTTCTGCATCGACCGTGGAGGATTTGGTTCGTCGCGGCATTCAATCTATTTCGGTATCGCTTGATGGAGCAACGGCGCAAGTCAACGATGGCATTCGGCAAGGTGGTCGATTTCAGCAAATTGTCGACAACCTTCGAGCTGTTGTGAGACTGCGCCGTGACAAACGTTTGGGTTTGCGTCTTGGCATTTCCACGGTGATTCTCCAGCAAAACATTTCGGAAATCGATATGTTGGTAGATTTGTGTTGTGATGTGGGCGTGGATTGGCTCAAGCTCGAGGAAGCCGTGCCTGTGAATGCATTCGCCAAGACGTCGCTGCTCCGCCTGGACCAAGGTCATCCAGCAGATGCCGTACGCCGCGCGTGCGAAAAAGGT
>JBGAOI010000417.1:0-6618 GCA_044221885.1 Polyangium sp. (in: bacteria)
CCACTTGGACGAACCTTTTTGCGTGGGTTGCGCGAATCGAGCAATGCGTGACGTGGAGGGGGACTCGGACGAACTCGACACAATGGCGGAATCACTATGGCATGATCGAATGGGCTCGTGAAAATATTGATTGAATCCAATCGAGCAGCGGCTTGGTGCTCGCGGTAGGGTGTCCACCTCGAAGCTGGATGCCGGCTTCCGGACCGGCGCAGATGGGCGCTTGGCGATGATGATGACGTTGGCGCTCGCACGGCATCATTTTTGTGGCTTCACACGATTTCTCTTCCCAGACGAGTTGTCTTTTGGTAGAGCACGTCGCCATGTCGACTTCCTACGAATTGCTCTACTTTCCCATCCGGGGTCGTGCCGAACCGATTCGCTTGCTGTTTGCTTTGGCGAAGGTTCCCTACACCAACACTGCAGTCACGAATTGGCCGGAATTGAAGCCCAAAACGCCGCTTGGGCAACTGCCAGTTCTTGTCGAACGCGACGCAACGGGTGAACGACAATTTGCCCAAAGCGGCGCGATCATTCGCCATCTGGCGCGGGTTTTCGATCTGTACGGTGCTGACGAGGCCCACAAAACCCAGGCCGACCTCATTGCCGACACGGCCAACGATTGGCGTACAAAGTTCGCTCCCGTGCAGTTTGCCGCCTTCATGAAGACCGAACAAAGCGTCGTCGACAAATACTGGGCGGATCTGCCGACAACGCTCGCGCTGTTCGATCGATTGCTCGGCGACAATGACTTCTATGCCGGCAAGACCGCGACCTACGCCGATGCGCTCGTCTTCGACACACTCGATGGCAATGCGGGCCAAAAAGCCGATTGCTTGGACGCGTTCCCGCGTCTCGCTGCGTTTGTAGCTCGGTTCCGCGCATTGCCGGGCGTTGCTGAATATGTGGCCAGCCGCGGCTGAGATATCCCCGCAATTCCATTCTTCACCGACTTGCGTGAGCCTCTGAAATCTTGCGTGTTGTCATGTCGTTGTGATACCAAAGCGTGATGGCTTTGGGCCAGCGTGGCACGAAGCAAGATGCAATGAGGTTATCTCGCGCATGACTTCGATTTTCGATCATCCCCTCGTTTCGTCCCGCTACTTTTTCCCACCACGCAGTGTTCCACAACGGCCGGTCCGTGTTTACGTGGATGGCGCTGTTCTTGGCTGCGCAGCCTATATTTCTGCGCCCGATGCTCCGTGGCTCGTGCATTTTCATGGCAATGGTGAAGTGGTTTCCGATTACGAGGCTGATCTAGCACCTCGGTTTTTGGCTGCGGGACTCAATGTGTTTTTTGCGGAGTATCGAGGTTATGGTGCATCGACGGGATCTCCGGCCATGGTCACCATGCTCGGCGATGTTCCCCGTATTCTCGAAGCTGTCGGGGTTTCTCCGGACCGTATGGTCGTGTATGGCCGGTCCGTAGGCTCGATTTATGCCATTGAAGCGGCGTATCGAACGCCCACGCTCCGAGGGCTCGTGATTGAAAGCGGTATTGCCAGTCCATTGGAACGCATTCTTATGCGTGTTCGTCCCGAAGAACTCGGTGGTACGCTCCAAGACCTCGAACAAGACGCCAAATTGCACCTTGATCACGCCCTGAAGCTTGGTCAATTTCCCGGACGAACCCTGATCTTGCACGCGACAAACGATACGATGGTAACTCGTTCCCATGCCGAGCGAAATCATGCATGGGCCAAAAATGCAGAATTGGTCCTGTACGATCGCGGCGATCACAACGATATTCTTGCCTGGAACCTCGACGATATCGTCGCCCGAGTCGCTCGCCTGGCTCATGGGTAAACGAGACAAAGTCGTGTTGGTGTTGTCACCGTGCGCCGCTCGTTGATGCATGGCGCTGCTTTTCCTGCTGCGTGTTCAGGAATCTGTCGGGGGACGGGCCGAACATGGGTCGTGCGTAGCGATGGTGCGTCGCAGGAAACGAAACGTGCACTCGTAGCTGTCGGCAGCGAGCCTTTGCGAAAAATGCCAGGCCGCGTTTTTTTTAGCTGCACGTTCGAGGATCATCCGCTAAGAACGCGCCCCCATGATTCGGCTCGACTCCATCGGTAAACGTCACGGCAAGCAGATCCTGTTCGTCGAAGCATCCTGCGCCATCAACCGCGGCGAAAAAATCGGCCTCGTTGGTCCCAACGGAAGCGGCAAAACCACCATCTTTCGCATGATCACGCGCGAAGAAACGCCGGACGAAGGGCAAATCGCCATCGATCGCGGCGTGAGCGTGGGATATTTCAAGCAAGACGTCGGCGAAATGAAAGGCAAAAGCATCGTTGCCGAAACGATGGATGGTGTCGGTCCCGTTTCCGCCATTGCCGCAGAATTGGCGGAACTCGAAGCCGCGTTGGCTGATCCGGATCGCGCCGACGAAATGGAAGAATTGCTCGAACGATACGGCCATGCGCAAGCCAAATGGTCGGAACTCGACGGGTACGCGCTCGACGCTCGCGCTCGAGAAATCCTTGCTGGTCTTGGGTTTGACAACGAACGAATGGATGCCGATGTAGGTACGTTGTCCGGCGGATGGAAAATGCGCGTGGCGCTCGCCAAAATCTTATTGCTGCGTCCGGACGCACTGCTCCTCGACGAACCGACGAACCACCTCGACATTGAATCCATCATTTGGCTCGAAGGGTTCTTGAAGTCTTACGAAGGTTCGATTGTCATAACGGCCCACGATCGGGCTTTCATGAATCGTTTGTGTACGAAGATTCTGGAAATCGATGGTGGTGACATCACGACGTACACGGGCAATTACGATTTTTACGAAAAACAAAAGGTCATTGCCGAACAACAGGCGGAAGCTCAATACGAGCGGCAGCAGGCCATGTTGGCCAAAGAAATGCGTTTTATCGAGCGGTTCAAGACGCATGCGGCCAAAGCGGCGCAAGTACAGAGTCGCGTCAAAAAGCTCGACAAGATTGACAAAATGGAACCGCCGAAAAAGAGCAAACGGCCGCCGATGTTCGATTTTCGCGTACCGGCGCGAAGCGGTGAAGACGTCGCCAAACTCGAGCGCGTGGTCAAGCGATTTGGTTCACGCACCGTATACGACGGCTTTGATTTTCTCATTCGGCGGCGTGAACGTTGGTGCGTCATGGGCGTCAATGGCGCGGGCAAGTCCACATTGCTCAAAATGGTTGCCGGTACGCTGGCTCCAGATGCCGGTTCTGCTTCGGTGGGCGCCAGCGTCAAGCTCGGATACTTTGCGCAACACGCGATGGATGTGCTCGATGCCGATAAATCGGTCATCGGGACATTGATGGCGACTTTTCCGGACGCGTCGCTCGGTACGATGCGCACGTTGGCCGGTTGTTTCGGGTTTTCCGGAGATGATGTCGACAAACCTTGCCGGGTCCTGTCCGGTGGTGAAAAGGCGCGACTCGTACTGGCGCGGATGTTGTACGACCCGCCGAATTTTTTGGTCCTCGACGAACCGACGAACCATTTGGACATCGCGACAAAAGAAATGCTCGTGGAAGCATTGTCGAATTTCGAGGGCACGATGCTCTTCGTTTCGCACGATCGGCATTTCTTGGCGGCGCTGTCGAATCGTGTGCTGGAATTGACGCCAGAAGGCGTGCACCAATATGGCGGCGGTTATGTCGAATACGTCGCGACCAGTGGTCATGAAGCGCCTGGATTGCGACGTTGAATCGATCATCCGTTGGTGAGCTTCGCCGCGTTGATTCGCGTGTGGTGTCTGTGGATTTTTTGGTCCGCGAAGAATCATGGTCGAACCATCATCGATGCCCTTTTCAACGAGGGCGAAGTGCGCTTAGATGACGGCAGCGAGTTGACCGCTTGGCACTGAGGCGAGGTAATCATGAAGCTTGGTACGTGGATTTCTTTGGGCGCTTTGGGAGTTGTCGCAGTCATGTCCGGGTGTGTGACCGACGCCGAATCGCTGTTTTCCAACAACCCGAATGGAACAGATACCGGCGGAGCGGGTGGATCCGGGCAAAGCAGCGGTCAAGGCGGTTCGACGGTCTCTTCTTCGTCGACAGGTGGTCCTGGAAGCTCGTCTTCTTCGTCGACAGGCGGTCCTTCTTCGAGTTCGTCGGGCATGGGTTCGAGTTCGTCGGGCATGGGTTCGAGTTCGTCGAGTTCTGGCGGGCCGACGAACGTCACGGTTTTCTGTGCCGGTAACGAATGCAAGTCGAAAGAGATTTGTTGTTATCACCAACAAGACCCGAATCTCGATCATTGCAGCGTCGACCCGAATTGTGGTCCGGGGTATTCGGTGCTTTCGTGCAATGGCCCCTCAGATTGCCCTGGGTCGCTTTGTTGTGCGACGCGCATGAACAACGAATATACCGACATCTCTTGTCAAACAACGTGTGAAGGGTTTGGCAAGTACATTATGTGCGAAGGCGATCAATCTGTGTGTCCCATGGGTTTGACGTGCCAGCAGAGCATGTCTCTCGGCACGGGCTACATGCTTTGTCGCTGAACGAAAACGCTCGCGTGAATACTCGCGTACGCTCTTGAGCGTTGGAGCGTGCGCGGGTGCGTGAGGGAAAACCAGGGCTTCATTCTGGCAAATCGCTGATGGGTTAGCGTTTTTCGCGAAACCGCAAAACGAGCAAGTCACCTTGTTGCAGCACGGGATCTGCCAGACCATCGTGTACCCACTGATGCCCGTGTTTTCGAAGGCGCGTGTCGCTCGAGTCGAGGACGAACCACACGATTCTGTGTGCGGCGTATGTCGCGGCATCGGGAGGTAGTTTTTTGAGGAACTGCCTACGCGCCCGGGTGATTTGGGGCGCGAACCCGAAGCTTTCTGCTTCGTCGGGCCAAGGTGTCGACAGGCCACCCCATTGGCTATAGGCACTCGAGAGGAGATACGACCGGTAAACACTTTCACCGGGTTTCACGTGGCGTCGAAGGTAGCTAATGACTGCGGCATCATCGGCTCTGTAGGTAGCGGGGGCAGCGTCGAAACAAGTGTCGGGGACTCGCAGCCATGCAGTGGCATGAAAAGAAATGCTCCAGCCAATGCCACCGATGACGATGATTGCAGCGAGCGTTTTCGAGAAAATCGGTCCCAATTTTCCTGATCGATAACGTTCGAGAATGTGAATGCAAAAGGCCGCAGTGCTCAACGCCAGTGCGAGTTCGGCAACGGTCGCGAACTTCACGATATCCCACGTGAAACGATAACGAACGAGGTTTGGCACAAGAAACGCACCCGAAGCAACCAGCGCCACGAAGAGCTTTTCCCGACGCAGTCGAAAAAGACCAGCCAAACCCACGGGTAGCAGAATGCCATACGTACGCGCCGTCCAAATCACGGTATCCCAGAAGTGATTCGTTGCGCCCAAATGAAACACCAAGGCCATACTTTGTCGCGGCCCCGTATCCGTAAGAAATCCACCCAATAAAATCGCCCCGATCCAGGCAAACAGAACGCTTCCAATGGCTCCCGCTACACGGCGAAAATCGAGCCTTCGTCGGTGAAACGATTCCGCAACGACAAATGCTGTCGATCCGCATACAAACAAAACGAATTGACTCTGAGAAAGAGCCAAAAACAGAATGGCGAAGACGACGTATCTTGCCCGATTCGCTCCAGCCGCTCGATCCGCGAGCAGCGATAGGATCGTCAAGAAAAACGGAATCCCCAATCCAAATGGATGCTGGAAAAAATAACTCCCCAGAGGCGGATTGGCCCAAATTCCATCGACATTGCAGACACCCATGAGTTTGTGTCCAAGCGACGCTTTGGGGGAGGTACAAAACAAATGAATTCCACCTCCAAAAAGCACGAGCAATCCGGCGATCGTGCCTCGACGCGCCCCACAAAGCTTGCGCCCCAAATAACAACCAAGCCAGGCCGTATAGAACCATGCGAGCGTCGTCGTCACATCAATCGCCGTTGATGCAGATAAACGCAAGATGGTCCCCCACGCTGCGGCAATGAGATCGAAGCCGTAATGGTATGGAAACTCGAGTTCGGCAAATTGGCTAAACCTTGGGGGGAATGTGCCGTTTTCAAATTGCGACACGAGTGCCAGGTGTCCCGTCCGAAACAGCTCGTCATGGGCATAACGGCCCACCGCCGGCACAATGACGATAAAGGTGCCCACCATGAACACAAGATCCATCTTGTGCCGGATGACTCGCGGCACGAGCGGAACTCGACGTGTAAGACAATTGCGCACGTGCCAGAGCCCCACGAGCGCGATGGCAACGGTGCCGATGACGAGTCCCGTGATGAAGTCATGAACAATCCGCGCGACGGCTTCGGTTGTGACAAGCCACGAGGCCACGCCAACGCCGGGCGCAAGCACTCGTCGGCCTTCTGGGTCCGCCGCCGCCCGTGAGGTTAACCAAGCTCCCGCGTATGGGATAAACGGGAGGGCAAGAACCAGCCCGATAAGTGCTGGTGATGATGGCAACGCAACATCCACTCGCCGCATCAAACTATGAGAATTTTCTGAAATCAATGAAAATGAAGCATTGAGACCACGTCCACCTTACATTGTCGTCGACCCATGGCGGTTCGGGGCGCTGTAGGTTGCGCAAAATTGTGATACAAATTGCTGTTTTTAAATGGGTTCTTCTATTACCATACGACTATCGCGGCGATTCTCGAAG
>JBGAOI010000418.1:0-6616 GCA_044221885.1 Polyangium sp. (in: bacteria)
TACAATGCCCAAACGAAATTCAATCTTTTGCGTTTGGCGGTAGCTCGCGACGATTCTGTGGAGACCGCGCGTCTCGAGGCAGAAATCGATAAACTCATGCAGGTTCACGTGGCGCTCGGTCCACGAGCGGATCTTGTTTTGCGGCAAAAGGCTGCGGTGTGGGCACTTGATTGCGACATCATGTTTTCCCGCGTGGAACAGGCTTTGCAACAAGAAAACCGACCCACCGTCGATCAAATCATCGAATTGACGCTCCGCTGGATTCACACCATGGCCCTGCACCGTATGGCGGTCGAGCCTGAATTGATCGAGAAAATGGGTCGCCATGCCGCCGCGGATATGTTGGGAGGCGCGACGCAAAAGGCGATCGATATCGCGTTGGAAGTATTGCGACAACCCTTCACAAATGCGCTGCCGCTTTCGTACGCGTACCTCGATTTGCCAAAAGACGTGGCCCAAGAAGTGCTGGTGCAGGTGCGGGAAGCGTGGGCCAATCGATTGCATGAGGTGATTCGCCAGGGGGACGAGATGAAACAAGATACACGGCCCTATCTGGCGTTTTTGCAACGCGGGATCGACGATACTCGTATTTTGCTCGAACCCGCCATTCGATCGGAATACGACGCCTTGACGTGCGATGCGGATCGAGCGGAGTTCTATCGCCGTTATGCGAATGATTTCCGATTCTTGCTGAGCATCGGCCGCACGGTGTCCGACCAGGCGTATTCCAAACGCCACGAGCTTGCATCGCTCTTGGCTGCCGTGCCACGGGAAATCATGAAGCCTCTTTTGGAGATGGCGCCGAGGAACCTGGAATGGGTGGGCTGGATGCTGATGCATATCCACTATGGCGGATCGATTGCCCAGGCCTGGAAATTGCTGGACCAGGGCGACGTCGATCAAGCGCGGGCGGTGTGCGTGAAGGAATTGGAGCATGCGCAAGTGCTGGCTGATACCCAAGCGCTTCTTTCGAGGCTCGTTTTGGACGACGCGCAAGTTCCCTTGTGGGAAGCGGTGGATCGATCTTTGCAATATACGCGCAATGCGCTCGACGTAGCGTATTGGATGGAATCCACCGAAGGTTTGGCGGCATCCGCGGCGACGCCTCCCGAAGTGTTGGCAATGATTGCCGCGTCCCGTCGTTGCGAGAAAGTGCTCGATGCAGGGCAATACAATGAAGCGGCTCGATTGTTGGCAAGTGCTTATCCCGGCATGCGGGGCAAACAATTGCCCGATGTGTATCCTGCGGCGAGGTTTCTGGCAAGTTTGTCGCCGAATGGCACAACACAATATGCATTCACAGTGGCGCATGTCATTCGCGAAAGCATCATTCGCTGGTTTAACGAGGCGCAGCCTCGAACCCAGAAAGAAGCGCTGAATCTTCGGAATGAAGCGCGAAATTGTACGGCAAAAGCGGCTCAATGGGCCACGTATGCCCACGACCGCGTACGCAACGATCCCAATCTCGAAAAATCGCCGGCAATCCAAGGATCGTTCAATGCCACGCGGAAATTGATCGAACTCTTGCAAAACGACTTGGCTGCCTTGAGGTAATGGGGTCCATAAGGAAGGAAAACCGTCACCATGGCCGAACATCCGTATCGATTGCTGATCGAAAATCATTATGATGTCGTTGGTGTCGCGCATTCGGCGAGCGAGCAGGAAATCCGCGATGCCGAAATGTCGATGCGCAAGCTTTATGAGCATCGCGCGCATTTGGGCGATGCCGAAGCGACCGATATGTTGCGGCGATTAAATGAAGCAAGCGCCGTGCTGCTGGACGCAAGCCGGCGGGCTCATTACGATCGCGACAATTGGACGATTGCGATGAGTTTTCGCGATCTTGCGCATAGTCCTCCGCTGGTTCGCGGCGAACGACTGGCCGATTTGCGATCCTGGTCCACGGAAGAGCGGGATATCGTCCGCGGAGCAACATTGCTCGCCGCACCCGACTTGCGATCGTTGTTACGACGCCATCGATTGCTCGGGGATCCATGAATGAAATGGCTCGTGTTGGTCTCGATGGAATGAGGGAAAGGAATGGGAGCGGTGGGCATTTTCAGTAAATTATTCGGCACCCCCGAATCCACGGGCAACGCCGAAGAAGCGCCAGCGCCGGCGGCGGCAATGCCGGTCGAAGAATCCAATCGCCCCGAGCGATCCAAACGTTCCGCCAAAGGAAACGCGGCGCAATCGGGCATTGGCGGTGTACGTGATCAACGGATCATGTGGGCGCTCGTGGAGCGGGTCGTTGCGGGTCTCGAATCGATTACGAGGATCGAAGAGGCGACCACGCCACTTGGAACGATGCTGGAAAATATTTCCAAGTCGTTGGCCAAATCCGAGGCGGATCGGCGGCAGCAATCGCTCGATGTGCGTGGGCATTTCACGCGAGAAATGAATGAATTGCGCACGGCGCTTCAAGATCGCCTGGTCACCGAAGCGGCCATTGACGTTTTTTCCACGTTGCTCCCGGCCCTCGACGATATGGACCACGTTTTGCGTGAAGTTTCGGCTCAAAACGAAGTGCGGGGGTTTGAATCCTTGCGTCTCGTGCGCCGAAAACTGCGCGATGCCTTCAGTCGTTTGGGAATCGAAGAAATTCGCGTCGAAGAGGGCGTAACGCTTTTCGATCCGAACATTCACGAGGGGCAACCCTACGACGGTGAGGATCCGAAATTGCATTCGCTGGCGCCAACCACGATCGTCGAAGTGCAACGAATGGGCTACGTGGCCGGCGAGAAAGTTCTTCGTTGTACGGTGGTTTCCGTCATCAAAGGTTGATTGGTATTCGAAAGGGTAAACGAGATGAGCCGCATCATTGGAATCGATCTGGGTACCACCTATTGCTGTATGGCGTACTTTAATGAGAAAAAAGGTACGTTCGATGTACTGCCGTCAAAAGAAGGACACCAAACGATGCCTTCGGTGGTCGGCATCAACAAGAATGGTGAAATCATCGTTGGCGCCACGGCAAAACGTCAAGCGCAAATCAATCCCGAAAGCACCGTGGCCGAAATCAAACGGCACATGGGTGAAGTCGGCGCCGACGGAAAACCTTATTCATTGCCATTTGCAAATCGCGTACATTCCCCCGAAGAGGTTTCGGCGTATATCCTGAAGGAGCTCAAAGAAGCTGCCGAACGAGCATTAAACGAACCAGTGACGGGCGCCGTGATTACGGTACCGGCCTATTTCGAAGAACCGCAACGACAAGCAACAATGCGTGCCGGTAAAATGGCGGGCCTCGATGTCAAGCGGATCATCAATGAACCCACCGCGGCCGCCATTGCTTACGGCCACGATCACGCGAACGAAGACGAGGATGAAGACACGGAAACGCGACCTCGCAAGCTCGTGATTTATGACCTCGGCGGGGGCACGTTCGACGTTTCGGTCATTGAAGTCGAACGGGGCAATATCCGCGTTCGCAGCACGCATGGTGACCATTATCTGGGAGGCGTCGATTTCGATCGCATGATAAGCGCGTGGGCCGTCGAGCAAATTCGGACACGTCATGGCGTGGATATCGAGGCGATGAGCCAAATGCCCGGGAAAAGCGGGGAGCGCGGGCGCCGAGCATTGGATCGATTACGGTACGACGCGGAAAACTACAAAAAAGAATTGTCCGCCCAAGATTCGGTCCATTTGTCCTTTCCGTCGCTCGTCGTGGATCCCCATTCCGGAGATGTCGTCGACGTCGAGCTCGAATTGTCTCGGGCCGAATTCGAGATGATGATCGGCGGAAGAATCAAGGATACACTCAAGAGTGTCGATATTGCGCTGGCGGACGCGAAACTCAATGTTTCCGATATCGACGAAGTGCTGCTCGTCGGTGGGTCGACGCGCATTCCCTTGGTCAAACGCGCGCTGGCCAGGCATTTCGGCAAGCAACCGCGAACGGACATTCATCCGGATCTGTGTGTGGCGCTCGGCGCCGCACATGAAGCATTGAAGCACGTCGACGTGACCAAAGTGCCCGTCGAACAACGCGCCGCGTACGAGGAAAAAATCGCCGAAGCTTCGACGGTCGTGGACGTGACGGGGCATTCACTCGGTGTCGCCGTCGCGGGCATTTACATGTCGATTCTCATTCCGCGCCAAACCCCGATTCCGGCCAATGTCACGCATCGGTATCAAACGGCCATCGATAACCAAACCGTTGTCAACGTGCAGGTTTTTCAAGGTGAAAACGAATTGGTCGTCCACAACACGCCTTTGCGAGCTTTCGCTTTGCCGGGCCTGCCTCCTTTGCCCGAAGGACAAGTCAAAATCGATATCACGTTTTGTCTTGATGCCAATGGCATTTTGACGGTCACGGCTCGAGATCCCAAATCGGGTCGGCAGCGGGAAGTCGTTATCGAAGATGTGCACGTCGGCGCGGATGCCCCTACGCACGCGGCAGCATTCAAACCAGGCGCCGCTGCTGGGAATGGCGTGTCGGCATCGATGGCGGACATGCAAATGCCCGTACCGGAAAAATATCGCAAATTCGTGGAACAAGCCAAAGCGTTGTTGCCACGCCTTTCAATGGGTCCAGCCGAACGCTTGCGCGGAGCGCTCGATGCATTACACGGGGCATTGCGAACGAAAAATCCCAAATTGATCGATGCCGCCGCAGAAACACTCTTGACCACGCTTTTCGACGTGCGACCCTGAGGAGGAAACCATGAAGCGCCCACTCTTTCCCATTCGTGCGTACCTGGCATTGCGGCATATCGATGCGGCCGTTGCCGCCGGATCGCTGGATCGGGTATCCTTGATTTGTCGGCAATACTTGGCGAATCGTTTGCCCCATACAACATTGCCTTTGCGCGGTGCCGATGCGCATGTTGCATTTTGGGCAGCATTTGCGGCGATGTGTTTCGAAGATGAAGGCGAAGTGCAAGCCGTCCTCGAAATGCTTCAACCGCGAACGAAAAAGCCGAAGCGCGAGTCATTGTTCGCCACGGTCGAATTGTTTGCCGCAGCGCTCCAAGGCGACCTCGATGCATTTTCAAAAGCGTCAAAAAAGAATGAGACCCCCTACGTGGCGTTTGCGCGCGTCGTGGCCATCGAACATGCCTACGACAAACTCACGCCGGAACTCGTGAGTCAGCTTCGTCCGCATATCAAGCCCGAGGAGTTTTCATCTCCGGCGTTGCGGTCGCGCGCCGCGCTCGTCAGCGCCATCTTCGCATTGTGCGATGGGGAACCAGACAAAGCCGTGCAAACGTTTGTCGAACTGCAACATGCCGATTCCCCCATGATGGTTGTGCTTTCCGCCATGGCTCGAGGCGACTTCAAGGCTGTTCGGGCGGAATGGCCGGAGCTTTCGTCCGAAGAGCAAACGACGGCTTTGCATTATGGAGCGTTTCTTTTGGGCTCGGCCAAGTCGCCGCAAGTGCAGGCGTTGCTCGAGACGCTCGAGGGCAAGGCGAAAGGCGCGCCGCGCGAGGCGCTCGTGGCGATGCGCGTCATCAAAATGGCTCGTGAAGGAGAATGCAAAACGGCAACGGAACTCGGTGCCGACGAATTGCAAAAATCGAGCAAAGAATCGCCGATTCTCGCGTGTGCCACGGCATCGGCTGCATTGATGAATGGCAATGCTTCGGCCGCACTGAAGGCGCTGCGCCAGGCGTCTCCTGACGATACCATGGCTGGAGCGCTGCATTGGATGGCGTTGGCCATTGCGGGCAATGATGTGCAGCTCGTGCGCGAAATGGCTCGCGATGCGTCTTCCCTGCCCGCGGATGAAACGGCCCAGCTTTCCAGCGTGATTCTCGCGGCGCTCGCTCGTTCGAGCACACCCTTTGAGGACAAACTTCCCGCATGGTTGAAGCCGGCCGATACGGACGCCAAGGGACTTTATGCCCTTGGACTGGTACATTTGAATCGTTTGGCAGCCGAAGATGCGATTGCGGCATTCGAGAAAGCGTTGAAGCTCGATCCCTTGTTGAAAACCTTGGGAGATGCGCCGGATGTGGCGCGCATATTGGCGGCAAAGAACCATTTTACCGCGGGCAATTCCAAAGCGGCCAGCAAAATGTTGGCGACGGTAAAAAGTGCGCGGCTCGAACCCCTGGCCGAGCGGCTCGAATTGCTCATGGTGCTTCGAGAATCCGCGAAAGATCGAAAATCACCGGTCGATGAACGGGAATTGGCCATCCTTGTCGACAAACTCGCAAGCGGCGCGGCTCATTCCAAAGGCATTGCGGCATTACGAGCGGACTTCGTATGCCGACGCGTGCGCATCCTTTTGCGAGACGGAAATGTTGTCGAGGCTCGTGCGGCCCGAAAAGACCTATTGGCCATTGATTCACCCGATGCTAGCTTTCTGTTGGCTGCAATCGATGCGTGCGATGATCATGTACCTCTGGCCGAGACGGCGAAACGTCTCGAAGCGGCTCACGCGAAAACAACGCATGCGGGAATCGCGGTTTTGCACGCGGAAATCACGGCTATTTTGCAAGGAAGCGAATCGGGCATTGCGGCGCTCGAAGCGAGTGCCTCGAATACGTCGGGCCGTCTCGTCGGTCATGCGCTCACGGACGCTTATCGCCGTGCGCACCGAGGCATCGATGCCAAACGGGCCTGGTTTGTCGGGTTGAACAAGGCGTCGAAAGATGCCCCGATG
>JBGAOI010000419.1:0-6604 GCA_044221885.1 Polyangium sp. (in: bacteria)
GCTTGATCGCCGCAAGCGCGGAAATGGTCGCGTCGTTCCTTGCTGTGCGGGTTGGCCTTGTGGCGTGGGTTGAGGCGGTCGAATGAGGACACCGCCAGGGGGCGTACCTGGAGGAACAACAGCGGCGCCGCCCGGAGGCGTTCCCGGTGCTGCTCCACCTTGTCGTTGGCGCTGCTGTTCGATCAGCTTTTGAATTTGCTCTCGCTGCTCGGGCGAGATCTGTTGCAACGGATTGTTTGCCGGTTGTCCGGGCTGACCAGCTTGTCCGGGCTGAATCATTCCCGGACGTGCTTGGGGCATCGGTTGGCCTTGAGGCGTCGGCGGAGGAGCCGCCTGAACGACTTCTGCCGTGGCGGGTTTGTCGCCTTCGGGTTTGTCCTCGCCGGAACACACCATCATGGCAACGCCGGCAGAGAAGAACAGAGCCAAGCCGAGGAACGGAACCCAGTTCGGCGTACGGGGTTCGTCCGCACCAAGTTCGGTCGCGGGCTCGTTGTCGAAGTGATCGTGGGCGTCGTGATGGCCGGCGGATGCATCCGCGTGGGCGTCGTGCGCAGCGCTCATGGTCGAAGGAGATGCCCCACTTCGGTCGCGAAGTCCATGGGCGCCGCGCGATCAGTAGCCTTTTGGGATCAAAGGGGAACGAGACGCGAGGTGAAGAAGACACGCATCGTGCCCACTTCGGCCCGTGCTCCCGTCAGCAGGAAGGGAACCTTGCGCGTTTCTCCGGCAAGTTTGAGCGTCAGTTCACCGCGCACCGGGATGTTTGCATCCGCGCCGCTCGCTCGCGCAATTTCAATGACGTAGCTGCCCGAGAGGGCGTTGGTCAGACCAAGGCTCTCCGAACGGGTGCTCGTGACATCGCGTGAACTCACTTGCGCTTTGCCACTGGCACCGAGCCACGACGTGCGACGACCTTGGGCATCGATGAACCCGATGTCGAGGTCCACGTTGCCCGTCCATTCCGCAGTCGCCTGAATGTCACCGCGCAACGTCACGTTTGTCGTGGCCACCGGTTGCTCGAGCAGCTTATCGATCGCCGTACGCACGGGCGTACTTGCATCGAGCCGCAAGAGCGTAGCGAGGTCGCTCATGCCGAGCGCGTTGGCACAACGAATCGCTTCCGCGACGAGCTTCGCATCATCCGAAGCCATGTCGGCCAGCGCGATGCGATGTTCGCACGCGAGTGCTCGATTGCCCGAAGCTTCATGCAGATCCGCAAGACGCGTTTGCATGGTTCGATCGCCCGGACGAACATCCGTGAGACCACCCAAGATGCGAATCGCGCGTTCACGATCGCCTTGTCGTGCTGCAAGATCCGACCGCGCGAGAAGTGCGTCCGGATCGAGTGCGTCACGGCCAGCCCACTTTGACGTCAACTCTTGCGCTTCGCCGATTCGACCCGAGGTCGCGTAGAGCGCGAACAGGTTCACGGTCTTGTCGCGGCTGTTGGGCGCTGCCGAGAGTTCGCTTTCGGCCAGCAAAAGCTTCGGCGCATTTTGAACGGCCAGCGTGTTTGTCGTATCAAACGATGCTTTGCGTTCAAAGATCTTCTTCATGGCGATCATGCGCCGACGTTGTCCCCAACCGCCACCACCCCACGGGCCGTCGTCGTCGAATGCTCGACGTTGCGCCGGAGCAGGTTTCGACTCCGCGGGAGCTTCCGAAAAGGGCGAATCGCCAAACGGATCCCGTGGCGCAGACTTGGATGTTGGTTTGGCCGGGCTAGCTGTTGTTGGAGCGGGTGCGGGTGCTGCAAAGCCACCTGGACCACGCGATGCTCCGGACGCTTTGTCTGCTCCGCCCAGGCTATCGCCTGCGGCGATTTCACCAGCTTCGGCTTCCTTCTTCGCTTCCTCATCGAGCTGCGCTTCGTTGTCGGCATCGGCTGTCGAGCTCTGCGCCGAAACTTCACCCGTGAACGAAGGGGCAAGGCTCGTTCGTTCGAGGCCGAAAGCGTTCATCATCGCTTCGCTTTCCAGCACGAGCAGCGAGGTGAAACGGCTGGCTACGGCAAACCGCTTCGACAATTCGATCGCGGCTAGCTTGCTCGCTTGGCCACCCGTTCGTTCGAGTTCAGCGATCTTTGCGGCGGCATACAAGCGCGGCACGAACGCGTTGCCCGAGCTCGTCGAGGCGAGGAGCTTGATCGGGTACGTCTGTTCAAACCGTTCGTTGGCGACACGTCCACGCAGCTTGATCGACCCATCGATCGCTTCGCCACCCGTCATGCGGGCCACGACAAACGTTTCACCACCGGCCCGAATCGGATCGAGACGTGCGGGTGTGACTTGCGTGAGGCCTGGCGGAAGCTCGATCTCTGGATCGCGCAGCGTCACGCCATACGCTGCCGAGAGCACGTCGAGTGCGGCGGATGAAACCTTTTGTCCGGGCACATAAGGAATCACCACACCACCACCACCTCGCGCCAACGCTCCGAGCGATGTCATGTCGGCATCGGCTCCAAGCGCGACAGCGACGATTGATGCACCCGATTGTGGCATCGAGGCACGCACGCCTGCTTCGATGTGCGAAGCGCGTGTCGGTCCAACGGTGGGTGTTCCGTCGCCGAGATAAATGATGCGCAATTCCTTGCTGCCCAAATTGCCTACGGCACTCCGCGCAGCGCTGATCGAGGCGGCCATGTCACTGCCACCATCCGGCTCTACGCTGCCGAGGAAACGCTCGACATCACCCGCTGCACTTGCACTTGGTGCGGTCGGGGTTGGGAATGACGAACGACCGTCCGCGGTCATCGGTCGGCACGTCGTGTCGCATGCGAGCACGACAAACGAATCGCGTCGGTCCATCTCGCGAACGATCGTCGAAGCGAGTCGCGTGGCGCGGGCAAACCGTTCACCAAACATCGAACGGCTCGTATCGACCACGATGGCGTGCACGCGTTCTTTCGCTTCTTGCCAACGTGGCAACTTCGGTCGAACAGCAACTGCGACGTACGGTGACGAATCGAAAGCGATCGCTTTGGCGGCTTCCGCGGCATCCTTTTCGTCGGTCGTTTTCGCCTTGGTTGCCGCGGGACCATCGACGGGTTTGCCCGGCTCGATGTTGGTCGTCGCGGGGTCCATTTTGTACGCCCACGCCGTCGCTTCTCGATCGCGATCAGCCATGGCGTATTCGACCGTCAAGTCACCTGCGGGAACGAAGTTCGTCGCTTGAAACGTCTTGCGGTCACCCGTGGGATCACCGCTTGCAGACGCTAGTTCGTAACCACGTGTTTGGAGCCCAAACGATTTGTCGTTGCCGAGCACCTGCAAGTCGAGGTCGAACGAATCGATCTTCGTCGTGCCGCTTGGATCATGCGCCAAGGGATACGTGAAGCGACGAATGCCCGCCGATTGCTCCACTGTTTGCGTGTACGCGAGAACGACGCGGCGCGAGCCCTTGCGAGGAATCGGGAAAATTTTGAGCTCAAACCGTCCACCGCGTTGCCACTCGAGCAGCGCAGGATCACGCCACGGTCCAGCGACCCAAATGATCTCTTCCTTGGGCTTGGGCGTTTTCGGAGCTGCGTTCTGAATCACGCCGCGCCAAATCGCCGCGCCCTTGTCGCGATCGACAAACGCGCCTTCCATCAGCTTGCCGTCGACCTCGAGCGCCAACCGTTCGATCTGCGCGCCAGGCGGAAGCGGGAAGCGATAGATCCCTTCGAGCTCTTCGTCGGTGTCGTTCGTGAACGTCTCGTCCACTTCGGTGCGAGCAACGACGTCGACGACGCGAACCTTGACGGAGTGTTTGGCCAAGCGAACAGCGCGGTCTTTTTCCGTCGTTTGTCCCGGCTTGCGTGCGCGCAATTCGCCCACGCCTCGGAGCACGGGCGCATCGAGTTCTTCGGGTGATCGATCGCTCCACTCCATCGAATCGGCAACGCTGGCCGAGCTCGCCACGACGACTTCCCGACCCTTTTCGACCGTGACTTCTTCACCAGCGCGAACTTCCGTCCACTTGCCCGACGTTGGTCGCACGCGCACTTTGCCGCGAGCCACTTCGACGTTCGCGCGTTCGTTGTTCGCCGTGAGCATCAGCTTCGTGCCGAGCACTTCGACGTCGCCCGTTCCAAAGGAAAAACGAGCCGGCGGCGCATCTTTGATCCACGCCACGTCGGCCACGACGCTGCCATTTTCGACTTTCGCCGAACGCTCTTTGCCTTCCGCGATCGAGATG
Source organism: Polyangium sp. (in: bacteria) (assembly GCA_044221885.1). Lineage (GTDB taxonomy): Bacteria > Myxococcota_A > Polyangia > Polyangiales > Polyangiaceae > Polyangium. The sequence goes on from JBGAOI010000419.1 coordinate 4,183, forward strand.
GACGAACCGCGATCGATGGAGAGCACCGAACCATCCGCGAGTGACACGTACGCACGCGTGCGCGTATCCGTGCGAAGCGTCGTGCCGCCTTTGACTTCGCCACCAGCCGCGAGCGGCCAGCATTTGCCGGATGCGTCACATGCGTCCAGGCCACCGTTCTTGTCCGCCGACGCGCGGGAGATCGATTCGACTTTGCCCGTCCAAACGGCTTCTTGCGTTTTTTGCGGAGCTTCCGTCGTTCGTTTGTCGGGAGAATCCTTCATGTAGAACCCAACAGCCGCCGCGGCCGCCAAGGTTCCAAGCACGCCCGCAACTACTTTCGGGCGCCGAAAAAGCGGGATGACTTTTGCTCCACCAACCGGCGCTTGCGGTTTTTCTGGAGCAACTTCGGTTTTGGTCTTGGCCCGCTCTTGCGAAGCAGGTTCTTCGGGTTGCGTCACTGCTCGAGCTGGCGCTGCGGAATCCACGAGTGTGCCCGTTGGTCGAGACGCACCAGCTTCTTGCGATGCAGCAACCGGAGCGTTCGCGACTTCGGCTTCGGAAGGCATCGTGTCGTGACGGCTCGGAATCGCGAGCTCGGTCTTTGCCGACTCGACGATTTCCCGTTCGCTCTTCTTTTCCGAGCTGACCGGCGCTTCGGTTCGTCCAGACGAAACCGGTTTGCTGGTCACGTTGCTGGGCACGTTGCTCGCAGGCGTTGAGGTCAAACTTCGGGGAATCGCGCCCGTTGGAGCGGGTAGCTTGTCCACATCGATGCGGCCCAAGATGCGGTCCGCGAGGCCGGCATCGGCTTGAAAGTCGGCACCAGCTTTGGCGACGACACTCGCAACTCGTTCCGCGTCGTAACGATTGTCCCGGCACGTGTCGCAATCGGCGATGTGGTCCATCAGCTCGCGCGACGCGGTGCCATCGAGGACCTCGGTCATTCGCTCTTCGACATCTTTGCAGAGTCGATCCTGGTTTGTCTCGGACGTGCTCATGACATCACTCCTCGCCGATTTCTGCGCGCAAACGCGCAAGCGCGCGGCTTACTCGTTTTCGCGCTGTCGCTTCATCGATCCCACAGGCCAAGGCCAGCTCGCGAAATCCGAGCTCGGCGTCGTAACGAAGCACCACGGCCTCTCGCTCACTCGGTTTGAGTTTTGCGAGTGCTTCGCGAGCCCGACGCGCACGTTCTTTTTCGAGCGCGAGTTCACCCGCATCGGCTCGCGACGCAGTGGCGTCGTGAACGAGGTGCAAGCGAGACTTTTGTCGGGTTTGCGTTTCCGTGTACCGACCGCAGAGACGACGCGCGATTCCATAAAGAAACGCACGAACGCTGCCTTCGGAGCGGTATGTCGGGAACGCGTGGTACGCCGCGACCAACGTTTCCTGCACGAGCTCTTCACTGTCGGCTTGAGAGCCGGTGAAAGCCATGCACAGGCGTCCGATGGATGCTGCGTACGCACGGGCGCACCGGGCGAGTGCTTCGCGATGGTCTCCCGCCGCGATCAACTCTTCGATGGCGCGTGCTTCGTCCGCGACCGACTTGTCTTCATTCAGCGTCTCTGCACGTGCCAATGCCGGGGCCATGATTGCCTCTTCGCGGGCCATGTTGCTGCGAGCTCCTCTTTTGTGACCAAACTCGGAAGCGAATTTCGAACTGCTCCGTCCAACGGCCTCGGCATCGACCCCAACGCTCGATCCCCCGGACGGCTGATTGCGATTTCGCATCGGCCAAAAAGCGCCAACGTCGGCGCGACCTTTGCAATACCCCTTGTCACGCTACATCATCGAGCAAGCCAAGATCTCGGTCGATGAGCTTCGAGGAGCGCCCCATGACGAAAAACATCGCCACCGCTGCCCCAGCGTCGTCTTCTCCCACCACGCAGAACCCTCCGCGTGGTCACAGTGAACGCGTGAATCGCCGTCCACGTTTTTGGACGATCGCTACGGTCGTCACGCTCGCGCTAGGGTCTGCAACATCAGCATTCGCGCAAGGACTCCCTCCGCAGAGGCCGAATCCAACCGCACCGCTCGCTCCGCCTCGTCCTCAACAGCCCGTTCCCAAACGAGTCGCTCCTCCGCCCGCTGCACCTCCTGCGGCACTCCCTGCGCTCGGACAAACCAACCCACGTGCGCCCGTCGTTGCTGCACCCGCCGAGCCAACGGTTGAAGTGAAAGCGATGCGCGGTGTCGTCATCATCGAGCGTGCGGGGCAGGTTCTTGGTTTGGGTACGGCGCTTTCGGGTGATGGTCGCATCCTCACGGCATTGTCTCCTCTTGGCTCGGGCAATGACATCGATGTGAAGTTTGCCGATGGCAAGGTTGTTCGCGCCAAACTCGGCCATCACGACCGCATGTGGGACCTTGCTTTGCTCGTTCCGCAGACCGGCAAGTGGACCGAAGGACTCACTGCTTCGACACGAGACCCCGTTCGTCC
>JBGAOI010000041.1:0-24412 GCA_044221885.1 Polyangium sp. (in: bacteria)
CCCGGACAGCCTCGGGGGCGCTGGCGGTTGCTGCTGAACGAGCCAAAAAGACGAAAAACGGCCACGCAATCATGGGCAACGGATTCACGGTGTAGCGATTGCCCGAAATGATCTCGGGCCGCGTCATCGCTTCGAGTTGCGAAATGACAGCATCCGGAACAGCGCCAAGTTCGGGCTTGGACGGGGTTGGCACGAGAAAGCCGAAATCCTTCGCCCCCGTGCGAAACGCGCCGCGCCGAATAAAGTGCTCCTGCTTGGCCTCGGCATTCCAAACGATAAGTGCCGTTTCTTCAGCAATCTGGACAAACTCGCCCGGCGGAGGCGCCGGTGCACACGCTCGCGCCGGCGCCACATCGACGAGACCAAGAGTAGATACCAACACGATGGGCCAGAGCAGTGTACGCATCGCAAACGAGCCTATGCGATGTCAAACAAGGTGCCAACCACTTTTGCGAAGAAGTGGGGCCTGTCACTTTTGCCAAACGCCCGCGTTACAAGCCGCAAGCTACGCTACAAGGTGCCAGCCACTTTGCTAGACGTAAGCAAACGTTCATCATGGGGTGAAAGCACTTCAGATAACGTCTCCGCGTCAGAATATGTCCTCGGCCCTTTTCGACACAGACGATGCGCTGCCCATTGAACTGTAGCAGACCACACGTCGTACAGGTGCCAGCCACTTTGCAGATGTTGCAAATCGCACATCAAGAAGGTGCCAGCCACTTTGCAGATGTTAGAATCCTTGCTTCGTTGCACGAACGTAACTCAAACAGCACTCGTTGATGCCAACTACTTCTCTACGGTGGGTTATATGCCTTACGCACCAAATCCTGCGCCGCGTCAAAGCGAGGCCGATCACGAGCTTCCACCTCACTGTCCAAAATGTCAGACACTTCGCACTCCACCTTGCCCCAACGCCAATGAATACTCCAACCGCCGCGATGTGGTGAAACGTACTCCGTCAATCGCCGCTGACGTATTGTCTCAGGCGCAAGTGTCCGAAGTTCGGCGTATAGTTTGTCATAAGCCGCTGCGTCCAATGTTTTGCATGCCGCTGGTGGCGGATCCATCCACGGCATCCCCCAGGGAAAGTGACATGGCGTTTTCTCGGACAATCCATAATACGTCCAATCTCCGGGCTCGCCCCTCCGCTGCACGAGGATCAATGCAAAGTCGCCTGGTCGTTTGTCCGGTAATGCCGTGCAATCCGCATCTCCCGGGGATTCAAACACAAGTGTCCCATTGCCACGAGTAATGACCCATTCGCGTCGACGATATTGAGCGCCTGCCGAGTCGGCGTCATCCGAGCCTGCATCTTGCGCCTCCATTGCGGCGTCATTGCGTGCGGATGTCGCGGGTGCACGCGAATTGCCCTCACCCGGAGGGGTGCACGCATACGCACATGCGACAAATCCAAGCAGCCATCGTTGTTTCATGACTTCGCACGACCCTGCAATCACGCCTTCGTTCGACCCTTTTTCTTCGATGTCGCGGCTGCTTTCGTCGCTGGTTTGACTTCTTCGCCTCGTGCAGCTTTCTTCTCCGATGATGTCTTTTTCGCCGGTATCGGTGTAGGGGCCGGTTTTTCTTTTGGAACAAAACCATCGCCCCATTCGCTCCACATTGGCAAATCCGGGGCACACGAATCACCTGCTTCGAGCTCTTTCCGCAATTCGGGTGTATCTTTGGCCCCGCCCTCGGGCCACAACGTTTTGCCCTTTTTATCCCACGCCTTGTGCAATGCCAAAATGACTTGTTGGCGCGTCACGCCCAAGACGTCGTGTATCCATTCCCCCGGTGAAAATGGTTTTTCTCGCTCGATTCTTGCTTTCTCATACTCACGTTCATCAAAATTCTCGTCATCCTCATCAACCACACCAAATTCTTCTGGATCGACGCCTGTATCTGTCAATTCATAATCCTTGACCACATCGTCTTCCACCACGACGCGTTCACCCTGACCGTCAATCATGGCTCGGCCTTGAAAACCGGTGCCTTCGTAACAAACAGCAACATCGTATTCGAACATGTCCGAAGAAAGCCACACGAAATATCGGAATTCGTAGTCACCTGCTTTGCACCGTTCTTCTGCTGGAGCTTCCCCCCAACCATCCGAGAGCAGTGTTTCACACGCGTATGCGAACGCTTCGGACTTCGTAGAAAAGCTTCCCGAAAAATAAAACGCCGCCATGACTTTAGGCGTAACGGTAACATACACCAATTGTTCCCCCGCAAAACGGGGCTCGGCTCCGCTCCACACGCTGCCAAGCGTGAGCGGCGCATATTCCTGCTTTTTCCAAAGGTACGCAGCGAAGAGGTAGCTCATGGCTTGCAGCAGAGCACAACAACGCCTCGAGTTGAAGATTTTTCAGACGCCGCAAAAAAGATTCGAAACCCGATAGGATTTTTCAACTCCCCACACACCAATAGGATATCGTTGAGCATTCATGATGTTGCTCGCTGCATTGGGACGAAGCATGCTTGTGCCTGCATCTCCTTTTTGGCGCCTCCTTGGAGTGGTTAGCCTCTCGTCAAGCCTCTGGCTGACGGCGGGATGCACCGATCCGCCACCGCAATCAACAAGTACAACGCCTTCCACTTCGAACGAAATTGTAGCCCCAGTCCAAAGCACCACGCCGCGCATATCTCGATGTCCGCCCGAGATGACAGCCGTGGATAATCATTGCATTGACAAATACGAGGCGCATCTCGTCCGTGCCGATGCACCCGATAAAGTATTGCCCCATGACGAAACGCCGAAATCGGATGTTCCTATCATGGCGCGCTCTCGTGCCGGGTTCACGCCACAAGGATACGTCAATCGAGCCGACGCAATTCGAGCGTGCAAAGCTGCGCAAAAGCGCCTTTGCACCGCCAAAGAATGGTACACTTCTTGTGTCGGGACGAAGAAAACCAAATATCCTTATGGTGCCGAAGAAATTCCCAATCGCTGCAATACGGGAAAACCCCATTTGATGCAGCGGCTTTTCGGTGTGGGTGTTCCGTATACGTACATCAATCATTACAACAGCCCGCGATTGCACCGAGAACCAGGGTATCTCGCGAAAACTGGAGAATACACCGACTGCGTCAACGATTACGGTCTCTACGACATGGTCGGCAATTTGCACGAATGGGTCGCCGACGATGTTTCGATGAAACTTCTCAATGAAGTGCCGCTCGAATTCGGACCCAAATTACTCGGCGCCGATGGCAGTGGCGCATTCATGGGCGGTTATTTTAGTTCCCAAGGGGAACACGGACACGGCTGTACGTATACGACCGCCACGCATGCCGCTGATTACCACGATTACTCGACTGGTTTTCGCTGCTGCTCCGACGCGCTTCCGTAGTTTTTCTTGGATATACGAAGCCTCGAAGAATTTGGCTTCACTACGTCATTGCACCTCCAACCGGAACGTTTTCGCTGCCCATTTTGCTTCGTGCTCCAGGAGCCATCGTTTACGCGGCAATCCACCACCATATCCCGTCAACGTACCGTCGGCTCCCACAACCCGATGACACGGCACGACAATACCAATTGGATTCGCCCCATTCGCCAAACCCACCGCACGCACGGCTTTCGGGTTTCCAATCATCACCGCTTGTTGCCCATACGAACGCGTTTGTCCGGGCGGTATCTTCCGTAACGCCGCCCAACATTGTGCTTGAAATTCGGTGCCCAACGTCAATGTTTGCAATGCATCGATCGCCCGAATCTCACCCGCGAAATACGCCGACAAGGCCTCGCCGAAATGACTCCTCTCGGGCGTCCGGACAAACGAGGTGTCCTCCAAGTAACGAGCCGCGAGTTTCCGCATACGTTCCTCGTGATCGCCAAATTCCAATGCCGCCAGACGTTCGCCATCGTGCATCAACAAAATGTCGCCCATCGGACTTTCGACTTTTTCAAGCAGCCAACTCATCGCTTCTTTCCTTGGTTTCGATCGATGCCAAATATGTCCACAAATATTGCGCGGCATACCCTCGCCACGGCGACCATTTCGCGGCAATCCGTTCCATTTCTACACCTGATGGAACCGTCCCCGACAAGGCTCCGTAAGCTTTGCGCAACCCCAAGTCGCCCGCAGGAAACGCATCCGCCTCGCCAAACGCTCGCAACGCGATGTAGTGCGCAGTCCATGCGCCGACACCTTCGAGCTGCAAGAGTTTTTCCAGCAACACCTCGAGAGACCGCGCCGGAGAAAAAAAGGCAGGATCGGTGTGAGCAGCCTTGGACAAACCTACCACCGCCCTCGCTCGAGCCCTGGTCAAACCTAGCGTCACGAGATCGTTTTCATGCACATGCGCCAACGTTTCCGCACGCGGAAACACATGCGTGAGACTTTCCGCCGAGTTACCGAGCGTCTCGCCAAACCGTGCCACGATTCGCCCGGCCAATGTTCGTGCTGCTTTGACACTGATTTGCTGACCCAAAAGCGCTCGGATACTCAGTTCGAACGGATCCCATGCGCAAGGCAAACGAAGAGTCGCGAAGCGATCCACAATAGGTCGCAACGTCTCGTCTGCTCGCAAAGCCTGCGCCACTGTAACCACGTCGGTATCCAAATCCAACGCGCGACGAATGCGCGAAACAACGCCAAACAAATCCCCAACGTTTGCCCCAACCAGCCCGACTCCAACGGTGTCTGAATCGACAAGCGAAATCCTCACGGTTGCTGTTCCTCCTTGGGTTCGCAACGTTCGCGCATATTGCCCATCGAGGCACCGTTCCATTCCTGGAACAGCACGTGCCGCGTAAAACGCATACAGAGATGGCCAGGAAATGACGCCCTTGGACCGCAAGGTAAGTGCCGTTTCTTTCACCAATGACGCGCCCCCCGATTGCGTGCGCAGCGACATTGGGTTTGTCCCGAACTCTTGTTGCATCACGTCGTTGAATCGTCGCAAAGAGCCAAACCCTGCCGCTGCGGCAACTTCCGTCATGGAGAGCGACCCTGATTCGATGAGGTTCCGCGCAAACACCGCACGTCGAGCAACGGCAAGGCGGTTCGGCGCCACCCCCAAACTGCTCTTGATGAGCCGCCGCAAATGACGCGCGCCAATCCCCAGCCGGGCAGCAAAATCATCGATCGATTCAACATCGAGCGCCCCAGCGTCGATCAAGCGCAACGCTCGGCGAAGAGACGCTCCCGTCAAGTCCCACGCAGCCGAGCCTGCTTTCACCTCGGGACGACAACGTTTACAGGCCCGAAATCCAAGCTGTTGCGCAGCCTCGGCTGTCTCGACAAACTGCACGTTTTCCCGCTTCGGAGTTCGCGCGGGACAAACGGGGCGACAGAAAATGCCTGTCGTATGCACACAAATGAAAAATCGGCCGTCATGTCGAGCATCCCGCGCGCTTAGAGCACGGTAACATTCGTCGTGGTCGAGCATCATAGGGGCAAGTATGCACCACCCAAGAAAAACCGCTCGCCATTTTCGGACATGACCATCGGCACCTTTGTTGTTCGGCCACTTCCGCTGCGCCAAACCACGGTCACCAACAGCAACGAACGTCGGAACAAGCCACTTCGTTCCTGGAAAATGTCTGCCCACCCAATTACCTCCGTGGTATGTTCGCAGCTGCTCATGACGCCTCGACACCGGTTCGTCCAGATCCCGTTTGCCGCATGCGCGGTGTTCCTTACCGCATGCCCACCCTCGACCGATTCGGTCGTTCCAGCCAAACCTTCACCTGCAAGCACGAATCAAGGAGCGTCCTCCATGATGTCCGACGCGAAAGAGATTCCACCCAACGAGCCGCTTGCGGAAGGACATGTGGTTTTTCAGGGCATGGTTCGTCCAACCAAAGGGGGATTCGAAATCCGCGGCGTGATCGTCGACGATGACATGCTTCCCAAGGCCCTTGCGCATGTACCCGAAGCCCGGCTTGGCGAACGCGATTGGTTTCTCGGGGCAATCGTGCGCATCACCGGTCAACTTAAAAAGCATGAAGCAAAAAACGTCGACGAAAACGGCGTCATCATGCAAATGCGTGCAGGGACATGGTTCAGCCTCGAACGACTCGAAGACGCCCAACTCATGGCCCCAGCAGAAATCGTTGAGGGACAACTCAAGCGGTCGAAAGGGTTTTTCTCTGTCGGCGACAAGCTCATTTCGCAAGATGACGTGGCTTGGTCACTCGGTACCCAAGAAGACCGCGAAGGGGAGCGGGTTCGTTTGTACGGACAATCGCGAACGGTGTACTGCGAGCCCAATGCGCAATGTCTGATTCAGGGATCGCTGCCTCTCTTCGATGTGGGTCGAGCCGAACGATTGCCTTGACAAGGCGTGTCGAAGGAAGCTATCGCTTGCAGTAGGTTTTTCATGAACGACGTCGACGCGATTTGTCAGTGGTTGATCGATGGCGCTCCTGGTGCGAATGGGCCCGCGGAAGTGGTCGGACGCATGAGCGATGGTCTCGTGGCGGCGGGAATCCCTGTCGAGCGTGTGGGTGCATTTATTCGAACATTGCATCCCGATATCATGGGCCGGCGATTTATGTGGACGCGAGGCAAATCCGTCGACGTAGCCGAGGCTTCGTACGCCGTATTGCGTACCCCTGGCTTTTTGAAGAGTCCATTCGCCTCGGTGATGGAAACGGGACAAACCTATCGCCGATTGCTCATCGAAAATCCGCCCGCTCTAACAGAAGAAGTCGTCGGGAAACTGGCAGCCGAAGGTTTTACCGATTATGCGGCCATTCCACTCAAATTCCTGAGCGGCGAAATTCACGCCGTTACTTTTGCGACGATGGCTCCCGGGGGATTTACCGCTGAACACGTCGCCACGTTGCATCGCGTCGCTACGCCACTTGCACGCTTGGCCGAAATCATGGCCTTACGACGTACCGCTGCCAATTTGCTCAATACGTATGTCGGGCACGATGCGGGAGAACGTATCCTTGCAGGCAAGATTCAGCTCGGAGATACCGAAACCATTCACGCTGTGATTTGGTTTTCGGACTTGCGCGGTTTTACGACGCTTTCGGGGATGGTTCGTCCGGACGCATTGATTCACACCTTGAATGAAGTTTTTGCGTGTCAGGTAACAGCTATCCAGCGCCAAGGTGGCGAAGTCCTGAAGTTCATCGGTGATGGGCTCTTGGCTATTTTTCCCACCGATAAATCAGGGGGGCCTGCCGAGGCTTGCCTTCGCGCTTTGGACGCTGCCAACGAAGCGTTCAAAGCGCTCGAAGTGCTCAATACGAAACGCCTCGATCGAGGCGACGCGTCCGTACGATTTGGTTTGGCTTTGCATATCGGCGATGTGGCGTATGGAAATATCGGCGGCGCGGGACGGCTCGACTTTACATGCATTGGTACGGCGGTGAACTTGGCTGCGCGTCTCGAAAGTTTGACCGGACAACTCAAGCGGGACATCGTCGTCAGTTCCGCTTTTGCAACGACGACGAATCGCCCTGTGGAATCGATTGGCGCTTTTCCGCTGAAGGGTGTGGCACAACCCGAGGTCGTATTCGTACCCAAAACGATGCAATCCACGGTTTCCGCAGCAGTGTCCTGAGAAAAAAGAGCGAACGAGTCCTGTTTCGCGGATAAAGCTATTGCGTTCCCCTTCCCCACTCGGCAAGTAAGTCCTTTTTGATGGGTGCTTTTCCAAAATCTTCGGGAAACACTGAATACGCTGCTCGATAAACGCGAACCCCTCGAGCACCACGAAACCGTGGGGCCAATTCTGGACGCTTCTCGAGGTCCGCCACGAATGAACGTAATCGTTCGTGGTTTCCCGAGTCGGTCAAACCGGCCAAACTCCAAGTAATGCCCCATTGCTTTTGCCGACGGCTCGTCGATGTTTCTCGCGGCAAAACCAGTTCTTCGATGCGCGAATCGTCGAAAACGATCTCCACATAAAGCCGCGAAATCAGCGTCGACGGCGTATGCTCGAACGTGGGATAACAAGCAAACGGCCAGCCGCGCTGAATATCACGAGCTCCAAAAAGAAGGCTCCCGCCTAGCAGAAACACTCCGATAATCCAAATCGGCACAAGTTGTTTTGATGTAGCGTCTGGAAGAATCTCGGGTTCGAATTCAACAGGTTTGTCTTGCACGTAACGCACGACTGCCCGCCAATCAATGAACATGACGTAACACATCCAAAGCGACGGGTAACGAATGAACAAAAAGTACCGCGTAAACAGATGAAACCCAGCAAGGCCAATCATGGCCAATGGCCTGGTTTTCCGAAAAAACACGAGCGGCCCGAAGCTCAGTTCAAAGAGTACAGCAAGAATGGACAGCGCCTGGCACAAACGCGGATATGCATCGATTCGGACAAACGGAAGCTCGTCAAACTGATACCATTTCCAATACATCTGCAGGCGAAGATTTTCCGTGGACATCCACGCCAAACCTCCCGTAACGACTTTCCACAACCCAGGAAAGAAAAACACCACGGCAATCAGCGTCCAGGCAATGAACATCGCGAATGAATGCGCTCGCGTCGGAGGCGCAAAAATCGATACAGGCGTCGAACCTTGACGCGTCTTACGCCAGGAATCCCACGACAAAACGTCGGCACAAGGACTCGCGGCAAGCAATGCCAACAGCCACACGAGGTGATGGTTGTGGGTCACGGTTCCTTGAATCTGCGCCAAACCCAATCCATACAATGCCGCAATCGCCGCCACGATGAGCGATATCCGATTCCAACATCCAACGATGCTCAAGATGCAGGAAATCCCCAATATGAATTTGATAATTGATGCGAGTTGGGGAGTTGGTGGCACAATAGACAAGAGGGTTTCGAATCCAAGTGGCACGACACGTAATGGTCCGGGAACCGAGCCATATTCAACCATGTCGCGAAATTCGGGCGTCTCGAGCACGACGGCGGGCACGACGATGCGCAATACGGCCAAATCTAACGGACTACCAATGCTCCCGATAAGCCGCGAATGCCTCGTCATGACCGGATCATAGCAAAAAACGCTTGCATCGAAACTGCTGTTCTGGTAAACGTCACGTTATGGCTTCTTTTCGACGCGTTCACGGCCGAAAACTTCTTCTCGCGTCCATTGGTGTTGCCACGGCAACGTACATCGGTTGCGAAGAACAAACCTCGGGTAACCTCATTGCTTACCCTTGTGATCAGGACCCGAACTGTATGCAAGCATCATCGAGTTCTGGTGGTGGAGAAGGCGGACAAGCCGGGGCTGGTGGACAAGGTGGCGCTGGGGGTTCGGGGGGACAAACGAGCACCGGCGGTATGGGTGGAACGGGCGGCGCGGGTGGCGGCCTGCCAGATGGCGGCATGTGAACATGCTCATCGAGCGGTTTGAGCTCGAACTATTTGGCGACGGGGTCGAGCGGCGATATCGGAAAATGCGCCCCGAGGTCGAAGCGATGCCTTGGGGCACATTGCGTCCAGACGAATATCCGGAAACCGTTGTTTTGGCAGCTCGGCAAACGTGGACGGGCGCGGCATTTCAAGAATACCGAACAGGCATTGCGTGTGCTGCAACTTTGCGCGCATTGCTCGAAGCCCGCGCGCCTCTCGATTTGATTGCCATGGCAACACGATTTCCGCTCGATGAATTGGTGCATGTCGAATTGTGTTCACGTTTGGCGATGGAACTTGGCGGCGGGACGGAGATTTTGCACGATCCAAACCACATTACGCATGATCCGCCTGCGGATCTACATCCGCTCGTGCGGGCCGCAGATTTGGTCGTGTACAATTTTTGTGTCGGCGAGGCATTATCGATTCCGTTACTTCGAGGATCGTGGCATGCGGCAAGACATCCTTTGCTGAAGGCGGTTCTGGGGCGAATCGTCAAAGACGAAGCGGCCCATGGAACATTTGGTTGGTCATTTCTCGATTGGGCTGTTCCATTGCTTGAAAAAAAGGATATCGAGCACCTAGGACGTGTCGCCGACGCGGGAATCAAGACCGTGCATGCATTGTGGGCTGATTTGCGCCGTCGAAAACCCATTGAGGCCAAAGATCACCACGCGCTCGGATGGATGCAAAGCGAAGCGTATTTGAGTTTGGCAGAACGATCGCTCGAAAACAAAGTGTTGAAACCTTTGCGCGATCGAGAAATCCCGTTGAGCGTGGTTTAGCGTGGTTTGAAGCATTGATGGTCGATGGGTCGACAAATTCCCGCTTGACTTGATCGAAAACCTCGCGTTTACTCGCGCATTGTGTTCGAATCTACTCCACGAACCCTATTTCTCGGGGCCCTGTTGATTGCCGGGTGCTCGAATGCCGCGCCGTCTTTCAAACAGGCCGAAAACCTGGAAGCCGAAGGCAAATTCGAGGAAGCTGCGCAAGCTTTTGAACTTGTGTGCGCCAACGAATGCATTGACCACCGCCGCAACCAAAGCGATGGAGAAAAACGAATTTGGCAAAGCCGAACGTTTGCTGCTCCGCGCGCTTGTCGTTGCCGATGAGACGGCCGCGAAGGATATCGAAGCGCGTTTGGCCAAAGAAGATTTGGTGGATGGAATTCGATACGAACTGGCCAGCGCGGATCCGGACAAACCTCGCGCTGCAGAAACCATGAAAGCGCTTTCGGCAAGCAATTCGCCCGTAGCCAAAATAGCAAGTGCTTGGCTCGAAAAGGAGCGTCCGGGAATGCTTGTTGTCCAAGTCAAAGCGGCGTGTGGGGCAAACCATGAAGGCTCGTGTATGGCGACGTTTGCGGAGCTCGAGGCATTGGCACAAAAGCCGGCTGGATACGACGAAGCCAAAGCAGCTTATGAAGCCGAACAAAAGCGCACAGAAAAAGCTCGTGCGGAACTCGAACGATTCTTGAGCGTGTTCGCGCAACGCGGAAAAAAGCAATTGGATTTCGACGGGTGCATGGCTCGAGCTTCCTCGGATCAGCCCACGCATGTCAATGCAGGCGAATGCAACGAACAAATTTGGGCGGATGGCAAGGTTCCTTATGAGCGATTCGATGCGCAACAAACCGAAGACAATCTTTTCCGCCGGCGTCTTGCGGCATTGATGGACTCGGCGCTCCAAGCTTCTTTCGAGGAGCGACGTGTGCAAGCCTTGACGTCGGGCGAGGTACCGAAACCAGCGGCAAAAGGCGCACCCGGAGGTGCAAAATGAGAATGATGAAATGCTTCGGCATTCTTGCATTTTCCTTGGCACTCGTCGGTTGCGACGCTGCAAAAGAACCCATGGCCAAAGCGCGCGATGCCGAAGCCGCAGGAAAGTTGGCCGAGGCGAAAACGCTTTATGGCGATGTTTGCAAGGCCAATGAAAAGTCCCCGTTTTGCGCTGTGGCCAAGCAGCATATCGAATCTCTTGCGCTGCGGGAAGCTCTTGCCGCGATAGCCGAAGGCAATGTCGCCAAGGTGAAGGAACAAGCAGCAAGTATCACGGGTGGTTCGGCCAAACGTGCGTATGATGCGCTGGGAAAAACCAAAGCGATGAGCGTATGGGCGGGTTTCGAGGAAGCCAATATGTTGGCAGATAAGTCCGCGGCGCGTGTGAAAATGGAGGAATTGGCTGGCGCGAGTTCCCCTGTCGCGGACAAAGCCAAAGAATGGCTCTCGAAAAATGCTCCGGCTCTCTTGCTTGCAGAAGTTACAGCAGCATGCAAACCAGACGGAACTGGCTCGTGTTTAGAATTGGGAGCCAAAATCGTGAAGGCATATCCGTCGAGCGCTGAAGGGCGCGAAGCGCAGGCGCTGGTCGATACCGAATACAAGCGGCTTTATCCCGCGCTCAAACAGGCCGAAGGATTGCTCGTACAACGGCTCGAAGTATACAATTGGAAAGCAAAAAGCGATCTTTGCATGCAACTCGCAGAACCCAGTCCTGGAGGCTACGAACTGCAGGCGTGCAATACGTCGATTGGTGTTCCCGAAGATCGCGGAGATCCCTTCAATACGGATTTCTTGGAGAAAGCTTGGAAGAAAAAACTCGACGAGGTCCGCGACCCTGGGCGTATCAAAGAACTCGAAGCGCGCTGGGACAAAATTGCTTCGTCAGGGATTTACGATCCAGCAAATTTGCCTAAGCCGGGCGATAAACCGGCGGCGAAAAAATAATTCACAAGACACTTGCCTTCCTCATCGAAATGCGTCATTCTCCGCAACCCGAAGGAGGCTCGTCATGCGACCTATTGCAACAGCGCGCCTCGGCCTGAGCTCGTAGCCATAACGTGGCCAGCTTTGGCGAGGCGCCTCCGACATTCCGAAGAAACTGCTGAGTCGATCGCAGATTGAAACGGCGCGCGAAGATTTGTCGCGCCGTCGGGAGTCTTTGCATGACGAGAGATCATTCGCGGAGCCGCAGCTCCGCGCTGAATGCCGATGCTTTGTTTGGAAGCGCCGCCGACCGCAAGCTCGAACGCAAAGAGCGTCAGCTATGTCGGCAAGTTCAAGAAGCGGTGAGCGAAGCGCTCGCTGGGATTGATGACGATGTGCTGCTCGATGTGTGGGTTTGTGCTGTCGAACCCGCACCCGATGCCGGACGACTGGCGATTGTCGTGGAAGCACCACCCCGGGTTTCTCCGGACGAAGTGCTCACGAGACTCGACAAATTTGCCGGGTTTTTGCGCGCGGAGGTGGCTGGCGCCATTTCGCGGAAACGCGTTCCGACGCTCACCTTTCGGGTGATTCTTTCGGACGCAGAAGGAGGAACATGACCGCTTCGGTTGTCGAGTTTCTCCCGAAGAACGGATCTACAGCGGAATTACGCAAAGCGATCGAACGGCTCGGACGAACCGAAGACGTTGTTCGCATTGCGCTGATGCCGGATGCACATCTTGCCGAAGACGTTTGTGTAGGAACGGTTTGTGCCACAACGAAACGTCTTTTGCCGGCCGCGGTCGGAGGTGACATCGGTTGTGGCATGGTTGCGATCAAGCTTCGCGCCGATGCGGAGTTGCTCGCGGATCGAGATCGAGCGGCGTTGGTCCTGGCGGAACTCTACAAACGTGTTCCGCACGCGATGCATGCCGTGAAAAACGCGCCTACAATGCCCGAAGTTTTGCAAGCCGAACCTTTGGCCGGCGGCGCGCTCGATTCGCTTCTGCGCCGTGAAGGGCGGCTCGAATTCGCAACGCTTGGTCGAGGAAACCATTTCATGGAGGTGCAAGCAGACGACGAGCAGCAATTATGGCTTCTTGTGCATTCGGGGTCGCGATGTATGGGTCCGGCAATTCGTCGCCATTACGAGTCTCAGGCAGAACAGGATGCGTCGGGTTTGGCTTGGCTCGACGTGGAAAGCAGTCTTGGTCAGGCGTATCTTGCAGACGTCGCATGGGCGGCACGTTATGCGCGAGAAAGTCGGGCGCGCATGATTGACGCTGCCGTTTCTGCATTTACGGATCACTTTGGTATCGAGGCGGAACTGGCCACGCGCATCGAGGTCGATCACAATCATGTTCGTCGGGAAAACCATGACGAGCAAACGTTGTGGGTGCATCGCAAAGGCGCTATGGGCTTGCATGAAGGCGAAAAAGGTATCGTGCCCGGATCGATGGGTAGCGCGAGTTATCATGTCGAGGGGCGTGGGTTTGGCCTGGCCATGAATTCATCCGCGCATGGTGCTGGGCGCGAAATGTCGCGAAGCGAAGCGCGAAAGCGTATCGCCAAGCGTCAGCTTTTGCGTGAGGTCGAAGGTGTTTGGTTTGACCAACGTTTGACCGAACGATTGCGTGAGGAAGCTCCAAGCGCCTACAAAGACATCGGGGCGGTGATGCGCGCGCAGCACGACCTCGTGCGTATTGTGCGTCGCCTACGCCCCGTCCTCGTGTACAAGGCCGCATAACGACGGCTTGCCTGTAAACACTTTCCCCACAAAACCATTTCAATTTTTCGGTAGACGAATGGTAAGCTTTGGCCATGCCGAATCGTCTTTTCCGAATCATTTCGTCCAGCGGACTCGTTGCTTTTTCCTTTGTGTGGGGTTGCAGCGACAATATCGACAATCCGAAGGGTACTGGTGGGGCAACATCTTCGTCCTCGTCGGAATCATCGTCGGGGAGCTCGGGCATGATGACAGGTTCGTCCAGTTCGAGCGGCCAAGGAGGAGCTGGAGGTGGCGTGGTGTCGCGCGGGCCGGCATATGACGCGGGAACGGCAAGTTGTCCGATGGATGATGGATTGCGGCACATCAAGCTCGTCAATAACTGTACGGAAACTCGTTGGTTCAAGATGGATGGTCGTACGACACCGTTATGGGCTCGAGAAACGAATTGTCCGTGGAATGGTGCGTCCTGTACGGACATCGAGGGCGTGGGGCAATGTACACAAATTGCGAAGAATATGTCGGGCGGGGCTGATCCCGGGCTTGTGTATTGCAAGGACGCGGGCGGAGGGAACGGAGCGTGTGCGTGCAACCCGTTCTTTGAATTGAAGCCGGGCGAAATGCATGAAATTGTCATGCCAAACAACGCGGCATTTCCCAGCGGTACTGGATGGCTTGCAGCTGGTTGCAACAATTTCGGGGCGGCCTGCACGGTTGGAAATGAAGCCGCAAAAAACTCGACGTTCGAATTTACGTACGACGTGCCAGGACAAGGCAAATTGTATTATGACATCAGTGCGGTGAATGCGTGGACGACGGCAAGTTCGGTGGGTATGAAAAGCTGTGGAGGAGCGGCACAAAATCCGAATGATATTTTCTGGTGTCGAGGCACTGGTTGTCGATTTGACGTAAATACGCAATGTCCGGATGGATCGAATGGGTTTGCCCCCGGACCCGCGGGGTGTCAATTGTGCCCGACGATGATCGATGGAAACGGGAAAAAGGTCCTTGCTGGATCGTGTGGTACGTGTCCGGATGGTTCGTCGGCGAATCGTATTCCCACAGGAACAGTATTTAATGCGGGTAATGTTGGTGGGCCAGAATGGACATGGAATGGCGCGCCGGATTTTGCGGTCGGATTCGGTCATGACGAAGGGGCCCACGCCAATCGTCGTTATGCGTGTTCAGGCGCGGGGTGTGTCCCGGCCGAACCTGGCAAAGCCAATACGTGTTTGGGTGGGTGTGATTTATGCACGGTCGCTAAAAACGTCGGTGCTGGAGACGATGCCTGCTTGAAGTATTGCTGTCCGGATTCCGTGCATACGTACAATGGTTTTACCTACCGATACGATAGCGCGGGATGCACGGCGCTCGGCGTACAAGCAGGCACGGATTATAGTCCGGCCGTCAAAGGCGAATGCCCGTATGTGTATACCTACGGCTATGAGGATCATAGTTCGACGTTCTTGTGTGAAACGAGCGCTTCGCTCTTGATCCAGGCTTGTCCTGATGTGATGGACTTTCCATCGAAGATCACGCCTTGATGCGATACCGCGTCACGGCAAACTCAGCACCCACGACAATCATTGACGAGCGCGCTTTAACACGGCAAAGTGATTGTGTGACCGCAGCTCGAAAACTTCGTCGTCCTGCAGGGGAGCGTCGTGACGAACGGCCTTCCTTGACAAACGGTTCGTCTCGTTCTACCGAGAAGGAACCTGCTTCGGGGCCACGACGACGTCGAGCGGTCGACCTCTATGGGCCCTACAGTGACGAGCCCGAGATGGAATCGTACGTTCATGTGATGCAAGTCGTCTTGTTGTTGTCGGGTCTTCGGTGGGCTTGGCGCGACCGGAGTGACTACTTTGCTTCGGCAAACATGAGCATTTTTTATACGGTGTTAACCGCGGCGGGAAACAAGGTTACGCGGAAGCTCAAATTTCGCGGGCCAGATTTTTTCGTGGCGCTGGGCGTACGAGACGAACCTCGACGACGAAGCTGGGTGGTCGAAAACGAAGGCAAGTACCCGGACGTCATCGTGGAAGTGCTTTCGTCTCGTACGAAAAACGCGGATCGCGGTCGGAAGAAAGACATCTACGAGCAAACATTTCGCACACACGAGTATTTCTTGTTCGATCCCAACGCGAACACGCTCGAAGGGTTTCGATTGGTGGATGGCAAGTACGTCGCGATCGCTCCGAATGCACATGGTCACTTGTGGAGCGAGAGGCTCGGGATGGCACTTGGGCTACACGACGAGCCCAAGCTCGATGGCAAGGTCGCGCGCTACTTCGCAGCGGATGGTCAGATGATCACGATTCCGGAGGAAGAGGTGCTCGAAGCGCAACGTGTCGCGAGTGAAGCGCAACGTGTCGCGAGTGCAGCACGTGATGAAGCCAAGGTTGCACGGGCAAAGATGGTGCAAGCGACAGCGCGTGCTCGTCAGGCCGAAGCCAAGGCTGCGAAGCTCGAAGAGAAACTGCGCGCGATGGGCATCGACCCCGACAACCCCACGTAAAACTCCGCGGACAAACCACCGACAAACCGTGCGGGATCCGTGGACAAACCACCGACAAACCCCACCATGGTAACTCCTGTCTCGACGAACGAACCTCTCATTGGCGCCATCGAAGCGGGAGGGACGAAGTTTGTTTGTGCTGTTGGATCCGGGCCTGGAGAACGAATGCGCGCGCGCGCGGCATTTCCGACGACTGGGGATCCTTCGGTGGTGTTGGAGCAGGTTGTGGGTTGGTTCGAGGCACAGCAGGAGAATCACGGACGGATTGAGGCGTTTGGTATTGCAGCGTTTGGCCCGATTGATCTGCGCAAGACTTCGCCGACGTACGGGCACATCACGTCGACCCCGAAGCCTGGGTGGCGAAACACGAACATCGTGGGCGTTGTGCAGCGTGTTTTTCCTGGCCGGCCGATTGGATTCGACACGGATGTGAATGGCGCGGCGTTGGGCGAATTTTTATGGGGGCGGGCGCAAGGTCTCGAGGACTTCGTCTACATCACGATTGGCACGGGTATCGGGGCTGGAGCCATGGTGAGCGGGCGTCTTATGCATGGGCTCGTGCATCCCGAGATGGGTCATATGCGACTTCCTCGATTGCCAGGAGACACGTTTGCTGGGGTTTGTCAGTACCACGGAGACTGTTGGGAGGGGCTTTGTTCAGGTCCAGCGATGTTGGCGCGGGCGGGTGTCCCGGCCGAACGTTTGTCCGCGGATGATGCCACGTGGCAACAGGAAACGGCGTATGTGGGTTTGGCAATCAGCAACGTTGTTTGTGTGCTTTCGCCGGGGAGAATCATTCTGGGTGGGAGCGTACGAAAGGGTGGATTGTTGGGCGAGGAGCGGTTTTTCCTTGAAGTTCGGCGCAGTGTAACAGCGACCTTGAACGGATATGTTGTCTCTCCGAACCTTGGCGAAGGGAACGATGGGTACATCGTAGCGCCGGGGCTAGGTGATGACGCGGGCGTTTGTGGGGCAATTGGGCTTGGTTTGCGGGCAGGAGGGTTTGCCTGATGCGGGGTTGGTTCGGGTGAACGTTCGTCAAGGAACGGTTCGAGTGCATCATGCCAAACGGATGGTCTAGACAAACTTTGCCTCGACGAACATTTTTCGTTTGTCGGGTCGACCCGGGCATGGTAGGGTCGCTTCATGCCTCGACGAATTGAACCAGATCCCCCTTCTCTGAAAGTCGGCGAACGTCTTCGAGAACTTCGCCTGGAACGAAACATGTCTCTTGCGGAGCTTGCCGATGCGGCCGAGATATCGAAGGGACATTTATCGAGTGTCGAACATGGCCTTGCGTCGATTACCGTGCAGACGATATCGCGTTTGGCCAAGGGACTTGGAGTTCCGGCGCTCTATTTGTTGACGTTTCCCGATGAAGACGATCGGGACCATGTCGTGGAATTGGCGCGCAAGTTGCCGTCCCAGGAGATTGCAAAGCTTCGGCGTGAATTGACGAAGCAGGTGAAAGATTTGGCCAAAGAAGCGGCCAAGGGCGCGGCGAAAGCTGCGAAAGCTGCGGCGCGCGGTCGCTGAATCTTTCGTACATCTCCCCTCTGCTGCGATCATGTCGTTTGACGGCTGCAACCACCATTTGTGTGGGTAAGGGCGGTCGTTCCTTGCCAAGGTTCGTTTTTCGTTACATACAGCGCGTCCCATGCGCGTAACGAACGGTATCGACTTCCGACCCGAATGGTATGCCATCGATTTTGGCACATCGAATTCGCTTCTTGCGGCAGCCAATGCGCACGAAACGGTGCCGCCCATTCCGCTCGACGATACAGCCGACGATCCTTCCGTTCTGCGTTCGCTCATGTATTTCGGGCAAAACGAATTCTCGTGCGGTAGTGCCGCGATTGATCAATTCGTCGATGCTGGAATGCAAGGGCGCCTGATTCGATCCATCAAAAAATTTCTGCCCTATCGTGCTTTTACGGGAACGCAGATTGGTCATCGCGTTGTGTCCATTGAAGATCTGGTGGGGCGATTTTTGGGGGTCATGCGTGCACGGGCCAATCGGCATTTTGGGGTGGATGTTCGGCGTGTCGTTTTGGGACGACCTGCGAAGTTTTCGGTCGATATGGAGGACGATACGCTGGCCGAATCACGACTCGAAAAGGCGGCAAAACTTGGCGGTTTCGAGGAAGTTTCGTTTTGTCCTGAACCTGTGGCAGCGGCGCAAGATTTTCAGGTCCATCTTGACCAACCTCGCATTGTGCTCGTGGCGGACTTCGGGGGCGGTACGTCGGACTATACCATTGTACGAATGCATCCCGATGGTTTCGATCCGCAACATGTATTGGCATTAGGGGGCATTTCGATTGCGGGTGATGCGCTGGATGGAAGTCTCATGCGCCATAAGATTGCGCGTCATTTTGGGGCGGATGTCACGTATCGAGTGCCGTTTGGATCGAATACGCTCACAATGCCGAAGGGCATTATGGAGAAGCTGTGCTCACCGGCGGACATGACGGTGCTGCAACATCGCGATGTGCTCAATTTCTTGCGCGATGTGAAATCGTGGTCGTTGGGTGTGGAGGACAAGCGCAAAATGGATCATCTCTTGTGTTTGGTGGAAGATTCATTGGCGTTCAAGTTATTCGAATCAATCGAGCGTACGAAGTGTGCATTGTCGGGTCACGATGAAGCCGCATTTCATTTCGAGTATCCGACGATTCACTTGGACGAACGGGTCCGGCGAAGTGAATTCGAGGCGGGCGCGGCACGCGAGGTGCAAGCGATCGTTGGGGCACTCGACCGTACCGTCGCTGCGGCTGGACTAGGTTTCGGTGAAATTGACCTCGTATGCTGCACAGGAGGTACGGCGCGGGTGCCGGTGATAGCGCGAAGCATCGCGGAGCGATTTGGGCCAAACAAGGTCAAATCGCTCCGAACATTTCACTCGGTGGTTCAAGGTCTTGCCGAACGGGCGCGGATGATTGCTCGTGGTCAGGTACCAGCACGTGCGTCGTGATGCTGGGCGCCGCACGATGCACCGCTTTGTAAAACGTAAACGAAATCACCTTTTTGACAAAGAGATGGAGTTCGCTTGCGTGGGACGGACGAAAGAGGGCGTGAGCCTAGCGGCTCGGGGGTGGTCAGTGTGAGGTGGGGGTGTGGCGGAGTATTACATTACCCTGCCAAACCACCGCAAGACAAACTTTTTTCTTGATACCGTGATTTTTTTCTTGGTGTCTTCGAGCTGGGGTGGTAATGGTCGCGCATGCCTAGGCGAATTGAACCAGAACCCTACGCTTTGAAGGTTGGCGAGCGTCTTCGCGCGCTGCGCCAGGAACGCAACCTCTCTTTGGCGGAACTCGCAGAAGCGAGCGACCTCTCGAAGGGGCATTTGTCGAGCATCGAGCACGGTCTCGCTGCGATCACCATCCAGACCATCTTGCGCGTTGCGAAGGGTCTTGGTCTACCGCCACTGTATGTGCTCACGTTCCCAGGTGACGACGAACGCGATCACATCATGGAGCTGGTACGCAAGCTCCCGTCCAACGAAGTGACGAAGCTCCGCCGCGAGCTGGCCAAAACGGTGAAAGAAGCCGCCAAAGCCGCCAAGCCGGCCAAGTCCCCACGCGCCAAGCCCTGACCTCTCCCAAAGCATCCTGTCATACATTCACGAGGTGCCAGCCACTTTGTGAATGATCTCTATCGTACATCTGCAAGGTGCCAGCCACTTTGCCAGATGTACGTTATCATACATATAGCAAGGTGCCGGCCACTTTTCACTCCCATACATACGCAGAACATCGTTCGAAGCCTTCCGCCCATCTCTTCAATCACGGCCAGGGCAGCTAATGGCACTTCCCCATAGGTGGCACCTCGCCTGAGCACAAAGTACATCAGTGTGAATTTACTTACGTTTTCAAGGTGCCAGCCACTTTGGAAAATGCATTTTATGCTACATTATCAAGGTGATCAAGGTGCCAGCCACTTTGGCAGACGCATTTCATCGTACATTTGATAAGGTGCCAGCCACTTTTTTCCCGCTTGTCATAACGAGAACCTCGTTCTAGCTTCCCAACCGTGCCCCTTACGCCGCTCCACGGACAACCCGACCCCGACGGCGCCGATTGTATCTCCTGTGGGCGATGTTGCCATCACGGCCCACACACTGTCCTTCTGCACGAACTGGACGAAGCGCGCTTGTCACCCGATGTCCTACATCGTCTCACCGTGATCCTTGACCGGCCACCTTTCTTTCGCTTCATCAAAAACGACGGCGACCATTGCGGCGCGCTCGACGTCTCGACCCCTGACCAATATCCGTGTTCGATCTACCTCGCCCGTCCCGAGGGGTGTCGGGAAGTCGAGCCAGGTTCGCCATGTTGCTTGGAAGCTCGGCGTCTTGGTCACTTGGGAAAAAGTGTCGAGTTCAAGCGCCAGCCTGGCGCGTGATTCAATCGTCGCCGCTACTTACTCTTTACTTGGCAGTTCCAGCACAAACGTTGCACCGAGACCATTTCCTGGTTCGAGTGCCACCGTTCCGCCATGACGACGCATGATTTCTTGCACGATTGACAATCCCAAACCCGCCCCTTGACCCTGTTTTTCCTTGGCTCCGCGGTAAAACGGCTCGAAAATCCGTTCGGCATCTTCTGGAGCTACCCCTACTCCTTCATCTCGAATCTTGATCTGCCAGAAACTCTTATTCGGGGTCATTTCGACAAAAATGGTCGAACCGTTCGGCGCATGCGTCAACGCATTGGAAAGCAGGTTATCAATGGCTTGACGCATCGTATGGCCCTCGAAATGGGCACGACCATTATCGGGTACATTGAGCACCCATTTGATGCCTCGACTTTCCGCTTCTGCTTCGCATGCATCGAGTGCGTCGCGAAGAACCATTGTCAAGTCTCCGGGCTTCACTTCCCATGTCACTTTTCCGAGTGCTGCCAAATCCAAGAGACGTGCGGCCAACGTCGATAATCGATTCACTTCTTTTCGCGCTTCCTGAAGCGCTTCACGTAATTCCTCGGCGCTGCGCTCTTTTCGCAATGCCAGATCCATCTCGGTGCGCATCAATCCCAGCGGCGTACGCAATTCATGTGCAGCATTGCCAATAAGCCGCTCTTGCGCATCCCGCGCCAAACGCAATCGCTCCATCGCCTCAGCCAATGCCACTCGCAAATCCGCAATCTCATCTCCCGTCGGATCCGGCTGCAGTCGCCACACCAAGGCGCCACCGCGCCATTCCGGCAATTGCCCCGTCATATCGGCAATACGCCGACTCATACTGCCCGCTTGCCCCCATTGCAAGAAAAACAACAGCGCAACCGTCACCACAACAAGCCCCAAAGTCGCCCGCCAATAAAGAGTCATGGTTGCGTCGACTTCCGACAAGGAACTTTCCAACGTCAAAATGAATTGCTCACCCGCTGGTGAATGCACGGGCACCGTCAACGTACGCATGAGCCGACCATCGGTATCCACGTGCGTCTCGAGCCGAGGACCATCCGCGAGTGCAGTTTTTCCTGGCGGATCAGGAACCCAACCATGCTCGGGAAAATACGCCACCAATTCCCCGGATGCTCGAAACAGCCCCGCCATTGGGACAAACGTGCGGACATTTTCAGCCAAGGGCGACTTCCCCAAGTGCACGTGTGGCTTCCCGTCGGGACCATCGAACAAACTCACACTCTCCACCGCTGCCTGCGCCAACAGCGCCCGATCCAGCGCACCAAGGAGACTCGAACGAAACACCACCCCAGCAACGACCACCGTCAATACAAGCGCCAATGCCGGCAACGCCGCACCAAAAAACAAAAGCCGCGTGCGGACTCTCATGATGCGCCTTGCCCAGCTTTCGCCAATGTCAATCGATACCCAATGCCACGCACCGATTGAATGATCACCACTTCGCCCGAAACCGATCGAAGCTTGCTCCGCAAATACCCCACGTACACATCGACAACATTTGGTGCTCCAACGAATCCCGTCCCCCATACCGTATTCAAGAGTTCGGTTCGCGTCAGCGTCTCGCCGAGATGCCCCACGAGTTCCGACAACAACGCAAACTCGCGCGCCGTCAACGTCTCTTCCACTGCATCATTCGAAATCACCCGACGTCGAGCATCAATCGCGATCGGACCGATCTTCGCCAACGTGTCATGTCCAGCACCACGACGATGCAACGCTTCGAGACGTGCGACCAATTCTTCGAAGTCAAAAGGTTTGACCAGGTAATCGTCAGCCCCTGCTCGCAACCCGGTCACGCGTTCGCCTACTGTGCCTCGCGCCGTCAAGAGCAGCACTGGCGTCTTGAGTCCTCGTTCTCGCCAACGGCGAAGCAAGGAAACACCGTCCATTCCCGGCAGCGACCAATCAAGAACGATCACGTCATACCCAACGTCCATCGCCTGTTCCAACGCGTCCCTGCCGTTCGCTGCGAGGTCCACCTGATGACCTTCTTCACGTAAACCTCGCTCGAGCAGACGTGCCATTTTGGCTTCATCTTCGACGACAAACAGTTTCATGGAACACTCGTCACAGGTGGCTCAGTGCCCGGCGGAATTGTCACACGCGGCCGACTGATCCAACCATAAAGACTCGGCACGATGAGCAGCGTCAGGATCGTCGATGTGACGAGACCTCCCACGACAACCGTCGCCAGAGGCCGCTGCACTTCAGAACCAACACCACGCGACAACATCATCGGGACAAACCCGAGTGCCGCAACGAGCGCTGTCATGAGTACCGGACGGGCTCGTGACCG
Organism: Polyangium sp. (in: bacteria); assembly: GCA_044221885.1. Lineage (GTDB taxonomy): Bacteria > Myxococcota_A > Polyangia > Polyangiales > Polyangiaceae > Polyangium. The sequence goes on from JBGAOI010000041.1 coordinate 22,974, forward strand.
CGCCGCTTTTTCAGCAGCCTCGGCGGGACTCATGCCCTCATTTTCGTTCGCCAACACGCGCGACAACAACACCACACCGTTCAAGACGGCGACACCACTGAGTGCGATGAATCCAACTGCCGCCGAGATCGAAACGGGCATGCTGCGCAACGACAGTGCAACGATCCCTCCGACACACGCAAACGGCACGTTCGTGAAGATGATGAGCATGGGTTTTACTTTACGAAACGCCGCAAACAATGCCGCAAGAATCAGCGTCACCGCGGCTGGCACCACGATCAGCAGCCGCCGCGATGCCTCTTGAAACGTTTCGTACTGCCCACCCCACGTAACGCGATATCCGCGTGGCGGTGGAACCGCTCGGTCGACGCGCGCTCGCGCTCGCGCCACGAGATCACCAAGATCCGCACCGCGCACGTTGAACCCAATCACGATGCGTCGCTCACCGTTGTCGTGACTCACCATGCCCGGTGTCGGTAATTCATCCACTTGCGCAACTCGAGACAACGGCACGATGCCGCCGGCTGCCGTCGGTAATCCAAGGTTTGGCAAATCAAACGCTCCATGCGCACCATCCAAACGCAACATCACCGGAATGCGCAACAATCCATCGTACGTCGTGCCGACTTCGATCCCGTTACGCACTGCTTGCACAGCATCCAGCACCTCACTCACGCCAAGACCCACTTGCGATGCCTCGAGCGGCTTCGGAGTCACCTCGATGAGCGACACATTCGGCGGCGCCAAGATCTTTACATCCGCCGCACCTCGCTCTTGCGCAATCTCCTTGGCAATCTTCTCCGACAACTCACGCAGCGTCGTGAGATCCGATCCGTACACACTCACCGCCACGTCTGATACAGCGCCCCCAAGAAGTTCGTTGAAGCGCATTTGAATCGGCTGCGTGAACGACGGATCCGCACCAGGTGAAGCTTCATCCACACGTTGACGAATCTCTTCGATGAGCGTTTCTCGTTCCAAACCAGGCCGCCAACGATCACGTGGTGCCAACGTAATAAACACATCGGCTTGTTCGAGACCCATGATGTCCGTCGCCACCGCTGGACTGCCCACGCGCGACACAACCTGATCCACCTCGGGCACTTTCCGCGCAGCAGCTTCGAGCTTTCCTGCTTCGAGCGCCGCCGTTTCCAAACTGATGTCCGGCGCTCGCGTCGTTTGCACAACGAGATCCCCTTCATCGAGTTGCGGCGCAAGCTCGCTCCCCGCACGCATGAACAACGCCACGCCAACTGCACACAAAGCCAGTGCTGCAACGGCTACGAGCTTAGGTCGTTTGACCACAAACGATAACTGCGGACCGTAAAATCGATCCACGAGACGCACGAGCAGTGGATCGCGTTCCGGAACGTCCTTGTTGCGCAAAACAAGGCTCATCGCCGCGGGCACATAGGTGAGCGACAAGATGAGCGATGTGA
>JBGAOI010000420.1:0-6591 GCA_044221885.1 Polyangium sp. (in: bacteria)
AATGCACGATGGCGCCCCCTAGGCCAACGCCGTATACATTACCTGGCCCACTCCCCCACACATCCAGTAGGCGTTGCGGAGTGCCCGTGTTTGTGCTGGTCCAACCGGAACCCGTGTAATGCGCCATTGCGCCACTTTCGCCGGCGATATAAATATCGCCCGGTCCGCTGCCCCAAATGCCGTACAGTAAAGGAAGCTGGAGGCCGGGAACGGTGTTCCAGGTCATTCCATCGAATTGCACGATGCTGCCATAATAATTGATCGCGACGACGTTGCTGGAACTGCTTCCCCATACACCATGAAGCCACAGTTGTGGGCTCAGCGCGGGGGAGACCATGAGCGTCCAAGCGTGGCCGTCATAATGCACGATGGTCCCGAAATCTCCGACAGCAAAAATATCGCTCGGACCGGATCCCCAAATACCAGATAACAACTTACCCGTTCCGGAATCTTCGGGGTGCCAGTTCCAATGGCCACAGGAGTCTGTCGTAAAGCTATTGCACGTTTGCGCGCATCCCGGGCGGCCGAAGTCGTAATTGAGATCCGCGCAAGGAGTCGTGACCGGCAATGCAGAGTCACAAAGTTCGTCCTGTGCTTTTTCACCGTCGCCGCAATGAATGCGGCAATCGAGTCGGCAATACCCTCCTGTTGCCGAATTGGGTTTGCCCTGGCATTCGGGTCCCGCCGGCAAAACGTCGCCGCTGCCGCCGCAATCGCATTCTTCATTCTTTGCAACGTCGACGATTCCATTGCCACACGTCTCGTTGGACTTGCAATCAGCGCTGCAACCGTCGCCACTCGTGGTGTTCGCGTCGTCGCACGTCTCGCCTCGGATGGCATCGGTAACGCCATTACCGCACGTTTCATTGGACGTGCAGTTTGCGCTGCAACCGTCGCCGTTTATGACATTGCCATCGTCACAAACTTCGTTTCCTGCCAAGACGCCGTTGCCGCACGCCGATACGGTGCAGTTGTAATCGCAACCGTCCGCATTCGCCAAATTCCCATCGTCACAACTTTCGCCGGCGGTCTGAACGCCATTGCCACACGCGGTGTTCGTGCAATTCTCGTCGCAACCGTCACCATTCACCAAATTGCTGTCGTCACAACCTTCACCCGCGGTCAAGATGCCATTGCCACACCCGGTTTTCGTGCAATTCTCGTCACAGCCTTCACCATTCACCAAATTGCCATCGTCACAAGCTTCTCCCGTGGTCAAAATACCATTGCCACACCCGGTTTTCGTGCAATTCTCGTCGCAACCGTCCGCATTTGCCAAATCGCCATCGTCACAAACTTCGCCCGCAGTCAAAATGCCATTACCGCACTCGGTCGGCGTGCAGTTTTCATCACAGCCATCACCATTCACCAAATTACCGTCGTCACAAGCTTCGCCCGTGGTCACAATGCCATTGCCACATGCGGTCAGTTTGCAGTTATTGTCGCAGTTATCGCCATTCACGGGATTGCCGTCGTCACAAACTTCGCCCGTGGTCACAATGCCATTGCCACACCCGGTCGGTTTGCAGTTTTCGTCGCAGTTATCGCCATTGACGAGATTGCCGTCGTCACAGACTTCGCCCGTGGTCAAAATGCCATTGCCACACGCCGTCGGCGTGCAGTTGCTGTCGCAATCGTCGCCGTCAACGTCATTGCCGTCGTCACAGACTTCGCCCGGTGTCAAAACGCCATTGCCACACGCCGTCGGCGTGCAGTTGTTATCGCAACCGTCTCCGTCGACGAGATTGCCGTCGTCACAACCTTCACCCGTCGTTTGGATGCCATTGCCACAGGCTGTTTTTTTGCAATTCGAATCGCAACCATCGCCATTGACGTCGTTTCCATCATCGCATTCGGCGCCCGCTTGTGATTCGGATTCCTCGAGCACCCCGTCGCCGCAGGTCTCGGCCCCCTCCAAGCACTGACCTTGCGCACAACGATACCCGATCGGACAAACGCCTTCGCCGCAAACTTTCCCTTCGGCTTGGACGCACCCGGCCAGGCCGAACAACGCCACCAGGGTCAAACCCAGCCCCGACCAACCCCTGCGCTTTCGACTTCGATGATGGATCGGCGTGGTCATGTCTTTTCCTCGATCCAAAACCAACCGCCGATCCACCCTCTACGCAAGCTTTTTTGTCTCCAGCGTGAATTCGACCCCTCGAATCGCGAAATTCTCACCGTGTCATGCCGTGTCATGGCCTTTCGCGAATATCGCCGTTGCCGACATGCTCGTGTCATGCCGTGTCATGGCCATTTGCACCCACTTCGGCGGGTCCACCCTTCGCCACGTGGAAATGCAATGCTCGTGTCGGAACATTCGTCTCGCAACACGCCTAGGTACCCGCAAACCACGAGCCGGCGGCCTTGCTTGACACCCCCTAGGATCTCGGTGACGCTAAATGTATGTGGTTAGACATCGAGATTGACGCGGACGACGAACGAATTCGTCTCTCGGCACGTGGCAGCCGGGGCGAGCGGCCTGCGCCGCACAAGTTTTCGTCCGAAAAAGGCTCGTTGAATCTCCAGTCGTTTACCAGCAAAGTCGGACGCGCTGTGCGTGCGCGAAAAACGATCGAGTCCGACGTGCTCGGGTATGCACAAGCTTTGCACCAAGACGTTTTTCAAGGCGAACTGCGGGACGTTCTCGTGCGACTCGTCGAATCCGCCAAAGATACCCGCGTACTCGTGCGCTTGTTCATCAATCAGCGCGACCTTCAAGCCATTCCGTGGGAAGCGCTTTGCAAACCGGGAACAGCCGAAGGATTTCTCGGGATCGATCCCAAACTCGTGGTCGCGCGTGGTGTTTCGTCCCAAGATCCATGGGAGCCGCGTCTCGTGCGCACCGCTGTGCGTATCCTCGTCATTGCGCCCGGAAATGCACAACCAAGCGTGGATCATTTGCTCGAAGCGCTCGACCCTTGCATTCAAAAAGGCGAAATAGAATGGCTCGATCCCATTGTTGGTGGGGATATCAATGCCCAAGTTCTCTTTAATCGTCTGCGTAGTGGCAAAAGTCCACACATCGTGCATTTCATTGGGCATGGAGGGATCAATTTGCAAGGTCGTCCGACGTTGCGCCTCGCAGATGACGAAGATGGCGACGAGCAATGGATTACGGTGGAATCACTCGCGCGTGAACTGCAAGCAAGCTTCATGGAAGAATTGCGTCTCGTCGTGCTGGAATCGTGCGAAGGCGCCAAACCCGGTGTATTCGGGAGCGCTGGTGAAATACTGAGCAAAGCCGGTGCGGACGCGGTCATTGCCTACTTATGGCCTTTGGGGGCCGACACAGGACGAAGCGCGAGCGCGGAATTGTATCGAACCTTGACGGGCGCGGAACGAACGGAAGGCGATGTTGGAGCGGCCCTTGCGGCGGCTCGAAGCACGCTGCTTACTGCAAGTGCCGAGGCATTTTCCCCGGTGCTTTATCTGCGCGCTTCCGATTCGGTGATTTTTAATTTCAAGAACCGCAAAGTCGCGCAACCGCGGAACAAGTCGAAAACGAAACGGCTTGCACCGGCACTGCAACATGTCCTAGAAAAACCATTCTCGCTCGTGCTCGGCGATGGGCAGGACAGTCGCGCCTCATTAAAAAAAGAAATTGAACAATTCTTGCACGACCAAGGAGTAACACTTCCCGCGAATCTGCCCCTGAGCACCGTCATGCAGCAATGCAGTATGCGGTATGGCATCGATGTTCTTCATTCGATTTTTCAAAGCTCGATGATAGAGCAATTGCGTGAACCACCGCCCCCGTTTGTCGAAGCCATGGGTCAAATCATCCCTGCGGGCATACACATCACGCTCCTATGGCAGCCTCATCTGGAACGAGCGATTGCGGCGGCTCAAGCGCAAAAAAACGTGTATGCCATTCAGCCTTCGGTACGGGCCTCGGGAAAACCTCGCGTCGTCAAACGAGCAGCGGGAACGAATGCGTGGAAAATGGAAGCGAGTATTCCGGGTCGATTGGATGTCGACAACGACATTGTGGTTTTGCGTGTTTATGGAGGTTATTCGCCCGAAACGCGGCCTATTTTTTCGCAACCACTGCTTACCGAAGACGATCACTTGTTTAGTTTGAAAAACCTGAGCTGGGTGGATGATATGCTTTCACTGCCGCGCACACGTCCCGGATTGCTCGCGGGACTCACGCTACGAAAATGGCGTCATCGCATGTTGTTGCGTTGGCTTTACGATGAAAGACCACCGCCCAAAGATAGTTTGGCGATCATTTCGCCACAAGTCGATGGCGCGGAAGCAGCGATTTGGGACAGCGGCGGATGGCTCGATGGGGCGGGACACATTGCGGTCGTGACGGAAGAACTGGGAGCACTCGCCGCGCCCTTGGTCGAAGCGGTTTTGCTGCGCAACGAATAGGACGGCGATGTCACGGGTTCCAGGCCATCCAGCGGATTTGCTGGCCAAAGCGACGAGCGAGGTCGACGCATTTCGCTACAACTTCTTGTTTTCGAGTTCTGGGACCCGATACGCTGAGACGAATGGAACAAGAATGCCTGAAGCCCCCGCCTGCGCCGCGCCGCGATTCCTGCATCACCGCGATCATTGCGTGATGATGTGCCGCCGAAAGACCTCCTGGAAAGCAGCAAGCTCCGCTCGCATATCGGTCAGCACCTTCGACGGCTGCGCCTTCTCGCCCTTGCTCAGGTTGCATTGGAGCAATTCGTGGTTCTCCGGCAAACCTGTGACGTCGAACCCCACGACCCTGGCGCCCGTTGAGACCAGCGTGCTCAAAATGGTGTCCGCCAGGATGGCGACCTGCTCGTAGTTTTGCAGGATCGCCTTTACGTCCCCCCATTGGTTGAGGTTGCCCACCATGCAATCGCGGTCGATGGTCAGGTACACGAATTTGAAGTTCCCGGGGCGCCCCTCGACATTCGGGTAGATCTTCGTCAGCAAGAGGGTCCAGTAGGCCTTCAGCAGATCCCGGGCTGCTTTCTTCTCCTGCTTGCTCCCGGTGAACAGATGCCCGATATGCGTGTTCGTGAACTTGTTTTGGCCGGGGATGTGCAAAGGTCTCAGGGTCGCGACGGCGCTGTCCCCCGGTCGATAATACGTCTCGATCTGATGCGCAGTTTCTTTCCCGGCGCTTGCGACGGAGAGGTAAGAGCTGTTCGGGTAGCACTCGGCGAGCGCATAGCCCCATCGATCACTGCTGACGATGCTCTGATTTTTGCTACCTGCGTCCGAATGCTGATCGATATTCACGATGAGCACGGGCGGATCGACCTCTCGCGACACCGCGATGGCCGTATCCAGGGCGTATTTGCCCATGATATAGCCGCTATTGTGGAAGCAGTTGCAGTCCCATACCGAAAACGCCGGCCAGCCGATCCGCTTCTGAATCTTCTGATCCAGCATGTAGGCGACGATCGCGTCGGTTTCGGTCTTCGTGGCGCGAGACGAGTAATTCCCCTCGCCACGAAGGGGCTGCGGGATGCTCATGTCGTTGCTCGGGACGTTCTCGCAGACCGCGTAGCTTTTGTTCACGACCATCGCCGATGTATAAAAGGAATCAGGCACGAGCCCCACGTTGAACGGCAAGAGCCCCTTGAGCCACGACTTGACCCACTCCATAGCTTTCGTGATGAGGATATTCTTCCCCATGGCCTGGTTATGCGATAATGCCATCGCGATCAGAGGCCTGTTCCCGTGCGTCTTCGGGTTGTCCAGGGTACCGTTGGCGAGGAACGTCCAGCCCGTCGTCTCGGGTGCCATCGTGTTCAGAAAATGTGCAATCGCGAACTTGTACCCTGCGCCGCCGTCGGGAGGATGGTCGCCATAACCGTGCAGCAGATAGGTGCCGATAAACCCGAAAAGCTTACCCGGCTCGACGCGCGTGTCGAAAGACGCAGGGAGAGCTTCCAGCTCGAGCTCCGAGTCACAATTCTCGCACTTGAAGTTCATCAGCGCGATGGAGCTCGGCTTCTCCGTCGGCCCCGTCCTCCAAAGCGAAGGTTGGCAGAGGTATCCGTCGCAAAAGTAGGCTGGAATGTGGCCACACGTTGGACACTTCGCCGCCTTCGTGGGTTTCTTTCCGCAGATGTGGCACTGCATGATGAATCCATCAATACATCAACTTCGTCGAGGACTCAAGCTCGCCCGCAGCGACGCCGCTTCACCCCTGGCGTGCGAGCTCAGTCCTCGTCGAGCTGACACGTCATGTTGTGGGCCCCAGCCAAACCCGCCCTTGATAAGCCTTCGCGAATGGCATCGGCCATCAATACAATCTGACGCCATTTCATGCCCCACCGCATTTCGGACAAACGTTTACGTCGAATGCAAGTCCGGTGATTTGTCGGCGAGGGATTTGCGGGCGAGTCCCTTGATTTCTAGGCAATGGGAATTGAACGCGCACGCCTTGGATTGAACGTTCGCTACGCGCGCCAACAGGCGCCCTTCGCGAACAGCCTTTCCTGCGGGGCGAAGCCCCGCAGCGTAAACTGACGATGGGGGGCTTCGCCGCCGGCTTCACTACTCCTTTTTGGCCCCAGCGCCAAAAAGGACATCGCCGACGGCTGCGCCCCCCCATACCCCATAACCGCTAACTTAAGCCGCCTTTCGCAAGCT
>JBGAOI010000421.1:0-6569 GCA_044221885.1 Polyangium sp. (in: bacteria)
GACGCGCGCTGGTTCGCGCGCGGCGCGAACGTTCAAATCAAGGCGTGCGCTTTCAATTCTCTTGCGCGCAAATCAAGGCGTGCGCTTTCAATTCTCTTGCGCGCAAATCACCGCGTGCGCTTTCAATTCTCTTGCGCGCAAATCAAGGCGTGCGCTTTCAATTCTCTTGCGCGCAAATCACCGCGTGCACTTTCAATTCCCTTGCGCGCAAATCACCGCGTTTGTCTCGCCAACACTCGAAGCCCCGGCGTTTACGCCTTCTCCACCCGCATCGCGAATTGCAATTCGTCCCGCGTCACCCAACGAATCGGCGTCGCGTGAATTTGCATGGGCCACTCGAGCGCCCCAATGAGCCCGCCGGCATCCCGCACCATCTCCACCCATTGGTTTGGCGAGAAATACGTCCCGCGCACCAATATGCCCGCTTCAGCATTTCCCGTCACGTCGAGCGCCCACAGCATCGCATTCGAAAGCGGACCGAAACAAAAGTGATCTTTCACCAGGACGCACCGCGACGCAACCCGCAAACATTCGCGAAGCACCTCGCGAGGTTTGGCGCAGTGATGGAGCACATCGGAGATCGTTACGACCTCGAATGATTTGTCCTCAAATGGAATTCGTTCACCGTCGTACGATTGCACCGGGATCGCCGCGTCGGGCTGCACGAGCACATCCACGCCTGCGACGTTCCGCGCTCCGATACGTCGCGCCACTTCTGCGGCTACACGACCATTGCCAGCACCCACATCGAGAAGCGATTCAGCCGTTCCCGCAAGATGTACGAACGTGTTGGTGATCCGCTGGGTCCGCGGAGCCTGAACGGCCTTGCGGTGAACCTCGTAAAACGCTCGCTGAAGAAGTCGCACGACACTTGCCTTTAGTCGAGCACGGTTCGTAGAGCAACGTGCTAACGTCGCCCCGACACGTGAACGCGTCCGCGCCGAACCCTTCATCTTTGCGCCAAAAGCTCAAAGCGCTTGCGGCAGATCCTCCGCGAACGCTCGCGGCGTTGATCGCGGCGACATCCATCCTGTCAGCCGTCATCATCGTGATGCTGCCGTGGTTGCGTGTGCTCGATACGTTTGGTTTTCACGACTGGGACGCGCAAACGTCGCATCGGTACCTCACGCGCCAAGCGCTCGTCGAACACTTCGAGATGCCGTTTTGGAATCCGTACGCGTGCGGAGGATTTCCCGCGTGGGGTTATGTCGAATCGGGCACGACGCTCGTTTCGCCATGGCTTTTCGCGTACCTCGTCTTGCCCATGGCGTGGGCGTTGCGTATCGAAGTGTTCGGCATGGCGCTGCTTGGCGCGGTAGGTGCGTATGCCGCAGCCTCGAAATTCACACGAAGTCACGCTGCGCGCGCGTTTGTCGTGGCCGTATGGGCGGTCAACGGCCGTTGGGGACTCCAAACCGCCGTCGGACATACGTGGCACTTGGCCTACGCTTTTCTGCCGTGGGCGTTGTTTTTTTTCGAGCGTTCGAGACAAACCTCGGCCAAGAACCTCGACATCGTCTTGCTCGGCGCGTCGTTCGCGAGCCTCGTGTACGCGGGAGGCATTTATCCTTTGCCGCACACGGTGCTCACGCTTGGACTCTATGCCTTGATGTTGTCGATCTTCGAGAAAAACCTTCGACCACTCATCGTGTTGGCCATCGGCGGATTGTGTGGGGTTGGTCTTGCCGCACCGAAGTTCGTGCCGATGCTCGACGTCTTTGGCAAAGCGCCGCGTCTTGTTCCATCCACGGAAGCTCTCGAGCTTGGCTCGTTTTTCACGCTGCTCACATCGCCCGATCAGAGCTATTTTTCCAGGCCCGCACGCGTTGCGCCGTATGGTTGGCACGAGTGGGGCATGTACATTTCGTTGCCCGCAGTTTTGCTCTTGGGCCTTGGTATTCTGCTGGTTCAGGGTCGACGCGAAGCGGCGCTCAAGGTGACAGGCGTTTTTCTTGGCCTGCTCGGGTTTGGCGCGTTTCACCCCCAAGCTCCCTGGACGCTTTTGCATGCGTTTGTCCCGATATTCAAATCGCAACATGTGCCTTCGCGGTTTTTGTATCCCGCCGTGCTCGTGTTGGCGCTCGTTGTTGCGGCGGGTCTCGGGCGGATCGTCGAAAAAATCGGCAAGAAGCACCCCTGGACTGACGCAGGCGTCGCCGTGTTGGTGTTTTTCCTGGCTCAGGATGTCGCTCGCATCTCGCAACTGCCCATGAACCAGTCGATGTGGATGGTTCCACCGGACAATCTCCCGCGAGGCGGCGAGTTTTCGTTCGACCAAGACGTACCCTACCATTACAAGAAGCGTGATTGGGTCGGCCCGATGTACCTGGCCATGATCGCCAACCGGGGCGTGATCAATTGTTACGGCACGCCGCCGTTCGATCGAAAGGGCGCGTTGGCGCGAACGGACAAACGTTACCGAGGTGAAGTTTTTTTCGCGGAAGGGCAGGGAACACATCGATGGAGCCTCGGACGGCGCACTTCTCGTTTTCAACATGAATTTCGACGAAGGTTGGTCCACGTCGATCGGAACATTGATCAACCTGGACAACCGTATCGCTGTGCGTTTGCCCGCGGGAACGCACGACCTGAAACTCCGTTATCGAGCGCCCGGATTTGTTTCGGGCTTGCTCATTGGGCTCGGCACGCTGCTTGCGTGTATTGTGCTCGTACGCCGCGAACGTCGCGAGGAGGCGGGCGAGGTGACGGGATGACCGGCGCGACGTCGCAAGCTCCCAAGCGCTGGAAAGCGCGCGCGCTGGTGTTTGGCGTGGCCGCATTGGGTTTGGCCGAGCTACTGCTTCACGTGTACCACAAGAAAAAATCGCCAAATCCCGAGGATTGGGCGCAACTTGTCGATCCCGTGCGTCAAGAAAAACACGACGGCGACGTGGTCGTCGTAGCCCCCGCGTGGGCGGATCCTTGGGCCCGCAAAACATTGGGCGACAGCGTTTTTCCCATGAAAGATGTGGCCCGCTCGGACATGACACGGTATGCCTCGGCGCTCGAAATAGGCACGCTTGGACAAACCTCTTCGGAACTGCAAGGGTTTCGGGAAGTTTCACGCCGGCACGTCGGTCCCTTTGTTTTACGACGCCTGGAAAATCCCACGTACACGCCAGTCCTCATCGATTTTGTCGACCGTATTGCCTCGGGCCAAGCCGACGTCCAGATAACCGAGCCGGAAGCACGTTGTTTGTTCAACAAAACGGCACGGGTCTTGACGGGCGGTCTTGGAGGTCATCCGACGTTTCCCGCCGCGCGATTCGAATGTTCTGGAGGCGATTACTTCAACGTGTCGGAGACGGTGATCGCCGATCAGGATTTTCGTCCACGGCGCTGCATCTGGGCTCATCCCCAAGCAAAGGGAGAACTCGTCATTCGTTTTTCCGACGTACGCTTGGGAAGTTCCATTCGCGGGCATGGCGGGATGTATTGGATCGTCGAGAGGGACAAACCCGGTGCTCCGATGCTCGTCAAGGTGCACGTCGATCGCGAAGAAATCGGGCGATACGAGCACAAAGACGGCGATGGCTGGTCTTCGTTCGAGATGCCGCTCGGAACGCATGCAAACGAGACGAACGCGGTGGTTGAATTCCGCATTTCCACGAAAAACTACCTGCACCGGCATTTCTGTTTCGAGGCCCATTCGCAATGAGCACCCGGAAACTCGATTGGAAGGACGATCTTCTTGCCGCAGCGCTGGCGTTTGCAGCGATGGTGTTGCTTCTGTCGACCGTGAGTGACCTTGGATATGCGCGCGATGAAGGCTTTTATTTTGCCGCCGCGGATACCTACGGCCGATGGTTCGAACTTTTGTTTTCCAATCCGAAATTGGCATTCGACCGCAAAGCAATTGATTCGATTTGGCACATGAACAGCGAACATCCGGGACTCATCAAGTCGCTGTTTGCGCTTTCGCATTTGATCCTTCAGAAAAAAATGCACCTGTTTTCGATGGACGGAACGAGTTATCGATTTCCAGCCATTGCACTTTCAGGTGTGGCCGTAGCATTCGTGTATCGGTTTGGCGCACAGGTACGAGGGCGATTGGCGGGATTTTGTTCGGCCCTCGCGCTTTTCTTCATGCCCCGGTATTTTTATCACGCACACTTGGCATGTTTCGACGTCCCGGTCGTGACGATGTTTTTCCTGACCGTATACTCGTACTGGAAAAGCGTGGATCGCGGTGGATGGTTGTGGCCCATTTTGACGGGCATTTGTTTTGGTTTGACGCTGGACACCAAACACAATGCTTGGTTTTTGCCCATTTTGTTTACGGCTCATGCTGGAGCCATGGTCGTGCGTGCAATACGCACGAAACGCGAAACGAAACCTCTCGCGGAACGAGCGCTCACGACATTGAGCTGCATGGCGTTTTTCGGGCCACTCGTGATGTATGCACTTTGGCCGTGGATTTGGCACGACACGATGCCGCGTCTCCGCGCGTATGCGAACTTTCACTTGCACCACGATTATTACAACATGGAGTTTTTCGGGCAAACCTATTGGAAGCCGCCCATGCCGCGACTTTATGCGCCGGTGATGACGTTCGCAACGGTACCGCTCATCACGCTCGTGCTGTGTTTGGTGGGATTTTTGTATTGTGCCCGCGCCGAGATCCGCGCATTGCGCACGCGCACGTATACACGAAGGGACGGCGCCGGGGTATTTGTGTTGTGGTTATTTGCGGCAGGTATTTCGTATGGCGCCTGGGTTTTTCCAACGACGCCGATTTTTGGCGGCACGAAACATTGGATGCCCGCGTATCCATTTTTCGCTTTGTTTGCGGGCATCGGCGCTACGTACCTCGTGACGGTTTTACGCATGGAACTGCGCCGCCTGAAGCCGGCCTTGCTGCATAAAGTGGCGCACAATCGAATGACGGGAACGGCGTTTGTCGCCTTGATGATGGCTGCGCCGGTCGCGGAAACGTTGGGATCGCATCCGTGGGGTTTGTCGAATTATACGCCGCTCGTCGGAGGAGCCAAAGGTGGCGCGACTTTGGGGCTCAATCGAGGGTTTTGGGGATTTACGACGGGCGCGGTGGTGGATTATTTGAATCGTGAAGTTCCGAAAAACGGAACGGTGTACATTCACGACACGGCGTGGCAAGCGTGGGAGATGTTTTTGCGCGACGGGCGAATTCGCAAGGACATTCGAGCAGTTGCGGCGGCGCACGAGGCGCAGTTCGCGCTTTACCACCACGAGCAGCACATGCTCGGGCAGGAATATCAGGCGTGGGTGGCGTATGGAACCGTGGCGCCGGCGCACATTGCGGGGCTTGATGGAGTGCCCGTGATTTGGGTGTATCGGAGGAGGTAGTTTTCGAGTCGTACTAGGATTTGTTGAAGCGCAACTCGATTTCAGCTATCAATTCCGACAAACCATTTTTCCGTCCGTGCAATTTCAATCGATCCAAAGCCACGGTCTCCCAACATTGACGCTCGCGTTCTTCGGCATCAAGGCGTCCATCCGCCTCGATCAATCGCTTCCAGACGCGTTTGGCGTTCTTTTTCGCCGTCTCGTTTGTCGCATCTAAACGCTCGGACTGCTCGGTAGGTTCGAATCCCAGCGTTTTCTTCAGATTGACGAGTTCTGTTTCTTCTTTTTTGTTTTGAGGTCGAAATGCTGTAAGTACCCAGCATTCCCGAGAAACGTGAGCAATCCCGATAACGACGTCGAAAGGCCAAGCATAGTCGTGTTTCGCCTGCTCGAGCCCTTCACGGCGCTCTTTGGCCTTGCCATCGCTGTCCCGAACCAACAGGACAAGGCTTGGCCCAACATCATGCGTCTTGAAGCATTGTAGGGCAAGAAATGTGGTACGGGCGTCTTCAATACCTGATGTACCGCCAAAATCCCCGTGTTTGGGGGGAATCCGACGTTCTCGCGCTTCATGGACGACGTTTCGCCAATATGTACATTTATCGCCAGCTCGAAGTCCAATGAACTCCATTGGCCGGGCAGGCGATAACCGCGCGCACAACCAATGAATGGTGCGCGCATCATCAGGGCCTTCAACCACCAAGGCAACGGTATAAGCTCGAGGCTTCATGATTTCCGACGCGGTTTGTCTTGCTTGACAATCCAATCTTCACCGACAAAGCTCCACATCTCGCCTGAACGCGTGGTGCTTTGCCAACGACTGAATTCAGGGTGGTTTTCAAGTGAAGCGCACGCTGTCGACCCATCGTCTCGAAGAGCCGTCACCAAGACTTCGTTTGGCTCGAAATGGTCCAGCAAATAAGGCGAATGGCTCGTCGCGATGATTTGCAGCCCTGGATCCATGGCGAGGACCTTTCGAAGCTGAACCACGAGTTCACCTTGAGCGCGAGGATGAAGCGCTTTGTCGATGTCATCCAGCAGCAAGAGACGGGGGCGAGGAGTAGCCCACAACGCAGTCAAAAGACCAATCACCAAAAGAGTTCCTTCGCTCGAAAGCGGCGCCGGAATGTTTTGCGCCCCTTTGAAGTCGAGAACGAGTTGCTGTCCCCAAATCGCTCGCTCGACTTCGTGCAGAATGCTTTTCTCATCAATGCGAATTTCTTGTGTTTCCACTTTCGATACAC
>JBGAOI010000422.1:0-6559 GCA_044221885.1 Polyangium sp. (in: bacteria)
GTCTCGTACCGCGTGTTTGTCGCGGCAATGGAGCGACCCATTCCGGAACGTCCGCTCACCCAACGTGGTCTCATCATGGCGGGTTCCGTGGCGTGTATGGCTACGAGCCAAGAGCCCGGGCCGCCGTGTACCGATCCCAATCTGTGTGGTTTTAACGGACCCACGCCACGTGAACCCGCCGCGCTCGTCATTGGCAATACGACGGAATCTCAGCGTCTCGTGCGAGTTCGTCCCTTCAAGGAGAGCGTGCAGTACACGTGCAGCGACATGATGTTCGACCCGACGAAAGCCCTTTCGCGCGAACTGTTTGGCCCGGCGGAAGCTTGGCTGCTCGAGCCAACCCGCGGTTTGCCCCTCGTGAACAAGTCAAACACAGATTGCGCCGCCTACTTGATTGACGCCGACGGTTTGCCCCCGACGCTCGTTGCTTGGTCGAGTTCCGAATTCCCCAATAGCGAGCTTTCGACATCGACGGCAGCACCCGATGGCAATACGATGATCAACCTGGCGCTCGATATGACGGGCAAACTGGGTTTGTCGGCTCATCCTGCGGTATTTGACGCTCCGGTTCTCGAAGAGCCGCAAGCCACGGGCACCTGCGCGCTTCCGGATCCCGGTGCCGGCATTGCTTGGTCGACGCCTCTTCCTGGTTCAGGACCTTTCAACGTCGTGAGCGTGGAATCGTCACCAGATGAATGTCACATGATTGTCTTGGAAAACAGCCCAAGCTTGTTCGTGTGCGTTCCCAATGCCGCAATGCCCATCAAAGCTGGCGATTCACTGACGATTGCCTCCATGTCGGTCCAAGGTGGATCGTTCCCCGAGACAAACGGTGAAGCTCCCAATGGGCAAGGTTTGCGCTTGCAAACTGCGACGCACATCGTTTGGGCGGTCACGGGCAATATGTTGGCGCGTTATTCCGATGCTGGCGCGACGGAAGTTCTCAGCGAGCCAACCATTGCTGCAGATCGGGTCAAAGGTTGCGGCGGTAGCCACGACAAATGCGGCAGTTTGAACATTCCTGTCGAGGTTTCTTATTTGGGCGATCACGTCGACACGATTACGTTCCTTCGCCCTGGTTCGAACCTTGCCCTGAAAGACGGTTACGGCACGCTGCATCTCGTGCGTGCGGAAGCATTGCCCATTCGCGATACGGCGTGTCCGCCGTTTGCGGGCGCAATGCAACATTATGAATCGGTTCTCGTCGTCCCCACGGTTCCTTGAGTTTGGGAGGAAAAACATCATGCTTCAACGATCCAATCTGTTCACCCTGGCAACGGGACTCTTGGCTTTGGTGCTTTCCGCATGCGCTGACAGCGCAGCGACAAACAGTGGTACGGGGGGCGTCCCGGAACAGGGCCCTGGCACAACAGGAATTACGCAACCCGGGGCGCAAGACTTCGGTTTGTTCCGACAAATCCTCGACGATGGCAAAATTCCCGGCCCAAGCACGCTCGATGATCTTGGGTTTTTCGCCGAACACAAACTCGATTATCCCCAGCCGGCATGTGGCAACGACGTCTGTATGCACGGCATGCTCGGCATCATGGGGAACATGATCACGGGTTCGTCCTGTACACTCGTGCAGATCGGCATGAATTCGCCTATCGACGTGAGCCAAATTCAACGCCCGCCCTTGCATTTGGTATTGGCGGTCGATACGAGCGGTTCCATGGCTGGCGCCGCCATGGATTACGTCAAGGCTGGTCTTGTCGCAATGATTCCGTCATTGCAAGCCACGGACAAGGTTTCTCTGATCACGTATTCGTCGACCGCCAAAGTCGTGCTCGATTATGCAAATGCATCGGACGCAGCGACGCTTGAAAATGCCTTCAAGAGCATTTACGCCGCCGGCTCGACAAACCTTTATGAAGGATTGTTCCAAGCGTTCAGCGTTGCGGACAAACACTTCATGCCTTCGATGCAAAACCGCGTGATCTTCTTGTCCGATGGTGTGGCGACGGCGGGAATTCAAACCGACTCGAAACTCGTCTCGCTCGCGGAATCGTACGCAAAGAAGGGCATTGGCGTGACGACGATTGGCGTTGGCAAAGACTTCGACGTCGAAGTGATGCGCGATCTCGGCGAAGTGGGCGCAGGCAATTTCTACTTCCTCGAAGACCCCAAAGCCGTCGTGGAAGTATTTACGGACGAAGTCGACACGTTCCTCGTTCCTGTGGCTCTCGATGTGAAATTCGATGTGTCGGTGGGCGGCGGATACGCTGTGCGTGGTGTATACGGGACAAACGGATGGCAAAGCGCTGAAGGTGGCGGAACGATTTCTATTCCCAGCCTCTTCCTTGCGGGTCGTACGAGCGCCAGCGAGCCCATTTCGGAAGGTCGACGTGGCGGAGGCGGCGCAATGCTCATCGAGCTTGTTCCCAAGCCCGGTGCGATCAGCGTTCCGGATCCGTTGCAGGTCGGCAATGTGTCGCTTTCGTTCAAAGATCCCGCGACGGGCATGACGAAAACGCAAACGGCAAACATCGTTTCGCAAACCCCGCCGGATGCGCCTCCCGTGGATGGTTTCTTCTTCAACGACACGGTGGAGAAAGCGTTTGTCATGCTGAACATCTACGCCGGCTTCAAGCTGGCCACGCAACTTGCTGCGGACAGCGACCCTCGTACGGCGCGACGAACCCTGGAAGTTCTGCGTCCAAACGTGAGTGGGTGGCTTGAAAAGAACCCCGACGCGGATGTTCAGGATGATCTGCTGTACATCGACAAGTTCATTGCGAACTTGAAAGTGGTCGAGGCGTTGTCCGTGCCTTACACGCCGGCAGATCCACCGAATCCTTGGCCCGCGGATTGATTGTCCTGCCCAACAAGCTTCGTTTTTAAGACAAACCCTCCGAGAAGCTTTGACTCCCAAGTAAAATTTCTTGATCCGGGCCCTAGCGTTACGTAGGGGAATCGTCTACGTTGTTGGGCGCGTGAGCGACGAATGAGCGTCGTTTACGTCAAGAGGATCATGAACCGTCATCATCTCTTCATCGCATTCGCTGCGGCGCTCGTCATGAGCGTACCGGCATGCAAGAAGTCGAGCGACGCGTCCGGCGAACATGGTTCGAAGGACGAAGCGTTTGGCCGCATGTCGGTGGACGAAGTGGAGGCGAAGTTGAAGGAGGCGAAAGAAGGCAAGGCGGCCTTTTACGTCTTCGACAACAACGCCAAACCTGTCTTCGACAAAGGTCATGTTCCCGGTGCAAAGTGGGTCGATCACGAGAACATCAAAGCGGCCGACTTGCCCGAGAACAAGGACGCAACGCTCGTTTTTTATTGCGCAAACGAGCATTGAACGGCTTGTCATGAGGGCGCCGGGAGCGCCCTGAAGCTCGGATACAAGAAGGTCTTCATCATGCCCGCCGGTCTCGCTGGTTGGAAAAAATCCGGAAAAAGTCTGGAACCAGCGTCCTGATTCGTCCTCGCTAAATTGCCATTCGCATCTACAGCGCCGCCTTCGCTGCCTCCAACTTCTTCATCTGCATGAAAGTTCTTTCTTCCGATCGGGGGAAAGCGCTATGTTTGTCCACGGGACGTTTGTCGAATGGATCGACCATCGACATGACGGAGGACTGCGCGTGGCGGAAAACCAACAAAAAGGCTTCGATAAGAGCGCTCGATCGGCGGATTCGGGGGGGTTTGGCGTGCCCTCATCGGAGGGCTTCGAACCACGCGCGATCGAAGTTGCTCCGATGAGCATTCGTCGCACTGCAGGCACCGTCGTTGCGGAAAAGTTTGCACTCCAACGAGTTATCGCTTCGGGCGGCATGGGGACGGTGTTCGAGGCGTGGGATACGTACATCGAACGCAAGGTAGCGCTGAAGATCATGCCTTGCCGCCCGATGATGCGCTCGCGATTGCAATTCCGCTCATGAATGGATTGGCCGCAGCGCATGCGCTCGGAATCACGCACCGAGATTTGAAGCCTGAAAATATCATTTTGGCGCGAATGCCCTCTGGTGAAATCATTCCAAAGATTATTGATTTTGGTTTGGCCAAACTGCAAGACGTGACAAAGCAAAGCTTGACGAGCATGGGCACGGTGCTCGGAACGCCGCAATACATGTCGCCCGAGCAAGTCATGGGCAAGCGCGTGGACAAACGCGCCGATATTTGGGCCATGGGCGTGGTCGTATACGAAATGCTCTCAGGCATTTTGCCATTCGACGGCGATTCGATTCCCGATACGTTGGCCCTCATTACGAAGGGACCGCTGCCGCCGCTCGATATTGTCGCTTCGCGGCATGCAGCGCCGTATGCGCCCATTGTGGCCAAGGCGCTCGAGAAGGATCTGAACGAGCGGTATCAATCGATTGTCGAATTTCGCGATGCTTTGTGTGACGTTGGAGGAACCGCTCGCGTTCTCGTCGCGCGTGCTCCGTCGCTGCTAGCGCCCATGGGCCCGTCTGCTGCTGGCGCTGTGCCGGTGGATGGCGATCCGGTGATGGATGAGTCTCCGCCGGATCTCGATGATTTGCCGCCGCCGCAAGTGACTTCATCCCGGAAAAACCTCCCGAAATTGCTTACTCCTCTTCCGGATTCTCAATCTGAATGGGCGCCACGTCCCACGAGCGCGCGAAAGCCCCAAGAAGAACCATTAAAATTGGCGGAAGAAGCGTTGGCGGTCAATGCATTAAAAGACGCTGTGCAGTGGGCGACTCTCGCGATTGAGAAAAAAGACGACGACGAAGATGCTCGAGGTCGTGCGTGGCTCGTGGCTACTGTTGCCCATAGGTGGCTTGGTAATTATGCAGAAGCTTTGCGAGCGGCTGAAGAAGCCATGGTGCGATCGGCCCGTGGAGAAACGGTTTGGCATGCCGCATTCGGCCATCAAGTCATGGCGTATGGTTATCTCGGGCGAAAAGATCGATTGTTGAAATGCGTGGACGAACTTGCGGCGCTCGAAGAAGAAGAAGGCGTTTCGACGGAAGCGCACGTGGTGAGCGAATGTCGATTGGCGGTATTCGTCATTCGGGCGGGTGTGACGCAATTGGGTAAAAAGATTGCTCGCGAGGCTCATGCGCGGATTCCGAGCAAGTCTGCGGCTGGGCCCATCGTCCGAGCTTGGCTTGCCAGTGCGCGGGCCGAAATTGCCCTGGTGGAAGGCGATCCCGCGGCATATTTGCGCCGTTGCGAAGCGGCTGTCGATGCATTTACCGAAGCTGCCGATGTGCGCAACGCGTGTTTGTCTCGAACAACGGTCGGTCATGCATATATGCTCCTCGGGGGAAATGACCGAGCCACTTTCGTGTTGCGGCGAGCCATTGAAATTGCCGAACCAATGAAGCTCGACTTCACGCCGATTGCCAAAGCTACGTTGGCTCATTGTTCCCAGCGCACGGGACATACGGGAGAGAGCTTGAAACTCATCGACGAAGCGCTGGAAATGTGTCGCGCACGCCAAGACAAACCGCGCGAAGCTGAAGTGTTGGCAATTGCGGCGCGTATGCGGATGCAAAAAGGTGAATATGCCGTCGCTGCGAATTTGGCGCGTTCGGCATTGGCCATCATGGATGCCGAAGAAACGACGGGCAAGCGTGCTGCCGCGCTTGCTGTATTGGCTGATGCTCTTCTGAATGAAGGGCAAGCGTCGGCGGCCATGGGTTTGGCGCAAGAAGCTGCGGCGATATTGGATCGCATTGGTGGATTGCAATCGGCTGAATCGCTGGTGCGTACCGTCCATGCTTGGGCTTTTATTGCCAATGGCCAAGAAACAGAAGGTTGTAAACGACTCAATGACGCACGTAATGCCCTTTTGACCAAGGCGCGAAAGGTCACGGATTCTCGATTCAAACGCTCGTTCCTGGATGGATCCCCCGATCACCAGCGGTTGCTCGACGCTGCCGCGGAATGGTGCGGACCGGGTTGATGTGTCACGGGTGCGACGATGACCAAAGTTCGTATTTCTATGATTCTCCTCGCGGTTCTTTTCGCCGTTTATGGCGTGAAGGAACTACGTGAAGAAATCGAGGACGGGCGATCGTTACGAGATGGAATCGAAGCGCTTACTTTCAGCGCATCGTTCTTGGCCCTTTGTATTTGGCTGCGCCGTTTCGATTCGGGTCGTTCGGACGAACGAGATATCTTGTAGCGCGGTGTTTGTCAAGGAATGCTCGAAGCCTTTACCGCGTATACGATTCGCGGCATATTGGTATGTCCTTCCGTGTTGATGAAAAGGCGCCCGTTTTCCGGAACGTAATGAATTCCTTCGGGCATGTAGCCCCATTTGCCGCCTGATGCTTGGTACACTTTGCTCGGTTGGTTCACCGCTCCCGTAAAAAGCGCCCCATTGTAGCGTGTTGCATTGAGGAAGAACTTGCCATTGATGGCTGTGGCTCCTTGCACGTTGCGATTGCCCGCATACCACGCACCATTGGCGTGTACGACACTTTGGGGATCGACAACCAATTGATGGGTGACGGGATCGAGTGGAAAACGCAAGAGTCGGCTGTAGATACCCACATTGACATCGTTGTCGTATTCACCCGAAATGAGCGACGGTGGATTGGACGTCGTATCGAGCGACAAATATGAAAACTTGGCTCGACAAGTCGTG
>JBGAOI010000423.1:0-6528 GCA_044221885.1 Polyangium sp. (in: bacteria)
ACAGAAGGACCAACCGCGCCTGGAGGTGGAGTGTCGTCTGCAGGAGGCAACGTTTTCGGAATCGGCGCTCCAGCTTGACCTGTTGGCGGAACCGTCGTCGCATTGTTTGGCACGACCGACCCGGGCGTCGGTGTGGCGACAGCACTTCCTGCGGAAGGCGCATGCGCGGCGATGGCAAACGGCAGCAAATCGGCTCGAAAATCAGCGAGCGTGTTGTAACGATCCGGTGGTTTCGGGCCCATCGCCTTGTGGATCACCCGCGCCAAATCGGGCGGAATGTGCGGCGCAAGATCCGTTAGTTGAGCGATTTGTCCTGCCAAATAAGACGATGCAATCTGATGAGGTTCGTCTCCCCCAACCGGTCGACGCCCCGCCAACATCTCGAAAATGATCACGCCGAGCGAGAAAATGTCGGCTCGAACATCCACCGCATCCGCGGAATAGGCTTGCTCTGGCGCCATGTATTCAGGCGTTCCCATGATCACGCCTGGTCGCGTCAAACCACGATCGAGCTCGCCTGTGACCTTCAGTTTCGCAATGCCGAAGTCCAGCAACTTGAGCAACGGTTCCCCTTTGGGACCCTTCGTCAACATCACGTTGTCGGGCTTTAAATCACGATGCACGACACCCGCTCGATGCGCTGCTTCGACACCGTCGAGCATCTGACACGAGTATTCGAGGGCGTCGTTGTACGAGAGCCTTTGGCCTGCGTTGTAGAGTTCTTCGTAGAGCGTCTGGAGGGTTTTTCCTTCCAAATACTCCATGACGATGAACGCTTGTCCCGACTGCATCTGATCGACGTCGCTCACGCGTACGACGTGCGGGCTCTGGATCTGTGCCGAGACGCGCGCTTCCTGAAGGAATCGCTGCACGAGACCCGCGCGTCGCGATAACTCGGGATGAAGGAACTTCAACGCGACCGTGGTGCCAAGCACCTCGTGACGCGCTTCGTACACACTGCCCATCCCGCCATCGCCGATGACGCGGACGAGCCGGTACTTGTTGTTGATGAGCTGGCCGACCTGAGGGCGCATGGGGACCTGATTTATGGGGCTTCTTCTTTGACGGGCGAGAGTGTCACAGCCCTACAGACGAACAACAAAGAATTTCGACCTGTTGTCTGTGTGCTCGATCCAGATTTTTGGCACTGTCACTCAACCCAGCCCATCCATACCTCTTGTCGGCGCCAGTACGCGACTCACTCACCAACAACATCCCGTTGGGCGCAAATCTCAACCCACTATTCCCTTGAAAGCTGACGCGTTGTGTCGGTCGTTCTGTCTTTTCGATACGCACAGGTCGCACTACTCATAGGCGCATGCGTTCAGCGATTCTTGGAGTTGGTCACTACGTACCTTCAAAAGTCGTCACCAACGACGACCTTGCCAAAACGATGCCCACCACGGATGAGTGGATTCAGCAGCGTACAGGCATCAAACAACGTCGATTCATCGAGCACAGCGGCATAGGCGCCAGTGATCTCGCCGTTCCTGCCACACAGATGGCTCTCGAACGAGCGGGAAAACGTGTCGAAGACATCGACATGATCATTTTTGCCACTTTGAGTCCCGACCACAATTTTCCGGGATCTGGTTGTTTTCTCGGTCAAAAGCTGGGTTTGCCCGGGATTCCAGCCCTCGACGTGCGCAACCAATGTTCCGGATTTCTCTACGGCTTGAGCATCGCCGACGCGTGGGTTCGTCTCGGCGTCTACAAGAACGTCTTGCTCGTGGGCGCCGAAGTGCACTCGACCGGTGTCGAATTCAACGAGCGAGGTCGTGATGTCGCCGTGCTTTTCGGCGATGGAGCAGGAGCTGTTCTCGTTGGACAAAGCCCCTCGGAAGACCGCGGCCTCATGTCCATTCATCTGCATGCGGATGGTACGGGGGCGAAAGAACTTTGGCTTCCAGCGCCAGCGTCCAATCATCAACCACGCCTGACGCACGAGATGCTCGAAGCGGGCGATCACTTTCCGAAGATGAACGGCAAGCAGGTGTTTCGCTGGGCGACGGAAAAAATGCCCGAAGTTAGCCGCGAAGCTCTGGTTTCTGCCGGAATCGACATCAACGCGATTGATCTCTTCGTTCCGCACCAAGCCAACATGCGCATCAACCAGTATGTCGCGGACAAACTTGGTTTGTCCCAGGATAAAGTCGTGCACAACATCGAGCGTTACGGCAACACCACCGCCGCAACGATTCCGATCGGTTTGTCGGAGTCCCTCGCTGAAGGACGCATCAAAGAAGGAAGCACCGTGCTTCTGGCGGCGTTCGGTAGTGGTTTCACCTGGGCCGGCGCCGTCGTTCGCTGGTGATTGAAAGAAGACAACATGATCCTGCCTTCCCTCATCGACGCCATTGTCGATCGTGCCCTTGATGAAGATCTCGCCGGTGGAGATCTGACAGGACAAACCTGTATCGACGAAGCGGCAACGGCAACAGCGCATGCTGTTTGTCGCAAAGAAGTCGTGGCTTGCGGCGCTGAGGTTTTTCGGCGCGTGTTTGCTCGTGTGGATGCGCGATGTGTCGTTGACGTTCTCGTCGCCGATGGCACTCGTTCGTCCGCACGAACCACGCTCTGGCGCGTACAAGGGCCTGCTCGGGCCGTGCTCGCCGGAGAACGCACCGCACTCAACCTCGTCCAGCGTATGACCGGCATCGCCACGATGACGCGTCGGTACGTGGACGCGCTGCCCGCGGGTTCGTCCACGCGCATCACGGACACGCGGAAGACCACACCGGGACTTCGTGTGCTCGAGCGGTTCGCAGTGCGTTCCGGTGGAGGACACAATCACCGCAACGATCTTGGAAGTGCGGTGATGATCAAGGACAACCACATCGTTGCCGCAGGTGGACTTGCGACAGCGGTGGCTCGGTCGCGCGCGTATGCGCCACACACGACGCGTATCGAAGTGGAGGTCGATGGTCTCGCCCAACTCGAGGAAGCGATCGCTGCTGGTGCCGACATCGTTCTTCTGGACAATTTCTCTACAGAAGACTGCGCGCGTGCTGTCGAACGATGTCGCAACCTTGCCGTGCGTCCTCTGCTTGAAGCGTCGGGTGGCATCACGCTCGAACGCGTGACGGAACTGGCCAAAGTTGGTGTTGACGTCATCAGCGTCGGAGCCCTCACGCATTCTGCGCCGGCTGCGGATATCGGGCTCGATTTCCAGTAGTCTCGAAAAACCCCCGTGACAGATCTCGACGCGACGCGCATCGAAGCGTTCCTCGACACGTACGGTTCGACGATCGGTCGACCGGTTGTCGTGAAAAACATCACCGAATCCACGAACGACGATGCGCGTCAGGCCGGAGCGCAAGGCTCTCCGCATGGCGCGGTGTTTCTCGCCGATGCTCAAACGCGAGGACGTGGACGCAGCGGTCATTCATGGCATTCCCCGCCCGGGGAAAACCTTTATCTGTCCGTTCTTTTGCGTCCCAACATTCCTCCGTCGGCGTTGCCTCCCCTTACGCTCGTTGTGGGCGTGTGTGTGGCGCGTGTCGTGGATCATGCACTGCAAACGTCGGGAAGCGCGCGGATCAAGTGGCCCAACGATGTGTATGTTGGGGAAGACAAACTCGCCGGTATTCTCGTCGAGACCTCACTCCGAGGTTCGTCCGTTGCGGCAGTCATTGTCGGTGTTGGCATCAACGTGCACACGATGGTTTTCCCTGCCGAACTGCGGGCGACATCGTTGCGAAGGCTCGGCGCGACAAACCTCGAGCGATCACAAATTGCTGCGCGTTTCTTGAGCGAACTCGGGCATGCTGTGCGTTTGTATGAGCAGCAACGACTTGCGCCGTTTCATGCGGAGCTTGAAGCGCGCGACATGTTGCGCGGGCGCGGGCTCGAGGTTGCAGGAGTCGAGGGCATTGGGGCAGGAATCGACGCGGAAGGTCTTTTGGGCGTCGTCCATGCGGATGGCGAGGTTCGACGTTTCGGTTCGGGAAGCGTCGTTTTCCAGAAAAAACAAGAAACCCCGGCTAGCGAATCGAGTGTCTCGGAGTAAAAGACAGCGGCCGTCGTGAAAGAAGACACCCTCGTCGTCCATGAGATTTACGCCAGCGTGCAAGGTGAATCGTCCTTTGTCGGACTTCCGTGCACCTTCGTTCGTCTGACCGGATGTAACTTGCGTTGTGCATGGTGTGACACCGAGCAAGCATTCAAAGGTGGCAAACGGATGCGTCGTGAGGAGGTTCGGGATGAAGCGTTGCGGTTGGGGACGCCTTTGATTGAGCTGACGGGGGGAGAGCCATTGCTTCAGCCCGGGTCGATTCCGTTGTTGCGTGAATTCTGTGATTCGGGTCGGACGGTTTTGGTGGAAACGAGCGGCGAAGCGGACGTGTCGCGCGTGGATACGCGGGTGCACAAGATTATGGACTTGAAGGCGCCTGGTTCTCGCGAATCCCATCGCAATCGCTGGTCGAATTTGGATTTTTTGACGACGCGCGACGAGATCAAGTTTGTCCTGGCGGATCGATTGGATTATGAATGGATGCGCGGCGTCATATCGGAGCGGCGATTGAATGAGATCGGGTGTGGATTATTGGCGTCGCCGGTGTGGGGAAAACTGGATCCCAAGGACTTGGTCAAGTGGGTGCTCGATGATGCATTGCGGGTGCGCGTGCAGGTGCAATTGCACAAGGTGATTTGGGGAGCGACGGCGCAGGGAGTTTGATTGGGCGCGTAATCAAATCGGACAAACCGATGTCGAAGCCAAGCAAACGTTGATCGTCCCCGTTAATGTCATCGTTTGTCCCGTTGCATGCGTGGCCAATGCCTTGAAGGATGTCGCTTGTGACAAGATGTCCATGTCGCCAAATACGATCGACGATAACGTCCAGGTTTCTCCTGCGCCATCAATGAAGGTTCCGCTCCGAACATCGCCGACCGAATCGAAGTTTTCGTGTTTGATCTGGATACACGGCGCAACGTTTGGCGAGACGCACGCTTGAACGGAATACGAAAACCACTGTTTACACACGTAACTCGTGGCGAAGGCTATTTCCGGATCGCAATATGGCCCGCCCATGGTACTCACGTCATAAGGCGCGGCCAATACGAGCCCGCCGCATTCTCCATCGAAAGCGATTCCCGTGGCGGCGCTGCAATTGCATGCGTTACCCATGGGCGGTGGCGGATTTGGCAATGGCGTTTGTCCGTCGCAGGTGCCCGTGCCTGGTCCTCCGCTTGTGGTTTTTCCGCCGGACGAGCCAATGGAACCGGACGTTGACGTGGTCGTCGAGGACGAACTCGACGTACCGCCGGAATTGCCACCGGCTCCGGAGCCCGACGTTTGGGCTGTCGTAATGGTGGATTCACAAGCAAGGGGCAAGGCAGCTACGAAAGTCAATGCAATGGCGGCGAGTCGTCGATTCATACGTGGCGCGTATCATGTTTTTCTGTCCGTTTCCATGACTTTTGTCAGTACGTGTGTTATGTTCGCGAGAGATCCGCCCGGGCTTGTACTTCCTGGTGGCAGTATTTATGCACATCGATTCCGGCAACGTCCTTTCTGCCGTGGCGCTATTTCTGGCGCTGCTTGCGGCGACCATTCTCGTGGTCTTTCTCGTCAAGCGACCTCCCTTGTCCAGGATTGTCAAAATATGGCTGTTCATCGGTCTCGGACCGTTACCGATTGCTGCGGCGATGGCTGGCAATATGGCAAATTTCGAGGTAACGACGAAACGAAAATTTTGCGCCTCGTGCCATACCATGACGAACCATGCGAATGATGCGGAGGATCCGCACAGCACGACGCTCGCGTCGATTCATAGCAAGAATCCGTATTTCGGCGACAAGAGTTGCTATGTTTGCCACGCGGATTACGGCATGTTCGGTACAGTGCTCACCAAAATGGGCGGAATGCGGCACGTTTGGGATTATTATACCGACGATTGGAGCGCTCCGGGGCATCGATTGCCGCAACTCTACAAGCCATTCTCGAATTCGGCATGCATGCAATGCCATTCCATTGATAAGCCGCAACAACCGCTCGAACACAAAATTCACGGGGCCGCCGTCAAGCAAGGTCAAGTCTCTTGCGCGGCTGCCAATTGCCATAGTCCTCCGCATCCTCGTCCCAATGCACAAGCTGCCGTGCAAGCGGTCGGAGACAAACCATGACCATGCCAAACTTGCTCGAAAAAAATGCAGCAATGGCTGCAAAAATTGAACGACGCGTGCGTGTGGCCTGTGTTCTTGCGCTGATCGCTTTGGCGCTCATTGCTTTCTCGCTCGTTGTGCCCAAGCCGCTGCCAGTGATCGTGGCCATGTCCGTCGCGCAAGGAATCGGAACCTTGTCACTTCTGATATTCCTTCACGTTGTTGCCCGGGATCTTTGGCTCTTCATGGGCAACAGAATTTCAGCCGCCAGAAATAGTTCGCCCGGACAATCTGGACCCCCGCCGCAATCCTGAATTAACACCACTCCGGCACTTCATTTGTTGCGCTCGTCGAGGCTTGATTTCTCGGCATACGCGGCACCCCAAACTCGCCCACTTCGCGGGCCCAAACAGTGGGGCCCCG
>JBGAOI010000424.1:0-6520 GCA_044221885.1 Polyangium sp. (in: bacteria)
CCATCTTCGCTGTTGTCGCAAGGTCCGAGACAATCGGGATCTTGATAGTCGATGAGGCCGTCACCGTCATTGTCGAGGGTGTCACCACATTGATAGATTTGGTTGACGCAGGTTGTCATGACAAACCCGCCACCATCCGGCGCCCACGCCCCACTGCCCCCGGTTCCCGAGGACGAACTTGCTGCGCCTCCAGCCCCACCCGTTGCCGTGCCGCCCGAACCACCCGTCGAACCATTGCCACTTCCCGCGGTTCCCGAACTCGAAACCTGCCCCGCTCCGCTTCCCGTAGTGGTTCCTGTGCTCGGGGTGTCACTACAACCCGTCGCAATCACGGCGGCAATCAAAGGACTTGCGAGGAGCAGGCATAATGCACTTTTTGAAAACGACAGCATCGGAGGTCTCCTTGGAATCAAGTTGGCCATAAGCCCCAGGACAACCCAGCGATAAGCTCGGAGGGGCATTTCGAGGAAGCTTTTTAACGATACGCGCGCTTCACGCACCTCGTCCATGCATTTCTCGTCCCGATTTGCGACAATTTGGCCTTTTGACCACGCCAAAATTGGCCCTCCCGTGGTCAACCGAATGACCAGGCCGCCGGCATTTGGTCATTGCATTCCGTCCGCCCGTGAGAAAAATGGTTTGGCAGGACGTATATGACGCAGTCGCTTCCGTCCGGTTACACTCGGCCGTGCATTCGAATCAAGTTACGCTACGTTAGGGGCGTTGAAGGTGGGTCATGAGTGACGTCAATCAAAAAATCCAAGAAATCATCGATCAAAACCGCGTCGTGCTCTTCATGAAAGGCACCAAGTCCTTCCCTCAGTGCGGTTTTTCCGACCGCGCCGTCAAGATCCTTCAGGCGGCAGGTGCGGAATTCAAGGACGTCAATGTCCTGAAAGACCCGGAAATTCGCCAGGGAATCAAGGATTTCTCGAGCTGGCCAACCATCCCGCAAGTTTACGTCGACGGAAAATTCGTCGGCGGAAGCGATATCCTGCTCGAGATGCATCAGTCCGGCGAACTGCAAAAGCTCGTCGCCAAGCCCTGATCTCGACTCAGC
The DNA here is from genome assembly GCA_044221885.1 of Polyangium sp. (in: bacteria). Taxonomy (GTDB): domain Bacteria; phylum Myxococcota_A; class Polyangia; order Polyangiales; family Polyangiaceae; genus Polyangium. The sequence goes on from JBGAOI010000424.1 coordinate 1,061, forward strand.
CTCGACTGCGCTCGAGCGCTCGAGCCAGCACACTGTCGAACATCGCTTCCGTGAGTTTTCCGGTCTGCGTGTTTTGCTGACTCACGTGGTAACTCGCAAAAAGCCACGCTTTTTGTCCCGTTCCCCGCGGGTCGATGATCTCCGTCGAAACTCCATGCGCAAAGGCTGGAGCCTTCGTCGGGGCCGCTGCTGTTGTACCCACGGTTTGTTTGGACAAGCCAAGCAGCGCATCGTAACCAATTTTGCCTAACGCCAAGAACACTCGCGCCTTGGGCAAAAGTTGGAGCTCAGCGACAAACCACGCCCGACAAACCTCGAGCTCCGATGGCGTGGGCTTGTTGTCCGGCGGCACGCATCGACAAGGTGCGGTGATGAATACGCCACGCAGTTCGAGACCGTCATCACGTCCTATGCTTTCCGGTTGAGAAGCAACACCCGCGCGATGCAGCGCAGCGTAGAGAAATTCTCCAGAACGATCGCCCGTGAACATGCGTCCCGTGCGGTTCGCGCCATGCGCTCCCGGAGCAAGACCGACGAGCACCAAGTGAGCGTTTGGATCGCCGAACCCTGGAACGGGTCGTCCCCAGTAGTCTTGTTCTCGGTACGCACGACGTTTCGTCGTCGCGATGGTTTCCCGCCACGTGACGAGTCGCGGGCATTGGCGACACGTGACGAGTTCGTCATGGAGCACTTGCAACGATGGCCGAGGCAAACTCATGCGCTAGTTTGCAACGACGAACTAGATGGCGCACGTTCGGAATTGGCAATTCGTGCTTGCTGCAATTGTTCCCCGACAATCATGCCGCCGACGATGCGATCCATGACGACGTCGAATCGCACACGCTGAAAACGCGCTCCACTGGCGAGCCAATCCGTGTGCCCTCCAGGCCCGGGGAAGTGACCCACGATGTCGAGATGGTCCGCTTTGCCCACCCAAATGAGGTCGCCCCAGATCTGCGACGTGACCGGGACAATCCCATCGTTTGCCCCTGGGTCGATCACGTCACCCAACATCGCCTTGAGTTTGGCTTGTGCACTCCCGTCGGCGGGAGCACACGGGTACCGCGGATCGATACGTGCTGTTAGGTTGTACAGTGCCGTGAAAATTGCTGCGCTCATCGCTGCCCATGGAGAACGCAGTGCCGAGAGCCAATCGGTGACCGCGTTTTGCGGCGCGTACGTCGCGACAGACTGATACCGAATGCCGGGGCGATCCTCGACGCCTGCTTGGAACAGATCCATCGCTTCGGGCATCGTCTGCACGATCGCGCCTTGATCCTCGCGCAGCAGATCAAGCCACATCCGCAACTCGCGACTCGATGCTTCATCGAGCACTTTGGCCACGGCATCGACCGATCGATTGATGATGTCGAGTTCGATGTTGCCGATTGACAAACGTCCAAACGCGGCGACGAGTGCTGATGTTGCGGCCAGTGGCGGCGCGCCGAGCTTCAGAGCCGTGACCGTGAGCGCCGAGATCGCATAAAGCAATCGTTGGCCACTGACGGTCGCGAAAAACGCTGCCAGCGGAGTGCCGTAGTGGGGCGTGTTCATCGTCGTCACGGATGCGAGACGAGGCAACCAGGTAAGTTCGTCCGGACTAACTCCAGGAATACGGGCCGTCGGTGAGGCCACCAGACGAGCGTCGAGACCTCCCGTCGAATGACCCACGATGTGGATCGGCCCATTGTCGCTGCCCGCAGTCGACGCGATCATGCGTGCGAGTTTCATGGCTCGCCGACAGATGCTGGCGGTCGGATGCACATCGCAGATGTGCACAGTTGCTTGCCGACCACGGTTGCGAAATCGCTCCTCCAGGGCTTTGACGACGTGCTCGAAGTACTCGAACGAGGCGAGCCGAGCGAACCCGAACATGCCGGGGGAGAGATAGACGTGAACCGGTGATGCCATGTGTTCCGACTCTACAACGAAGCTCTGCGTCGTACGCGGCGTCTTGCCACATGGGCCAAGATCGCTCCGAGAAACATAGCCCAAGGTGTTGGCGTGGATTTGACGGCGACCAGCGTGCAACCGCAACCACCCACACCACCAAACGCTGACGTGCTCGCGGCCAGACGACACATTTCTTCCGTGAGCGGCACGTGCGTTTTACGCAAGACACCTTGATCGAGAGGTGTTTCCAAGTTGCCGGTGTTGCGATTGTCGTGGTGAAAACTCTCCCACGCGATCACGCCGTCTGTGTGGCCTCGTGTTCGCCACACATAAAGCGCGCCGCCGCGTGTGCCGACAACCAACTCGAGTGAGCCGTCCCCATCCAGATCGCCTACAGCGGGCGTGCCAGCAATCCATTGTCCGGTGAACTTGGGAAAACCTTCCGGCTCTTGCCCGCACCCGTTGTACGCATGAAGAAACGGGCCCCCTGTGCCACCAATGACCTCGGGATAGTTGTCCCCATCGAGGTCGGCGATCGCTCGATCTTGCAGCGAGCTGAAGTCTTCCATCGGATACGGTGATCCAGGAAGCATGGCTCCCGTTGCGCCACTCCAAACCCCGAGCATGTGTTTGCCCCGGTCACCGGCATCATCTCCGCGTAGCCGATTGGCAAGCGACGCTGAACCTCCGACGGTGACGATGTCTGGAATGCCATCTTGATCCACATCACCCAACGAGGTGCTCGAGAGCATGCCGAACATCGTGTTGGGTTGAGACACGCGAGACAACGCGCCAAACCGATCTGGTGCGTCCAAGCCTGGAGGTGTTTGTCCTCCATGTTGCGGAAGGGCAAACTTGGGCAACGCTCCGGCAAGTTTCTGCGGCCCCGGATTAGCCGGAAGAACGAATGGTGTGCCGCCATTTCCATGAGCAACGAGGGCGTACGTCGTTCCAAACCGCCCCATGGACGGAGAGCTTGTCAGACCTTCGCCAAGAAGCGGCGTGATGTTTGGCGAGACCATCGTGACGGGCCAACCATCGAGCATAGGGCCGTCGGCTATGTTCGTGCCTCGGCCATCGACAAGATACAGCAGGCTGAGGTTGTGGGTTTGTCCGAGCTGTTCACCGGATGGAATCGCGAGGTCGACCACGCCATCGTCATTCATGTCGCCAACGGCGGGTGTCGCGACGACCCGCCCGTGCACGACTGGTTGCGCCGGATCGTTGAACCGCAGGTCGATCGGGAATCCGGGGACTTCGTTCCCGGCAGCATCAAAGGCGTACACGCGACCGTCGAACGCGGCCTGTACGATTTCCAGGCTGCCGTCTCCATCAAGGTCTACGAGGACGGGTGAAGCGGATGTCCCTCGAGCGAGATGGTTTGTCTCGTTCATGCAGGGGGCATCTGGGGCCATCGTCATCGACGTTGGGCATGACGGTACTCGCGGCAAAACCTTGGGAAAACCTGGTCGAGACGAACCGTCGTTTTCGATCACGTAGATCGTCCCACCAAACGCTGCTGCGACAATTTCGACGGTACCGTCGCCATCGAGATCGGCGATCGCTGGCGCGTTGACAAACCCTTCGCGCGCAACGTCGATCGCAACTCCCATCGACGCGTACGCCGGTGCTCCTCCGTAGTTCGGAACGTCCGAGGTTGCGGGGGCACCGAGACCATCCACGAGGCTTGTTTGGAAGGGAAAACCAGGCAAGGGGACAGGACCCAGCTTGGTCATGGCCAAGGCAAACACTTGACCGCCGCTTGTCAAGACAACCAGATCTCGACGCCCGTCCCCGTCGATGTCTGCCAGCTTCGGACTCGATTCCAGACTGTCACCCAGCAGGATCGGAAAACCGGGGGCAATGTCGGGATCCGCATTCAGGTAATACGTTCGTCGCGTTTCTGTCGAAACGTCTCCCACGTCTCCGCCGTAATGCGCAGTCGCTCGAATCCGCACCGTGACGGTGTGATGAACCTGCGCCGGTGGCCCAGACTCGCCTTCCAACAACGCGAGTACATGACGAACATCGAGAAGGGCGAGTGGTGCATCGGCGCCGATCTTCGTGGTGGGATCAAGGTTCTCTTGTTTGGCAAGCAGGTGACCATCGAAGGCGATTTCCTGTGGTTCGACACCACCTGCCCAATCCACGATGTAGTCGTACGCGTTGGCGCGTGGAGCTCCAATCGATGCGCGAATTTCAACCGGCGTTCCTACCTTGTCTCCCGACAACGCTTCGAACCATCGCGGCGATGTCATGTCGATCTGAGGTGGAATTCTTTTCGCTACGAGCTGCTCGAGCACACGGTTGGCATTGAGGCGGCCGTACCCAAATCGTTCGTCAAAGCCTGGTTGCGAATAGGCGTACGACGAACCGGGAACTCGAGATTCAGCAACATCCACGTCGTCCGTTGCGTTGATCAAAAGCGCCTGCATCTCACCTGCGGTGAGGCTTGGCGTAGGTCCCACCGCAAGTGCCGTGGAAGCCATGAGTCCCACGATGCCAGCAAGTGCACCCGCCACACCTTCGCCGCACGTGCCGCTAGAGATGGACAAAAAGTTTTGACTGCCAAACTGAGCACAAGGACGAGATGCCAAAAAACTTCGTGATTTGGTGACGTCTGTCCCGTCGTACCCAAGAGCGTGGGCCACCAAGGTGTGATTGGACGTCGCTGGTAGATCGGCTCGTCGAGACCCAACGTGCCCCGTCGCCGTGACGACGACAACGTTGCGGTCGTACGCGTATGTCAGCGCAGCGTCCGCGAACCGCGTCATGTTGATCGTCTCGAGCGCGGATTGAACAACGGTCGCGCCGGAATCCGTGGCGTAGATGATCGCTTGAGCAAAGTCCTGCGCATCGCTGACGACACTGTCACCTACGCGTAGTGGCAAGATGCGACAGCGAGGACAAACCCCAGCTCCACCAAGACCATTGTTTGTCGCTGCGGCAGCAACGAGCGCGTCCCGGGTACCGTGGCCATCGCGCGTGTCGTCGAATGGGTCGTTGTCGTCCTTGAAAAAATCCCAGCCGGCAATGTCGTCGACGTACCCGTTGTTGTCGTCGTCGATGCCGTCTGAAAAGGCGAGAATCAGATCGCCTGGATCCAGAATCTCGTTGCCGTTGAGATCATCCGTCGCGACATTCAGGACCTCCGCGTAGTCCGAAATCGTCAAGACTCCATCGTCGTTGCAGTCGAATCCCGCGAGATCCCCTGAGCCTCCACACGCAGATTGATCCGAGTGCATGGGTTTGTGCACAAGGAGTTCGCGATGGTTGATGACGAACTTCTCGATGAGATCAGGTTCGTCCCAAAGAACTCCCGTGTCTGTGACAGCAATGACAACGCGTGGATCTCCGATGGAGGTACGCCAGGCCAAGTCGATGCTCATGCCTGATGTGGTTTCACTTGGTCGACGCACCACACCGTTTGCGGCGTCGGGCATGAATCCGTAATGCGTCCACTGGCCATCGATGTTCGCGTAAAAACCGTAGGCGGGATCGTTGGGCCAGTTTTGGGGATCGGCAACGTCCGCGGACGTCGCTTCCGGCGGCGGAGGCCAACTCGCT
>JBGAOI010000425.1:0-6515 GCA_044221885.1 Polyangium sp. (in: bacteria)
GTTTTTTATCTATATATAAACTTGACTTTTATGCTATTATGTGATAATATGTAAGGAAGGTACTTTGACACGTTGTCGAAACAAAACGAACACCAATTGCAAATGATGCAAACGATATTGCAGAATACAGCCGACGCTGTGGCAGCATTCGACAACAATCGCCGCGTCATTTTTCGAAATCGCGAAGCACTTCGAATCGTTTCGGTCGACGTGTCCAATGTACCGCCGGTGGACCATCCAAAAGTATTGGGGTTTTACCACGCAGACCAAACAACGTTGCTCAACTATGACGAACTGCCCATCGCTCGAGCGTTTCGCGGCGAAACGGTACATGGCATGGAGATTTTCGTCCGCAATGCCCAACATGTGGAGGGGATCTGGGTTCGAGCCAGCTCACGTCCGATCATCGACCGTGACGGTAGTACCGTGGGTGTCGTCACGATGTTGCACGATGCCACAGACGAAAAACACGCCGAGCTCGAATTGATTCGCGCAAAAGAAGCGGCTGAAGCCGGCACTCGCGCCAAATCGGAATTCTTGGCCATGATGAGTCACGAAATTCGCACACCTATGAATGGCGTCCTTGGCATGACTCGAATGCTTCTCGATACCCATCTCGATACCGAACAGCGTCGTATGCTCGAGACAATCCAATACAGCAGCGACTTACTTCTGACAATCATCAACGATGTGCTCGATTTTTCCAAAATCGAAGCAGGACACCTCAAACTCCAAATTGCCCCTGTTCATGTGGCCACGAGTATCGACGGCGTTATCGAATTGTTGCGTCGCCAAGCCGCAGACAAGGGGTTGGCCATTTCCGCTTCCGTCGAACCGAACGTGCCTGCACGAGTCCTCGCCGATTCGGTTCGATTGCAACAAATCCTCGTGAATCTGATTGGCAACGCGTTGAAGTTTACTGAAAAAGGCGGCGTACACGTGTTCGTCACAAAAGAACCGCCGACCCATGACAGCAACCATTGTTTGCACTTCGAGATTCGCGACACGGGGATTGGGATTCCAACCGAACAATTGGCGCGTATTTTTCAGCCATTTCATCAAGGTGATGCCTCGATTCAACGCCGATATGGTGGCACCGGACTCGGGCTGGTCATCTGTCAGCGTCTCGTACAATTGATGGGCGGTAGATTATGGGTCGACAGCATCCCAGGCAAAGGCAGCTCGTTCCATTTCATCATCGAAACCCAAGAAGCATTCAAAGACGACCCACCACCATCACAAATAGCTGTGGCTTCCGCGCCAACAAACCAAGAGAATGCGCGTAAAACCTCCCCGAGAATTCTTCTGGCCGAAGACAACGCGATCAATCAAAAGGTCGCCACGCTTTATCTCCGACGCCTGCATTATAACGCCGATGTCGTGTCGAATGGTCACCAAGCCGTTACTGCCGCACGAAAAGAACGGCATGTCGGCAACTCGTCAATTGCGATCGCTTGGTTATGATCGGCCAATCATCGCCCTTTCCGCTACGGCGATGGCCGAGGATCGAGCGGCCTGCCTGGCAGCCGGAATGAATGATTTTCTTTCCAAACCCCTGCGCCTCGAGGAATTGGAAGCCCTCTTGACGAGATACCTGGAAACCTAGTGCTCGTGGTTATGCATGAGCCACGACGTTTCCGACAAACGTTTTACCATTCCCATTCTACGCGAACGCGCGATCCAGAAGGCAACGTCTGTACTCCTGGATTCTCCCGACGGAATTCCGTGTCTTCGTCAACGACCTCGACATCCATCGACATGCCAAAACGCAACGCCGTTGCTACTCTAATTTGCGCGAAATGTCGCCAATTCGATGCGCCATCTTCGCTTTTTGCATCGACCCACAATTGACCCATGCATCCCGGGACCGGCAACGTAGCACTCGTGATCACCAGCGGCTCGATGGTTAAGCGTTTGCCCGTATGGGTTTCGATGCGACCACGCAATTCCGCATAATGCACGACGTTTGTTGCCTCCGCCACCTCCGCCGGTGTGTCAACAGGCTCCGTTTCCAGCGAATCTTCTGCTACTGGTTCGTCCGGGTATACTTCGTCACTCGTAGGGAGCATTGGCAGCGTTTCACTTGCAACAACCTCCCGAGGCTGCGGCTGCTCCTGAACGATTACGACAGCCGGCGATTCGACGAGGGGAACAGTCCGCGCCGGACGTAGAGCCACCGGCTCACATGCGGTCGACAATAACAGCAAAATTGAAATGTTTGCACAAACCATACCCGTGTTCGTCTTGGCCATCGCGAACCCCCGTTCGTCAGCGTCCATGATTTGTGAGAAGTTGAACGAATCGGAAGATTCTGCAACGCGAATTCGTGCGCTGGAATGCGCTTCGCACGACGACACAATTGTCAGTTTTGGACGCAATCCAAATTCAGGGCGAGAACGAATGCGGGCTGTCAGATTGCGGCATTCGCATCCGACATTTCATCCATCACGCCGCGCAATTCCGCTTCCAATTCATCCAGCGCTTGGGGACTCAGTTCCGGTGCCGCAAACAATTCCAAGTAAATGCGCCCTCGAAATCCAAATGCAATGATGGCTGGGGTCGAAATATTTTTGATACTCGGTCCCACGACGCGAATTTCGTCAATGTCTTCAGCCAACGGTCCCAGGCCGGAATCGATTTTTCCGACGTTCGTATAGACGAACCCGCGACTCGACGGCAGCTCGACCAGCAGAGGATGAAGCAGCGGGAGTATTTGTCGCACCAAAGCATGCGGCGCAGGACCCACGAGCAACATGGGCAAGAGCAGAAAGGCCGGCCCCGCCAAACTATTTCGATGCTCTTTCGTTTGTTCTTCCACGGCGCGGAGCGTGTCGACAATGTTGTCCGTAGCTTCGCGCGGAACGGTGGTGGTCAGAATGGACGAGGCATTGGTAGCCGACAAATGCGGCGTTTGAGAATAGCGCCGCAAGTCCATCGTATACATGACGGAAATGGGTCCGTACGACGAACGACGTGCCGCCACCATGGCCACGATGGCCAAGAGCAAGTCATTAACGCGAACTCGCTTTCCACAACATTTTTCCAATGCGGCAAGGGTGGAAGGCTCAATGACGATTTGTTTCGAACTGCTTCGTCCCGACGCATTCGCAGGATAAGGACGATTTCTGGGTCCTGACGACAACATGCGCCACGGCTGCACCGCACTCTTGGCCAAATCTCTCATGAAAACAGGCAAATGTGTCAAGCGCAAGCCATCGAGCGCCCGAGCAACATCGCGGCGGGATTCGACTGGCAATCTCGGACGAACTCCATACAAAAACGCTGAAAATACATGGGCAACCGCGGCCATACCGGCGCCGTCGACCGCCAAATGGGAAAGACTCACAACGAGGCGACAACCTTGCGGCCTTGGTAAAACCACGACACGCAACGAGCGCTCACGCGTCGGATCGATCCAGCGATCGAGCCACGCATTCGTGTCTGTTTCCAAGTCCTTTTCGATGCCGAAATGCACCATTTCCGACATCGGCGTTTGCAATGGCACCCAGCGATCTCGAAAAAAATGCTGCTCGTAAACGCATCCCAAAACAGGAAAATTGGCGACCGTCGCGTGCACGGCGCGCTCGACTTCACTTCGTGAAAACGAGCGCCGCACATCGATGACTCCGTGCACGCACAAATCACCATAACGATCTGCCGACCCATGAAGACCCACGTCCGCGAGTTGCGCAGTCGCCATGATTCCTCGATTCTTTCCCGCGAAAACGACGGGTTATCCGTGGTGCGCCGCGTTCGCCAACAGCATGAGCCACGCGTTCTCGTCGACAATGAGCCGCTGCATTTTTTCACGCATCGACGCTTGAATGTCTTCCGCAGGAGGATCGACGGCAGGATCGTGATAGGCACTCAAAATGCCCAACGATGTAATCCATTCCAGGTCGTCGAAGCCGGCGCCTACTTTGCGCAAGAAATCGGCCATCACGAGCGTGAGCAACTTGTAATGACCCTTGTAGGGCAATTCGATTTGCCGAATCGGTGCGTCGTCGTGAATCCACAAAGACGCCGTCATTGACAATGCATTGGCCGCGGCAATGGGCTCTTCGGCCAGAATTTCGACAACGTCACCAATCATCGTGAGTGCATTGGGGTCGCGCAAGGCGCTCATGCCTTTGCCCTCGAAATGACGCAATTCGACTTCTTTGGGCACGACCGCCGCTCGCAATGCCGCGACGCCCTCGTGGTTTTCCCAAATGGGTGAAATCTGAATGCCCGCACTTTGGGTTTCCGTCCGCAAATTCAACGTATGCAGCAGGATCGCTCGGGCATCGGTGAGGAGGTCTTCCACATCCGGAAGAACGTACCCATCCGGAAGTGCGAGAAACGCGCGGCTCGAAGTCGTATCGAATTCCATGACGCCCTCTACCATCTTTGTCTTGCGAAGGGAAGAGCTTCGATCACGACGCCGAAATTCGCTCAAAATCCCACAAATTCAAGGCCAGAACGCAACTTTCATCGAGATCGACCCGAGCCTGATGATTCGCAGGCGTGGCATCATGCCTTCAACCTTTGCGCACAATTGGCCCAAGCCTTGCTAGCTTCCGCGCCATGCGCCGACGAGTTTCCTTCTGGACACCCATCTTCCTCGCCCTATTCGCCTCGTCTTGCTCGTGTTCTTCCGCAGGAAAATCCACTGCGGCAAAGTCGACCCATTCCATCCCCAGTAGCGCCATTGTCGCCGCGGTCCCAGGGCCTCAGGTGGATCAATTGCTCCGCACTGCCTGGGAAAAACAAGGCGTCACGCCCTCTGCGCCCGTGGACGATGCGACGTTTTTGCGCCGTTTGTCGCTTGATCTTTGGGGCATTTTGCCCGCGCCTGCGGAAATCGAGGCCTTTGCCAAAAATGCCGCTGCGGATAAGCGGGTGCGACAAATTGACCGCATGCTCGATGATCCGCGCTTCTCTGAACGATTTGCCGTCGTTTGGACCGATATTCTGCTTGGAGATGCCCGGCCGCGCGATGGTGTCGACCACGCTTCGTTTCGTTCATGGCTCAAACAGCGTATGGCCGAACGTGCACCGTGGGATGTGATTACGCGTGAAATCGTCGCTGGAAGTGGCGTCAATAGCCCAGGCGGAAGCCTGAAAGATCGCGCCATTGCCGCTCACGCCCCCGTCGCCGAGCCCTACACGACGGAAGTTCACGGTCATGTGAACTATTTGCTCCAGTTCAAGAATGGCGTGGAAAATCTGACAGGAAAAACCTCGCGCGCCTTCCTTGGAATTCAAATTCAATGCGCGCAATGCCACGATCACAAAACGGAAGCGTGGACAATGGATCAATTCCGGGGACTCGCGGCGTCTTTCATTCAAACGCGTGGGGTCCCGGTCGAGAAACGCGAAAAAGGCGATATGCGGGTGCTCGAAGTGAAAGATACGCCTCGTGCCAAACTCGGTCCCAAAGCGACCGACGGTATGCGGGCCATTGCCAAAGTTTCCCCGAAAGCCTTGGATGGTACGGCATTTCCCAGTGAAACTCGACGAAAGTCCTTCGCGGACTGGATCACGGCAAAGAACAATCCGACGTTTGCCCAAGCGTTTGTCAATCGCACCTGGGCCCAGTTTTTAGGAAAAGGCTTCGTGGATCCTGTCGACGATTTTCGTCCTGGAAACAAACCCGTTTTGCCCGAACTACTCGATGCATTGGCTCGCGGGTTCGTTTCGGCGAACTACGATATTCGCGGCCTTTATCGGAGCGTTTGTCTTTCCGAAGCATATCAACGCAGCGCTGGTCCCGACGCACCACTCTGGTCGAGTTTTACCATGCGCCCCGTCCCTGCCGTCGTCATGTTCGACATGATCGTCAACGCCGCGGGGCTTTTGCCCATTGTCGAAGAAGTTCTTGGCGAACGTGCAGAGTTGGCGCGAGCTCGTACGCGCCAACAATTCGTATTGATGCTCGATGTGGATGAAGACATGAGTTCACACAACTTCGAGGGCGGCATTCCGCATGCGCTTTTGCTTTCCAATGGCGTGGTCTCGCGCGTGGCAGCTCGCGCCATCGAAGGTGGAGCACTGCTCGAAATTCTTCGCGCCAAGGATAACGATGATGCAAAGATCGACAAACTCTACTTGCGAACCTTGTCGCGTCATGCAACACCCGAAGAAATTGCGCAATGGAAACAATACTTGGATAGTGCTCCTACCGATGCCGGTTCAGATTCGGCCGTGAGCGTTCCGAAACGCAAAAATGACCCGCTTGCGCGGCTGGACAAACGCTTGAGCAGCAAAGCGCGTACGCCACGCGAGCATGCGTACGAGGATCTCTTTTGGGCGCTGCTCAATTCGAGCGAAATGGCTTTTCAACACTGATGTGGTCGCACCTGTTTCTTGGAGATTCCCCCATGCACTCGACAAACCTACCTCGCCGTACGTTGCTTTCGTTGGGACTCGCCACGCTCGGCGCGGCCGCATTACGTCGTTCATCCACGGACGCATTTGCCGAACCGGCCAAACCCAAAGCGGCTGCCGACGCCATTATTGTATTGTGGCTCAAT
>JBGAOI010000426.1:0-6512 GCA_044221885.1 Polyangium sp. (in: bacteria)
CCAGCGCCCTCGGGCCTAGGTGGTGAAACATGAAGCGGTGGTATTATGTTGCGGCCATTCAATGCCTTGTCGGGTCGTGGTCGATGATATGCCCAGCGCAACCGTCCGTCGTGGCTTCGACGCTTTTTCAGCAGGCCATTACGAAAATGGAGGAAGGGCAATTTTCCGAGGCTTGTCCGCTGCTCGAACAAAGCTACAAGCTCGATGCGAAACTCGGAACGTTGTTTACGCTGGCGAATTGTCGCGATCACGAAGGCAAGATTGCTTCGGCGAGCGCTCGGTATGGTGAATACGTGCGCGCATACGCCAACATGACGCCCGTCGAGCAGCAAAAACACAGCAACCGCGCGAGCATGGCGGAAACACGCGTCCACGAGCTGGAGTCACAATTGCCCACGCTGAAATTGATTTGGCAGGGCGAACTTCCCACAGGGACCAGCCTGCGCATTGACGATGTGGTTTGGACAGGACGAGCCCCCGAATTGCCGTTTCCGCTGGATCCCGGCGCACACGATATCGTCGTGCAACAACTGGACGGATCGGAAGAGGTGCGCACGGTGGTGCTCGAAATTGGGCAATCGAAGACGTTCGACGTAAACGCCGAGGTGACGTTGATCGTGGCCGTGGAACCACCTCCGACTGCGGAACAAACGAAACCTCGAGTAGAACCCACCAAAGTTCCCTTGCGGACAAACCCTCGGCAAGTGGCTGGATTCGTCACCATTGGCGTGGGTGGAGCGAGTTTCGTATTTGGCACGATCATGGGAGCGGCTGCGCTTACGAAAAAGCAGGAGGTCGACGCGCATTGTGGTGGATTGACTGGTTACGATTGCGATGCACAAGGAATTTTTGCCGTGGGAACCATGCGTCCGTATGCGACGGCGAGTACGGTCGGGTTTGTCATGAGCGGCATTTTGGCGGCGGGAGGGATTGCGTTGGTTTTGAGTGCACCGGCGCGTCCCAAAGAAAAATCGACGACCATGACCCTGAATGCCATGGGTTTTCAAGGAGGAGGGATGGTCGGTCTGAAGGGAGCATTTGAATGAAAATTGGAACTCGATTCATGGTGGGGCTGCTCGTCGGCACCGCAGGTTGTGCGCAAGTTGTCGACGCCGATGGCCCGTACGTGCTTGTGGAAGGTAGTTCGTCTGGGTCAAGCGGTGGGTTTGACGGCATGGCCGGTGCGGGTGGAACCGGCGGCGCTGCATGCACGAAAAATAATGATTGTCCAACCATTTCGACGATCTGCAAAATGAGCGAATGCGTCGCGGGTTCGTGTCGAGTCGGCAATGCGGCGTCCGGAACGCCCTGTGCACCCGGCGTCGATACCGTATGCGATGGTCAAGGAGCGTGTGTCGAATGCACCTTATCCGAGCATTGCGTGAATCTCGCGGAAGATCAATGTCGGCGACGCGCGTGTATCAAAAACGTCTGCCAATGGAATTACTTGGGGCAAGAATCCCCCGCGAGTCCCGCTTTACAGAAACCCGGTGATTGCAAGATTGTCGCTTGTGATGGGCTTGGCGGAACGAAAACGATCAATGATGATAGTGATGCGCCGAATGACGACAATGGTTGTACGACGGACACATGTCTCAATGGAAGCGAAGTGCACACCAAAGTCGCGACGGGAACGAATTGCGGCGTGAATTCGTTCTGCAATGCGCAAGGGTTATGCGTCGGCTGTTTGAAAGCGTCGGACTGCACGGGCAATTTCGATTTTTGCAAGGAACGCACGTGTCAATCGGGTGTCTGCGGCGTCAAATACACGCCCGATGGCACACCTTTGCCCGCAGCGGAACAAACAGCTCAAGATTGCTTCGTCGAAGTGTGTGACGGTGCGGGAAATAAGGTCACCAGAATCGATATCAACGACGGTGTCGATGATGGCAATGCTTGCACACGCGACGTATGCAATGGTGATGGAAGTCCACTGCATACGCCAGAAATGAGCGGAACACCTTGCGGAGTCGACAACAACGATCTATGCGACGGTGTTGGCACATGCCACAAATCCAATGGTAAACCGTGCAACACGAGCAACGAATGCATCAGTGGCGCATGTGTCGATGGGGTGTGTTGCGAGAATGCGTGCGACGCGCCGTGCAGTACGTGCAATCTTTCGCCATTGACGGCGGGCGTATGTTCACTGCTGGCGCCTGGACAAACGGACACGAATGCGTCGTTGCCTTGTGTGGGCAATTCGGCGTGTGACGGAAATGGTACGTGCAAGAAAAACGATGGGCAATCTTGCACGACAGTCGCCGACTGTTTGCACGGGTTTTGCGTGGACGGGTATTGTTGCGAAAGTCCTTGCACCGTTACGTGTAAATCGTGTGGTCTCGCGGGCAACTACGGCAAATGCGTCAACATGCCCATGGGTGCAAAAGACGACGTCGCCCAAACCGTTTGCAGCGGGACGCAAGCGTGCGACGGTGCGGGAACGTGCAAGCTCGGCAATGGTCAGTCTTGTTCATCATCGAGCCAATGCGCGAGCGGAAACTGCACCGGCGGTCCGAAAACGTGCCAGCCTTGAGGGTAGAGAAGGGCGCATATCAAATGCACTTCATCCCATTGACGCGTCAACGCCTCGCCCGGTGACGTCAGCTCTTTTGTTGCTGACGGATCAATTTTCTGGACCAACCGCGTAGGGTTTGGCACATTGGACCCTGCCCGTATGCCCTCACCCAAGGTCCTCTTCCTCGGCGCCAATGGCCGCGATACCACGCGCTTGCGGCTGAACGCTGAAGTACGCGACATTCGGCAAGAACTCGAAGCCGCAGACGCGTCCCACGCATTTCAAGTCATGGCCGAGCTTGCGGTACGTCCAACGGATTTGCAGCGTTTGCTCCTCTTGCACGAGCCAAACGTGATTCATTTCAGCGGTCATGGTCTCCAGCCCGAGGGCGGCGAAACAGGGCGAATCACGGCTGCTGAAACAGGAACATCGCGGGAGTTTCAGGCGGATGAAAATACATCGCCGCACCCCAACGCAGAATTTGACGGAGGACTCCTGCTCGAAGACGATTCGGGCGCGGCCATTGCGATACGGCCCGATGTCTTCACCACGCTACTGGCCCTCGTGGATCACGACGTTCCTCTGCAATGCGTGGTGCTGAATGCGTGTTTTTCGGCGGCGCAAGCGAAAACCATCGCCGAATATGTCGACTGCGTCGTTGGCACCACGCGAGCTATCGACGACAACACGGCCATTGCGTTTGCGACGGCGTTTTACCGAGCGATAGCTCGGGGCAAAAGCGTCGGAAAAGCCTTCGAGCTGGGACGCAACGAGATCGGCTTGCGTGGTTTGTCAGGTCAAGACGTGCCTCAGCTCTTTCACCGTCCGGATATCAATCCGAACGACGTATTTCTCGAGGGCGTGCCACGCATGAAGCCTGGTTTTTCCGAGCGCCCTCCCGCTCCTGAGCCCCGGACGCTCGAACCGAATTGGGTCCATATCCTCGAACCGGCGGAGTTTTTCCAAGGTCGCGAGCGCTTGCGTGAAGAGCTTGGGGCATGGCTCGCAAAGGACGGCGATACGACGCGCATCGTGGCGATTTGTGCCATTGGTGGGACGGGAAAAACGGCCCTCGTGGAGCGGGCTTTGCGCGATTGGCTCGAACCCGTTGGCAAAACAGTGAAAAAGCCGGGCGGCGGCGTGTTTATTTGGTCGTTTTACGAAAACAATCGCATCGATGAATTTCTCTCGGAAGCGTGCCGATATTTCGTGGGCGACACCGGCGAAAGCAATGGGCGCAGCGCGCGTCTCTTGGCCGCGCTCAAAGACGGTCGGCAGCACCTCTTGGTGTTCGATGGCTTGGAAACCGTGCAAGCGGAAGAAGGCGGAAGTCGAGCCAAAGGAGAAATCATCGATTCTGCATTTCGATTGCTGGTGCGGCAAATCGCGGCCAAACAAGTTGGACAAACTCGCTTACTCGCTACGTCACGTTTTCTGCTGTGCGACGTGGCAAGCTGGGAAGGCGAAGGCGTTCGAACGATTTACCTCGAAGATTTGGAGCCGAGCGCTGCGCGCGACATGTTGCGTCTGTGGGGCGTACGTGGCGACGACGAGGTGCTCGATGCATTGGCGCAAAGCGTAGGATGGCACGCGTTGTCGGTGCGCGTCATGGGGGCTTATTTGAAGCATTACGCCGAAGGTGATGCCGAAGAAGGGCTCGAACTCGACTTGGACGTCATGGCAAGAGAAGCCGGAGATGCCGATCAAAAAGCCTTCAAGCTCGATAAAATGCTGAGTCATCTCTCCGAAAAAATGACGGCTGCCGAACGCGAGCTCATGACCCATATCTCATTTTTCCATCGAGGTATCGGCGTGGAGATGCTCGAAACGCTGGTCAACGCAGGTGTTCATGGCGCAACGGCTGTCGCTGGAACGAATCAACAGCAGCTCTTGCTTCTCGTGCGTCGGCTCATTGCGCGTGGATTGGCGTTTGGGCATGGCGAAGGGCAACACCGCGTGTATACAGCACATCCATTCGTTCGCGACCACTTCAAGAAGCTCGGTGGCCCAGGTGCATCGAATGTACACGAGCTGTTCCGACGGAGGCTCGCGCCAAGTTTGGAACTTCAGCCGGGAAAAACCCCTGGCGATAAGGACACGCTCGATCGATTCGAGGCATTGATCGAACACACTCGGTTGGCAGGAGAAACCGAAGAAGCATTCGAGCTGTATTGGCACGGAATGGGCGGCTACAAGCACTTGGCGCTGCGACTTGGAGAATATCGACGGGCTCGGCGTATTGTCGAGGGATTTTCGCCGGACGGAACGCCAGCTCGTTGTGCACTCGATCTCCCCGTGGCCCGACGAACCTTGTTGCTCAATGATTGGGGGGTTTTGGCGAGAAATGTCGGCGACTTGAAGGTCGCCACCGCTTGCATGGAAGTGGCGCTGGACCTCATGCGCCGCGACATGGACCCGACGAGCATTTCCGTTGCGCTGCACAACGTGGCACGGCTCGACTTTCTGCGGGGCCACCTCACGAGCATGATGCATCATGCAGAAGAAGCTTTGACGATGGGAAAGATGGTCAAAGATGCGATCGAGACGTCGGATAGTCAGGGTCTTGTGGCATTTGCTGCGCTCATGACCGGAAAGATTGCGAGTGCTCGGAAAAACTTTGCCGAAGCCACGCGGATCGCGGGTGAACCATTGCTCGCAGCGATTGGTTTGTGGGAGGCGAAGTTTTATCATTGTTTGGGACATCGTGAAAAAGCGCTGGAAATGTCCCTCCAGAACCTCGCGTATTGTGAGCAAAAACGGTACAAAGGCATTACTGCGCTCATTTATGCTTTCGTCGGCCAACTGATTCTGCCCGATTCACTGCCTCAGGCGCATCGATACCTTTCCTTGTCCAGCAAACTTTCCGCAGCCACGGACCACGTGGAGGGCGTCATTCACGAAAAGGACCTTGCGGCCGCGATTCATCTCTACGAAGACCATCCCGACCTGGCCCACGCCGAAGCATCCGAAGGACTACATCTCGCCGAAGCTCACGCGTACGGCATCGATGCGATCGACCTGCTTCTGACGCTGGCCCGTACCGCGCTCGCTCGTCATGCGCCAGCCGAAGCGTTTCGTTATGCCAAACTGGCCCTCGAACGTTCCACGCAGCCTGAATGCGGTTATGCGTGGGGCAAAGCCGACGCGCTGCACCTCATGGGTTTGGCCCACCGCGATTCGGGAGAACGAGATCAAGCTCGCGCCCGATTCCAACAGGCGGCGGACTTTCGAGCCGGCATCGAGCACCCCGGGGCGAACGATTCGCGTGAAAAAGCGGCGGATTGCGATGCGGTCGAACAACCCATTGATTCTTTCGATCTGTAGCGGGATTCCAAGGGCGTGCTGAACCACGCCCCGACACCGGTAACGCACAACGGGCTGCCGAGGATAAATTGACGGGTCAATTTTCCCATTGACGCGTCAACACACCCGTCACGGGCCATGATCCCGGTCAAACCCCATCAAACTGCGTTGGCACGCGGTGTGCTCATGTCCTGGAACAACAACGACGACAATCAAGTCGCGGAGGTTTCCATGATCAAGTTCAGCAATGCCCCGACAATCGCTTTCTGCTTTTCTTTGACTGCTTTGATGACAGGTTGCGGCGCCACGGCGACCATTTCTCGAGCCAACGCCCCGGAGCTCGACGCACAAATTGTCGGATCCGACCCGCATACCATTTACGTCAAGACGGAAGGTGGCACCACGATGTCCGTTGCCCGCGACTCGATTACGGAGATTGATCATCCCGGCAACGTAGCCGCGACCATCGGCGGCATTGTGACCGGTTATGGCATCGTCAACATTGCCTCGGGAGCCTCCGATTGCGACCGTTATGGCGCAGCGTATTGCACGGGGGTCTTTTTGCCCGCAGCCATTGGCGCGCCGATCATGGCGTACGGCCTGTATCGGTGGATCAACTCGACAACGGCGGCGAAGGGAGACGAGCAAAAGCAAGAGCGTTCCTTGGCGATCGTGCCGACGGTGTCGGTGG
>JBGAOI010000427.1:0-6510 GCA_044221885.1 Polyangium sp. (in: bacteria)
CGGTCGTAACCGCCGCGACGGCAAGCACCGACGTCGTAACCAGCGCCGCAGGCGCCGTGAGACGGCTGCGACGTTGAGCTCGACGACGCAGCACACCAGCGACCATACCGAGCAGCGTCAAGACGGACAAACCGCCATTGCTCGAGGACGTTTCACCCGCCACACGGCAACCGCAACCTTCGGCCGGAGGAGGTGTGGTCGATCCGCCCGAACCACCCATGCCTGCTTCGCCGCCAGCGCCGCCACCGCCGCCCGCGCCGCCCATGCCCGAGCTGCTCGAGGACGAGCTGCTGCTGCTCGATGAACCGCCGCCTTCGCACTTGCCGGCCATGCACAAACCGCCGTTGTTGCAGGTTTTACCATCGGGTTCGTCATTGCTGATGCATTGACCCGCGCTGTTGCATGTATCGGGCTTCGAGCATTCCGTCGTGCTTGCATCATTGCAGGCTGTATCCGCGGGTTTGTCGTTGACCAAGCAGGTCCCCATGCCGTCGCATGTATCGGGATCGCTGCACGGCGTTGCCATCATGTCGCCGCATGCTGAAGCTGCTGCGAGGTGATTGGGTTGACAAACGCCCATCATGTCGCACGTATCCGGCGCCGAACAAGGTCGATCCACCGTGTCGCCACACGCGCTGGTCGCTTTTGCCGAGTCGGCTGCGCATTGACCGAGCAAGCCGGTCACATTACACGAATAACAATCCGGGCAGGCTGACGAGCCGCAACACACGCCGTCCACGCAATGCGCCGATTCGCATTCTGCATTCGTCGTGCAAGCGAGGCCCACTGTTTTTCGCTGGGCAAACGCATACGCGGAACCCGAAGCCGAACCGCGATCGTCGTCGCTGTATGCACCAGCCACCAACGTTTTCCCATCGTACGCGACCGCGAAACCAAAAAGGTCCGCGCCTGCTGCATCGGGCGCAAACAACTTCGTTTGCGGTCCCCACGTCGTTCCGGTGCGTTCAAAGATGTACACCGAGCCCGAGTTGTTGCCCGTCACGTCATCGTTGGGCATGCCAATCACGGCCGTGTTACCCACAAGCGCGACCGAGTTTGCAAAACGATCGTTGGCTTCAGCGTCAGCAGCAACGAGTTTCGTTTGTTGCGTCCACGTCATGCCTGCACGAACGAAGACATACGCCGAACCCGTGTCAGCAAGCATTCCCGCCGTGTTGTCGTCGAGGTAAGCACCGATGAGCGCCGTATCCGCATTGACGGCGACCGAAAAACCAAAGTTCGCTGTAGCCGTGGGATCTGCTGCAACGAGCTTGGCTTCTTGGGTCCATGTCATTCCGTTGCGTGTAAACACGTAGGCCGAACCCGAGTTCGTCGCAGTGTCATCATCGTTCAGCGCACCGACGACGACCGTATTGCCGGAAATCGCTACGGCGCGACCAAAGTTATCACCAGCAACACCGTCGCTGGCCACGAGTTTAGCTTCTTGCGTCCACGTCGTTCCCGACCGAACGAACACGAACGCCGTTCCGGAATTGCTTCCTTTGTCATCGTCGCCAAACGCGCCAATGACGGCCGTATCGCCTTCGAGTGCGACCGCGACGCCAAACTGGTCGCTGGCGGCCACGTCCATCGACACAAGCTTCGCTTGTTGTGTCCAGGCCATGCCCGTTCGGACAAACACGTACGCGGCGCCGCCGTCTACGGCACTACCGTCGTGCAGATATGCACCAACGAGGGCCGTATCGCCACTGATCGCAACGGTGAAACCAAACCGATCCGCCGAGGCGGTATCCATCCCGAATAGTTTGGTTTGTTCGCTCCAGACCGAACCCGATTGCGTGAACACGTACGCCGTGCCGGCTTCCGTGCCCTTGTCGTTTGCGCCATAAGCTCCTGCAATCGCGGTCGTTCCCGACACAGCGACCGAGTAACCCAGGAATTCATTGACCAAGCCGTCGAGCGCGCGGACTTTCGTCACTTCGCCCCAATTGTCGACGCCGCCTTGATCCTTGTCGAGCATGTAGACAGAGCCGGCATTTGTCCCGACGTCGTCATCGCTTGGTGCACCAACGACCGCAACAGTGCCTTGCAATGCGACGGCCGTGCCGAAAGCATCGCCGTTCGTCGTGTCGCTCGCCGTGATTTTCTTCAGTGCCGTCCATACGCCTGCTGTTCGGGTGAAAACATGCACGGCGCCGTTGTCGTTTACCGTCGTCATGGGCTGATCGCCCCATTCACCCACCAAGATCGTATTGCCGCTGATCGCCACGGACGTCCCAAAATAATCCTGCGTTCCAGGGTCCATGGAGAGGAGTTTTTGCTGTTCGGTCCACGTCGTTCCGGATCGAGTGAACACGTAGGCCGCGCCGGAATCGATCAATGTCGAGTTGGCCAAGTTTGCCCCGACGACGAGCGAATCGCCGTCAATGGAAAGCGCCGTGCCGAAATAGTCGAGGGGTCCCGTATCGCTTCCGGTCAGCTTTTGTTGCAAATTCCAAACCCCAGCGGCTCGGAAATACACGTACGCCGAACCAGACAACGATCCTTTGTCGTCATCACCTCGGGCACCAATGACCGCCGTATTGACATCGAGCGCAACAGTCAATCCGAAGTTGTCCTGAGCGGCTCCATCCATGGCCGTGATCTTCGTCAATGTGCCCCATTTGTTCATGCCACCTTGATCTTTGCTGAGCACATACGCGGCACCGGCAAGCGTTCCTTTGGTATCGTCGCCATACGCGCCGACCAATGCGGTCAAACCCGAAATCGCGACCGAATATCCGAAGTAATCATCGGCATTGGCGCCAATGGTTTTTGCCGTTTCGGTCCAGACGCCAGCAGCTCGCGTGTAGACGTACACCGCGCCGGAATCGGCTTTTCCGCCGGCATCTTGACCGTAGGCACCAATGATGGCCGTATCGCCATCGATGTCCACCGAACAGCCGAAATGATCGGCCGACACGGTATCGGAACCAATGAGTTTTTGCTGCTGGACCCAGCCCGTCATCGTCCGAACGAAGACATACGCAGCCCCGCCATCGATTGCTTTTTCGTCATTCCCGGCTGCGCCGATGATGGCCGTGTCGCCGGACAGAGCAATTGTATTGCCCAATTGATCGAAAACCGTTCCGGGATTTTTTGCAACCATTTTTTCATCGGGCACCCACACGAGCGGGTCGATGGTCACCGGATAAACGGCGGCTTGATCCTCGATATCGAGGATGATGGACGAGCCTTCGACGTGCATGGTTGCCGCCAAATCGTGGCCTTGCGCGTCGTGCGCCATCAAATCGCTGTAACGCAATACGACGTGTCCGGCGTCATCGCGTAACGCAATGGCACCGCGACCGGTATCCTCCGGATGCACATTGCCGTCGACGCGAACTTCGAGTGACAGCGGTTCGCTATTGACAACGGCTGGTTGTTTGGCAATGACAAAACCTTGTTCGAGACCCAAGGGGCCGTTCAAGTACGACTCTTCGATGTCGTTTCCGCGGGCATAACGCGCCGATGTGTGATCGACTTCGGGCGCTGCCGAAATGCTTGGAACCTCATGGAGTTCGTCCGCACGGCCCATCGCTGCCAGGTGCAGCGTTGCATTCCACGCCGAAGAATCATCCCGCTTTGTGATGTGTACGCCAGCACGGGCATCGATCTCGGTGCGCAATCCGTGGCGCAAATTGTCCGCGCGAACGTTTGTCCCGTCAACACCAGCGGCAAATGCATACTCAACCGGGGCGTCTTTTTGCACCTGTTGCAGATGCGCCATACGCAGGCTCGTGGGCACCGTTGCGCGATTTGTCTCTTTCGCTGCAGGCGCCGTAGGGGCGATCGGGAATTCGTCGGGCAGTTTGGGACTGTCCGAACAACTGCTGACGGTAAGCAAAATGGCCGCCAAAACGAGGATTGCGCGATAGGCATGACGCAACCCTTGGGGCTCCAAACGTCTCTTGACGAGAAAGTTCATTGTTCTCCGAGTTCAAGCAAGTCCGAAGCGCGGTTGACCAAAAACGCGTCGTTGGCTTGAACCTCGCGATGCTAGGTGGGGCTTGGGAGAGCGTCAAGCGTGGTGCGGCCCTCAAGTCGAAGTCGGCCGGCGCGTCGAATTTCTTCCTAGCGTGGAACAATCACCGTCGCACCCAAGTTTGCGGTCACATTCGCATTCGTGTATTCGACGCCTTGCACCCATCCAGCCGATTTCGCCAGCGTGTTGAACGAGAACCGCAACCAGGGGACAATGGGGATGTCAAGACCCACGCCAACATAACCGCCTGGCTTTGCCGACGCGCCACGGTAGGTCAATCCTTCCGGTTGGACAAACCCACCCACACGGGGTGTGACATAAAGCGTCGTTTTCCCGATGTGTATAGGTTGCTCCACGATGCTTGCTTCGATCCCCGGGAGCCATCCTTCCGCCCGCACGTAATCATGCAATCGTGCCGAGATTTTCATCCCTCGCGTCGACAAGCGCAAAATCGCGCCGACATCATACCCAAACGGTGCGAGCTGATGGGACACCGCCACGGTAAATCGTGTCGAATCCGAGATCTTGAACCCCTTTATCCCAAACATGGCCGGATTGAGCAAATTCAACGCATGCAAAGCCGTTTGGCTCGACAATACATCTTGCTCCTCCTGCGTCAGATCCGCATGACGTACGTAACGCTGAATGCCCGTGCCGCTGGGATGGGGACCTCGAGCGTCATAAGGTTCCTTCGGACGAACCATGTCGCGCACCCACGCAGTATAATCTGGACCCGTGAAATCGCGATCGAGCATCTTCGTTTCTTTCGAACCCAGCGCATCGATATCGGCGTCGAAGGCGCCTCCCGCCGCTGCCGCATAATAAAGCATTTGGTGGAACCACAGGAAAAACAAGACCGGCGCCTGACGACGACTCGAGAATTCCAACGGTCCAACGTTGGTTCGCGGCGCGCCAAAAAAGAAATCGTCATCCACGAGGCGCACGCCGAGCAAGTTCTGAATTTCCGCTCCGGCCATGTGCAATCGCACCATGTCCGCAGGATGATTCGCCTTGAGCCAAGTCAAGTCCTTGTCGGTCACCCCATTGACCGCAACGGTGGACGAAAAGTCGAATGCATACACGCCGTTCTTGCTGTCAAACCCATAACGACCCAAGACGGCTCGATGTCCTTCTTCATGCGCCCAATTGGAAAATGGTGGCAGAAACACCGAAATGGGAATGGTTGCTCCGGAACAACCATATCCAACCAATTCTTCGAGCCATCGCCGATCTTTTCCGGCTACATCAGCCAAGCGACGACATAAGTCCAGCGTAACTTCGTACGCGCCGACCGAGAGCGATTGGGTCTGCTCCATGCTTGGCGCTCGATACCCGTACGTTACGTTATAGGGAATATCAATGAGCGGTAGGCGCAACCGAAATGCTTCGGCCGGTGTATCCGCGTGTGCTGGTGACGCGGCAAAAGACAAGCTTGCCCCAATAAAAATCGAGGCCACGATCTTAGGGTAGAGATTGGTCATTGTGGCAGACTAACATACCCACCGATGGCCAGAAAAGGGTCATTGGGTTGGCACATGCAGGAACGATCGACCTCCCAGAAAAACAAGAGCGTGCTGCGTTCAACGCTACGCAGCGCATGGTCTGTCCTGGCGTTGTCTTGATCACCCGGGATCTGGTACCCTCGAACACGGCAACGAAAAATTTGTCCTCGCGCGCATCTTCGAGTATTCGAAGCGCATGGCCATTCACTCCTTTGCGAAGAACCTTTGCGCGCTGGGTTTGCTCTTTGCCGCAGCTTGTGGCGGCTCGTCGAGCGATCCTGTCAAAACGCCCGTAAACGCAACGACGAACGAAACGCCGAAGAGCGGTACGGAAACACAGACCGCGTCTGCGCCCAAAGGACCTCGTGGCTTGGAGGCTACGGACAATGATCCCGCATTGGTTGCTCTCGCCCGGGAAGCCGCCAAGTGTTATCACGAAGCCACGTGCGAAGCCAAATCCAAGTGGTTCGAGCCGTTTCAGCAAGGAAAGCAAGTTGATTTCAAAACGCTCGTCAACTTGATCGAAGATAAAAACCCGCAAATCCGCACCCTCGCCGCGGGCGTGTTACGCGGAAAAAAGGGTCAACCCGGGTTTCATACGGATGCTGCGTACGCGAAGCGTGTCCTCGATGCGCTCGAGCACGAAGAAGACGAATACGTTTCGCGCGATATGGCCATTGCTGCAGCGTGCATCGAAGTCAAACCCACGGGCCTCGAAGAGCGAATGCTGAAGATCTTGCGGTTTGATATGCGGGAACGCGTCCGGGTAGCTTTCACCGAATCGATTCTCACGAACAATTGGGACAATCCGGCCGTGACGGCCGCAGTCAAAGGAATGACCAGCGACGGGAGCAGCGACGTCCGCGCCGCAGCCGTTCGAGCTTTCGACGTTCGCGAATTGCACGACGAAGCGTGCTCGTTTTGGGCGGCAACGCTCACGGATCGCGACACATACTTACCGGACAAGTGTTATTATTATTTGGTGAACAATTCGTGCAAAGGTCAATACGAGGAAATGCTGAG
>JBGAOI010000428.1:0-6509 GCA_044221885.1 Polyangium sp. (in: bacteria)
TTGGACGTTTCCGGATCGAATCGATTTTGGGCAAGGGGGGCATGGGTGTCGTGTACCTTGCCGCCGACGCGGCGCTCGAACGCCAAGTAGCGCTCAAAGTCTTGAGTGTCGATCTCGCTGAAGATCCGGATCATCGAAAACGGTTATTGCGGGAAGCTCGAGCGGCGGCGGCGTTGAGCCATCCGAACATCGCTGCAGTATATGAAATGGGGGATGTCGATGGTCAGCTCTACATTGCTATGGAGCATATTGCGGGCGAGAGTTTGCGGCAAAAAATCGACCATGGACCGATTGACCTTCCGGTGGCGGTCGAACTTGCCAAACAAATATTGCGCGGTGTTGCCAAAGCGCATGATGCTGGAATCGTGCATCGGGACATCAAGCCCGACAACATCATGTTGACCACCGATGGAGTGGCCAAGGTTTTGGATTTCGGCATTGCCAAGTTCCTGATCGAACGGCGCGAAGATCAACCAGATCAAAGCACCACCGCAACCGAGCATGGTCGTCTTTTGGGAACACCGAGCTACATGTCGCCCGAGCAGGCGAATGCAACTACGGTCGATGCGCGTAGCGACGTATTTTCATTTGGCATTGTTTTTTATGAAATGCTCACCGGAAAAACACCTTTCCGAGGCAAGAACTTTTTGGATGTCCTCGCGTCGCTTGCACGCGACGAACCGAAACCTCCTTCCGAGATCAACGGGCAAGTTGGCAAACACGTCGAAGAGATCATCCTTCGTTGTTTGCGCAAAGATCCAGATGAGCGGTATGCGAATGCTGGCGAAGTGTTACGTGCGCTCGAAGGTGGGCAAACGTCAGAAAAATTAGATAAAGCCGTCGAGCCATCTTTGGGACGGCGATTGTCACCAGGAGCGATCGTCGTCGCTATGGCGATCGCAAGCATTGCGGGTGTGGTTTATTGGAAAACGATGCGTTCTTCTATGGAGCCAGCTCCAATCACCGCAACGTTATCGATATCGGCAGCCAATGCATCAGCAGCACCGATTCCGACGCCGATCACGGGACATCCATCTCCGAAAAGCGAGCACGAAGCGGCCGTCACGGCGTATCGTGAGGGATTGCAAGCCTTGCGCGACGGGGCGTACATCGTGGCGCACACGGCATTCAACAAGGCCATCGAATTGGACCCGACACTGGGAGCGGCGTACGTGCGGCTCGTGGTTACGAGCATTTGGCATGCTCCGACGCCTGAAGATGCGCGACGTGCTTATCGCAAAGCCATTTCGTATCGCACGAAGCTCGACGAACGCGATAGGTTGTTGCTCGATGCGCTCGAGCCCATCATTCAACGCGAACCTCCGGATACCGAAGAAGCCGCTCGACGATTGCGTCAAGCCTCCGAACGATTTCCAGGCGATGCCGAATTTCTGGCGATGCAATCGCTCGCGCCCTTTGCCCCCAACATCAGTCCGGCGCTCGAATTGGAATTGAGTGATCGCTGTTTGGCGCTCGATCCGAATTATGCGGATTGCTGGCAGCCGCGGGCTTCTGCCTTGTTTCGATTGGGAAGGATGGCAGACGCGGAACGAGCAACGGCTCATTGTTTGCAAGTGTCGCCGGCGGCCAATGATTGCATTGCCGATCGAATGGAGATGCATTCATTGTTTGGTCGCTGTGCGGACATGGCCGAAGATGCTCGGCGAATCATTGCGAATGATACGAATGATTGGGAAACCCACCACTCGCTCGCAACCGCATTGTTGGCTCAAGGTCGTTCGACTGCAACGGTGCGCGCGACGCTCGATCGAGGATGGGACAAAGCCCCCGAAGCGACGAAGGAACGGTGGACTCGCTTCGACAACATCCACTTTGCGCTTTTGGAAGGTCGCTTTGATGATGCCGAAAAAACGCTGCTGGCGTGGAAATTGAAACAAGAGAAAAACCCATTCGAAGAAGCGCACCGAATGATTGCTCGAGACTTCATCGTGCTGAACGAAGCTCGAGGGCGAACCAAGGATGCTGCGAAGATTGCCGAAGAATACCTGAGCACTCGGGAAGCATGGGTACGAGGTTTCATGCGCTTGAGTTGGCATGATCCGAGCGTTTGGTTCTCGAGACTCCAGTATGCGGCGGCAATGATATCCAAGGAGACCTACACAAACGCTCGGGCGGCGTGGATCGCAACATGGGAAAAGCGATTGGCTGCGGACATGCAGCCCATCGTGTGGTTTCAAGCGTATGCAATTCCCGCTCGGGATGAAAAAGATGCCTTGGAAGCCTTGGCGATTCTTCCACCCCTCCAACAGCTCGAATATTATCACAAACGTCCGACGCCAATGCGCGCGGCCTTGGGTAAAGTTTACCTTTTGGCGGGTCGTCCTGCCGAGGCCGAACCCTATTTGACGCAAGCTGCTGCCGATTGTCGATTGCTTTACGAACCGGTGGAAAATACCGTGACGCACTATTACCTGGCGAAAGCGCGTGACGCATTGAAGAACACCGACGGAGCGTGTCAGGCGTATGGCGTCGTTTTGAGTCGATGGGGCAAAAATGCATCGACGGCGCCCATGGTCGAAGACGCGCGCAAAGCCTTCCAAAGGCTGGGGTGTCAGGCTCCCTAGATGGTCGAAAACGCCAAGCCATTACCGGGGAGCGATGGCCCCATTGACGAGTCCGAGCGTGTGGAGCTCGTGGACATGCTCCGGGGATTTGCCCTGAGCGGCGTACTTTTTTCCAATGTCTATTTGTGGTTCAGTGGTCGTATTCTGCTCGAGCCGGCCAAACTGACCAGTATCATGCAAAATCCGGTCAACGTTGCGCTCGAGGTATTCGAGCGATATGTGACCGGAGGAAAATTCGTCACGATTTTTTCGTTTCTATTCGGTATTGGATTGGCGGTACAATTCGAGCGGGCAAGAAAACGCAATCAATCGGCAGCACGGTTTTACTTGCGCCGTGGCTCGGGTATGTTGCTCCTTGCGCTCGTTCACGTGTCGTTATGGTATGGCGACATATTGCACATTTACGCGCTTGCAGGACTTTTTGTCCTTCCATTCGTCGACCGCAAACCAAAAACGATATTGTTTTGGGGTCTTGCCCTCTCGGTTCTCGGCCCAACGAGCGCCTCCGTCATTTCTGCGATCATCGTTCCAGCCTTGTCGACTCCG
Organism: Polyangium sp. (in: bacteria); assembly: GCA_044221885.1. GTDB lineage: Bacteria > Myxococcota_A > Polyangia > Polyangiales > Polyangiaceae > Polyangium. The sequence continues at coordinate 3,132 of JBGAOI010000428.1, forward strand.
GAAGCGATTGCAACGCAATCGACGAATCACGCAATTCGATTGGCCGAAAATCATGCGCATATTTTGCAAACGTTTGCGCATGGATCGTTTGGCGCGGTCATCGAGGCCAATTTCGAGGCGTATTGGGTTCAATTCATCAATATTGGAGCCATTGGGTTTTTCTTCGAGGTGCTCGGGAAAATTCTCTGTGGCTACGGGGCCTATACGTGGGGCCTTTTTCGCAACGTCGAAACACATCGTCGATTGTGGCAACGATTGCTCGTCGTGGGATTGCTCGTAGGTATCGGCGTCGAGTTTTTTCGACATACGTTACCTCTCGTCATCGATTTACCCAAGACCGGGCTTGTCGCTCAGATATGGACGGTCATGCGGCGCATGCTCGGCAGCGTGCACACGTTGAGCCTGGGAAGCGCCCATGTCGCGTTGTTATCGCTCGCGAGCTTGCGATTGGCCGAATTGATGGCCTGACGATCTTTTGGCTCCCCGTAGGGATTTTCGTTTTCCAGGTCGCTTCCAGCCACATCTGGCTGCGGTTTTTTCTCTACGGACCCATCGAATGGTGCTGGCGCTCGTACACCTACGGTTGCTGGCAACCCATGCGTCGAGGCGCAACGAGCAACCAAGGTTCCTAGCCACCCCGTTCGTCCTTGTCAGATAGGTTCTCCATCACAATCAATCCGTTGTTATGGACATTTTCTGATTACGCCAAACAAACGTAAGCATAATGCTCACAATGTATTCAATTGCTGACGAATTTCGGCATCGGCAAACACGAGCGACGACTCATGACACATCGAGTCATTGTGGCGTGAAATTCGATTCGACTTTCTTTCTTGCGAACCGCAAAAGGCCCTTGCCGCCGAAACGCACTTGCGTGTTAGGATTTTGCAGACTGGGGACGTGCAATCACCCAACATTGCGCGTGGAAAAGAAGGTTTGTTATGCCGATCCTCGACCTTACCGTGTCTTCTGGTGCCGACTTGTCCGTGCGCCGTTTTGTCGTGGAAGAGTCCGTCTCGACGTTGACCACCATCGCGATTTGGGCCAGGAGCGAGGATCCGTATGTCGACCTCGAGGGCATCATTGGCAAAGAGGCATCCCTAAAGATCGTACACGGGGTGAAGTTTGTCGCGGGACTCGGCTCGCGCACGTGGAAGGGCGTCGTTACGCACGTCGAGCAAGTTCACGGCGTGACGCCGTTGCCTGGGCAGAAAGCGGAGTCCACGTATTTTCTCCGTATCGCGCCAAAAACTTGGCTGCTCACACAACGCCGCGGTCATCGCATCTACCAACACCTCTCGATCCCCGACATCATCGACAAACTCATGGGTGAATGGGGTATCTCGCCGGTTTGGAAGATCGATCGCGGACTTTATCCGAAGCTCGAATACAAGGTTCAATACGGCGAGAGCGACTATGCGTTCGTGAGCCGCTTGGTGGAAGAAGCTGGTATCGCGTTCACGTTTCCGGATGATGCCGGGACAAACATTGTCTTCGGCGACAAACTTGAAAAAGGACCCAAGCGTGGTGGGCAACCCATCCACTACGTTGAAGAACCGAACCAAGAGAGCGAGAAGGAATTCGTCACGAACGTGAAGCTTTCGCACGAGGTTCGTCCGGGCGCACACACGCAACGCGACTTCGATTTTCGTCGTCCTTTGTATGAGCTCGAGCAAGAGGCGCCCAAGGCAAAAGCACCGGAAAACCGCTACGAGCAATATGTCTATCAGCCCGGTTCATTCTTGTCTGAAATGGGCCGAGCGGACGGCAACACGCCTGTTGCCGACGACAAAGGCATCGCGCGACACAATGAAAAGCATGGCAAGGATCGCGCCGAAAAAGGGCTTCTCGGTCGGCGCATGGGACGACGTCAACTTGCTTGGGACACCAACTGTCCAGATCTTGCGCCGGGACAAATCTTCAACGTTGGTCATCATCCGCACCCGGAAGTTGACGAGGGTTCGGATCTTCTCGTTGTTGAATCGCGCATTGAAGGCAGCCCGCAAGACGAGTGGAACATTTCGGGTCGGGCCGTGTATTGCGACGTCGTCTATCGCCCCGCGTTGCGTACGCCCAAGCCGAGACTCAACAACGTGCAGAGCGCCGTGGTCGTTGGTCCCAAGGGACAAGAGATCCACGTAGACGAGTTTGGCCGGGTACGCGTGCAATTTCCCTGGGATCGTGAAGGCAAATTCGACGACAACAGCTCGTGTTGGATGCGCGTGAGCCAGGGTTGGGCCGGTACGGGTTACGGCATGATCGTGATTCCACGTATCGGCCAAGAGGTGCTTGTCGGATTCATCGATGGCGATCCCGATCATCCCATCATCACGGGCCGCGTCTTCAACGCCAAAGAGCTTGTCCCGTACAAACTGCCCGATTACAAAACGCGTAGTACATGGAAGTCCAATTCGTCGCTTGGCGGAAATGGGTTCAACGAGATCATGTTCGAGGATCTCAAGACGCGTGAGCTCGTGTGGATGCAGGCCGAGAAAAACCTGCGCAAGTTTGTCAAAAACGACGAAGTGATCACCATCGGACACGATCGCTCGAAGTTGGTCGTGAGAAACGAGACCGAGCAGACGAGCGGCACGCGTACCGAAGTGACGGCCGTCGATCGTATCGAAATCACCGACAAGGATCGGACGCTGTTTGTCGGGGGCGGAAGCCTCAAGATGGTCAACGGTGACGAACACGAAATCACCGACGGCAACATGAAGCTCTTGATCCAGAAGGATCAGGACATCGTCGTGCAGAAGATGCGCCGTGAACGCGTTGAGAAGGACTCGAGCTTGCACGTGATGGGCAATCGCAACGAACGTGTCGACGGCACGTTGTCGCTTACCGTGGACAAGAACCACTACGAAAAGATCGCGAAAAATTCGGCGCTCGAAGTGTCCAAGGAGATTCATCTCAAGGCGGGTTCGTCGATCGTGATCGAAGCGGCGAAAGACATCACGCTGAAGGGGCCGGGCGGGTTTGTCCGGATTGATTCAAAGGGTGTGACGATCAAGGGCACGCTTGTCCGGATAAACTCGGGCGGCAGTGCGGGCAAAGGTTCTGGGGCGAAGCCTGAGCAGCCTGATAAGGCGGATCTGGCGGAGGTCGAGGAGCCGAAACGTCCGAAGCTCATCGATTTGCGCACTGACGGGATTGGTCAATAAGAAGGAGCGACGAACATGCCTGCTGCTGCACGAATCACAGACATGCACACGTGTCCGAAGGTTGACCCAGGACCGAAACCCCACGTCGGTGGACCCGTGATCACGGGCGAGGTGACCGTGCTGATTGGCTACATGCCGGCAGCACGTGTCGGCGACAAACTCATCTGCATCGGCCCGCCGGATAGCGTTTCTGCGGGTGAGCCGACGGTGAAGA
>JBGAOI010000429.1:0-6487 GCA_044221885.1 Polyangium sp. (in: bacteria)
GTCAGCCGCTTTGGGCGGGCTACACGCAGAACCCGAACTGCACGGAACAGGGCGACGGTACGTTTCAGTGCAATCCAGGGAATGAACCGATCTCGATCATCAACGATCAGTCGCAGAAGACCTATGTGACCGGATTGACCGACGTGCAGCAGTTCTCGTCGATTCGCGGACAAGCAGCGGTGACTTGGCAAGCGAGTGAATACGTCAAGTTCACCGTGGGCTTTGGGTATCAACACGATCAACGTCACGGAATCACGCAGGACCAACCTTGCAACCCGAACTTCAAGAGCGACGTAACTGCGTCAGGACCTTGCAAGAGCGGTAGCGAGATCGGTGGCGGAACCATCACGGCGACGGGTATTCCGAACCCAAACTATCGTCCGGTCATGAACGCGATTGGACGTCGCTTCGTCGTCAGTGACAGCAACACGTTCGATGTCTTCGCGAGCGGTTCGGTGATGTTCTGACGCGTTTGCGTTCGTTTCTTCCTGCGATCATTTCAGCGTTCGCTGCGGTTTGTCTTGCCAAGACATCCGTTGCTGCTCCAAACATCGATGCTGCGGATGCTGTGACTTCGTCGCGCAAGACCGCGACGGCATTGTTTGCATCCAAAATATTGGGCGAACCATCCGAGAAGGATCTGGAGGAGCTACAAACGCTTGCCGGACAACTCGACGTATTGCTTGCCGACACGGCGCAAGACCTGGGTTTGTCCCTGGACGTGGGTCGTCATGGCGTTGCGCCCGACGATGACGTCGATCTCGTTTCTGCGGCGGAATCCCGGCAAACGATGCTCGTGGCCCCAAGTCTTCGCGAGCGTGATGGCGACATCGAATTGCGTCTCGTCATGGTCGAGCCTGGGTCACGCAAATTGGTCGTGCGTGTCGAGCGCGTTGCGCGTACGGACCTCGAATTGCGCGCAGTCGTGATGTTGCGCGATCTCGTGAACGATCGCAGCGGTCACACACCTTCACGCGGAGAACATCGACCTGAGCGAGTGGGCACGTTGAGCGTGCCTGCACGAAGTGTCGGCAAGACGGCTCTTGCGGCGAATGGAACGCTTTTCGGTGGACTCATCGGTTATTCGATTCAACGCGCGAGCGGTTCGGATGATCCGCGCTTGCTCTATCCGCTGCTTGCTGTTGGTGCAGGTGGGGGACTCGTGGCTTCGGTGCTCGTTGCAGAAGAGTGGAACATTGGTGTTGGTGATGCGTGGTTTCTTGCGTCCGGGGCGTGGTGGCCGACGCTTGCGGGCCATTTGATTCACGCGGGAAGGTTTGGCGCGTACGCACCAGGGCGTCAGGGGCCCGTGCACGTGGGCGATCAATGGACCGCGGGACTCATCGCTTCGGCGACAGGTTTGTCTCTCGCAACGCTTGGTGTAGCGCTTCGACGAACCACGGATGGCGAAGCGGCCATGGCGCATTCGGGTGGTGGATTTGGTTTCTTGCTGGGCGGCATCACCGAAGCGTTCGTGCGTGGTGACGTGGGCTCGTTGCCGATGGCCGGCGCGGGGTATGGCGCAGGTCTTGGATGGCTTGGAGCGGCAGCGACGAGTTTGTTTTTGCGTCCGTCGACAGCGCGGGTGATGGGTGTTGATCTCGGCGCTCTGCTTGGTGGTTTGGGAGGCGCAGCGCTTGGTAGTCCTTTGCTTCTCGATGCGCCGACGGTGGCGCAACAACGCGTTTGGCTGGGCATGACTGGCGGTATGGCGATCGTGGGTGGAACGATCGGCTGGTTCGTCACGCGACCCAAAGTACCTTCGGCGTCGAAAACTTCGACGAAGGCTGAGTTGTCGTGGCCTCTGCCTGCGCTCGGTGTTCTTGGTGAAAGTCGAGTCGGGAACCGGCGCGCGCCCGTCGTGGGACTATCTTGGAGTGGCGCGTGGCAGTAGACACGTTGTTCGATTGAGTGCGCTGGATGGCGCCATTTGGAGAATCGTTGGAGCTCGAATCATGATCAAGATTGCCGTGAACGAAGAACAAGCAGGTGTTCGCCTTGACAAACTTCTGTTGCAGGCGGTTCCGGCGCTGGGTCGAGCGGGGGCGAAGCGGCTGTTCGAGGGTGGCAAGGTTCGTGTGCACGATGCGGGAGCCGAGCGCGGGCGACGTGTGGCGAAGGGTGATGTCGCGAAAGCCGGAGATGTCGTGTCGATTGACGTGGCACCCGAGGCGCAGAGTCAAGCGGCGCTTCCGGATGCTGCCCTGCCGCTTGTGGTCGCATTCGAAACCGACAAGGTGTTGGTTTTCGACAAACCTGCGGGTGTACCTTCGGCGCCCATTGAACCAGGGGAAGTGGGCACATTGGCGAATGCGCTGGTAGCGAGGTATCCCGAATGTGCAGAAATTGGTTTTTCCCCGCGTGAACCTGGGTTGTGTCATCGATTGGATACGGAAACGAGCGGTCTGGTCATGGCGGCACGGACCAAAGACGCATTTGACGTTTTGACGAAAGCGATCAAAGAAGAGCGTATCGACAAACGATATTTGCTCGTGTGTGAAGCTCGGGATTTGCCGGAATCGGGGGCGATTGAAATACCGCTTGCGCCGCATCCCAAGGATCGTCGTCGCGTATTGGCGTGCGTGCATCCGCGCGATGTGGCGCGTAATGCGCCGCGACCTGCGCATACGACGTACAAGAAGATTTCCGAGCACAATGGGTATGCATTGGTCGAGGCTCGAGCAGGCAAAGCCATGCGGCATCAGATTCGGGCGCATTTGGCAGCGTTGGGGCATCCGTTGGTCGGTGACGTGCTCTATGGTGGAAAAACCGTCGAAGGTTTGGCACGGCACGCACTGCATGCGTCGATGATTTCTTGGGGCGGAGATGCCGTTGTGCCCGCATTTACGGTGAAGTCGCCATTGCCCGCGGACATTGCGGCGATTTTGGGTCAAACGGACGCATGACGAATCGTTCGGAGTGTAAAACCCTGAAGTTATAACGCGCTCGGCCGCGCCACTTCTTTTTCCCGCTTCCGAATTCGGGCCGCAACCTGTTCAGCAATGCGTGGTGGAACGTCTTGCGGTAAGGTTGCGCCTTTCGGACGAACCATTCCAAAACCCACTTCGTACAATTCCGTTTGAATCGGCGGGGGCGGGTTCCCTTTGCCTCGCGCTCCGAGCCCTACGGAAAAGAAGGATTGGTCCTTGCCGAATTCGATCCAAACGATTTTTTCGTTCGTCGACCAAAAATTCACAATCTTCCAACCTTCGAGTTCGTTGCCAAGGGCCAAACCGTCCAGCAATGCAGCAAGATCCGCTGCTGGCGGCGTGCCCGGAGGAGTTTGCTTGTCGGGGTCGTCCGAAGGTGCCGCTACATTATTGGGCTCGACAACGTTCGGCGTTGGTTCGGACGAACCTTGGGCGAACATCAGAATTCCGAGCAAACCAAGCGCGACGACGGCCGCAATTCGGGCACCGGAAGAGGGCGATTTGGAAGGAGTTGCAGCCATGCGCACACGTAGCGGAAATCAAATTCCGCAGAACGTCAAGCCACTCGTACCGATCGTTCCACTTCGAGCTGCGATGTGCGGCGAATGCCCGAACGTTCTTCGCCTTTTCGCGCTTCTCGCAATGCTGCCAAAAGAGCGAGCGCCAAATCAGCTGTCATCCAGGTCGTTGGCAATCGCGGGGCAAATGTTATGGCTCGCTCGGACGAACGCCGTCCACGTTGATTCTTGCCTTGTTCGAGCATCGCCGCCAGTGCTTCTTCGCAAGGCGATCCTGTTGCCGCGCGCAGGATGATTTCGGGCGAATGTACCGCTGCTTCCGCGGAAGGAGCCGATACGACGCCGATTTCCAATCCGACAAACCCGGTCAGAGGCGAACGCGGTACGAGGGCGATGCGCATTTCATCGGCCAGGGCCGAACCTTCAGGCAGGCGAATCCGCGGAATGATGCGTACCTCTTCACCTGACTTACGCAACGCTTTTCGCAGCTTTTTCGTCACACCGTTTAAAAATGGTTTGGCATACGATACGGCATCGAGCGGCACGTCCGATTGACGGCCCGTGCAGAAAATCGCGAAAATCGTTACGACATCGAATCCCAGCAAATACGCGTGATACAGCGACCGCTCGGAAACGAAATACACCGCGACGCCAAGGAGCACCAGCGTCACGAACAAAAGGGCCTTGCCGGCGCGTGTTGATACGTCGAGATAGGTTCCGGTTCGTCGAGGCAAACGAGCAAATGCCTCGTCTTCACTGATCGGCAGCCACGATCCCGGGCCCCGGAGACGCGAGGCCGATGGAACTTCGGGCGCACGAAACATCGACAGTGCCGCAGCAAGCGCCACAAACAGCGCGCCCAGCGTCCCTGTGCGCATGAACAATTGGAGCGACAAACCTGCGACGAGGGACGCGCCTGCGGCAACCGCTCGAACGTACGAAGGCAGGGGAATCAATGGTCGCGCCGTTGCTCCTGCCGCAGCTGTCGACCGCGATACTTCGCGAGACTTGAGCGCTACCACGAGTGAGTACAAGACAAACAAGAGTCCCGCGCCGAGGAACAGGAAATCGCGCCGAGCAGACGTAACGGAGTTGGGCGCCGCTGGAGCAGTTGCGTCATCGGTAGGAGTCTTTGCAGCCGTCGCATCGAGCGCTCGGGCGTCAAAGCGCACACGCCAGTCGACCGCTTCGCCTTTCGGCGCATATGGGCGAAGAAGCTCGAGTTCGTCTCGGCCAGTGCCTCGGCGCAATGTCGACAAAGTCGACGGAGGTGGTGTGGCGGTCGCTCCGTCTCCGGTTTCTGACGTCGCTGTTTCGTCGGGTCGAGGTTCCGTCGGGCCCGAGGGCAAAATGAACGTCGCTCGGGCAGAATCAAAACCATCGTTCCAAGACAAACCAGACCAGTGAAGCTGGGCCATCGAACCGTCGCGACGAATCAGGCCTCGTCGGAAGAGTTCCGTCTTGTATCGGACGAACACGACAAAGGCACCTTTCGACAAACCTTTGTCGGCATCGAAGCGAATGCGCATCACCGAAGGCTCTTTGGAGCCGTCTTCTTGCGTGCGATTCGAGGGCGGAAGCATTTCGATGCTCACAGGTTCCGCTTGTGCCAACGAGCCGCTCGCAGCGTCTTTGCTTGGAATGACGTACCCATCGGTTTCGGGCACGGCATCTGCATCCACACCGCGCAGATCCAAGGCCCGTAGCGGTCCGCCCGAAATGCGCAACGTGATCTTGTGTTCGACCCGAGCTGAGCCGTCTTTGGCGATGTCAACCCGAACGTCATCGCCGGCAATACGCGTATCGACCCACGCCCAAGCAGAGCGAGGAAGTGCGAGCGAGCCTAACGCGAGCGCGGTTGCGAAGAGAGCGGAGGGCCGGTCGAGCCGGATGAGCATGGGCCAGCCTTTTCACGAGGTAAGAGGCTGGGCCAAGTTTTGAGATGCTGTAGGTGATGCCGCGCGATCAGTGGATCTTGATTTGGACTTTGGGACCGTGGCCGTGGCCTTTCCAGCCCCAGCGTCCCTTGCCTTTGCCTTTGCCCACGACGACGACGTTGGGTGTCGGATCGACGACGACGACGGCCGGAGCCCAGCCCACCGCGACAAACAATCCGATGGTTGGTGCGCCCGGCCCAACCACAACCACGCGACCGGGATGATAACCGGCCAGCACCACAACAGGCTCGGGTGATCGTTCCCCATGCAATACGACGGTCAGTTTATGCGGGTTTGTCTTGACGACTGCGAGTTTGCCCGTGAAGTACAAACCCTGAGGTTCGGCTTGCAATTCGACGGTTTCTGGAGCGCTACCGACGACGGCAATTTTGACTTTGCGCTTGCCGACAGCAATGGGCTTGAAATCATCATCGAGCACGTACACGCGTGTTTCGCCCGACTTCACGTCCGCGACGACTTCGATGACATCATCACCAACGACTTGGATGACGCCGCCATTGGGACCCTTTTTGTCTTCGGGCAATTTCGCGTCGACCGATACTTTTGCTGAAGCAACGAGTTCTCGGGTGCCGCCACGTGGCACGTGCAACGCACCTTTGACGGGTTTGCCTTTGACGGAAACGTCATAACTGACTTCCGTCAAATCGGCGTTGAGTGCCGGGAATTCCGCCGTGTGAACATTCGCTTCCGTGTCGTAGACGAGTTTGGCGACAACGGGTTTTGCGTCGGCTTGCACCGGTTTGACCGACACCGTTCCCGTGACACTCGTGCCGAGAGGCGCGCCGTCGGGAGCTTTGAATTGCGCCTTGAGTTTGCCTTCGGGCGCGACAACCCACGAGACCGTGGCCGGTTCGTATTGCTCGGTGATGGCATCGTCAGCGGCTGCATTCTCGGCCGTAATTCCAGGTTTGGAAGACTCGTCCTTTTTGCTGCACGCAGGAAGTGTCGCGATCGAAAGAAGCAGGAGCGCAACGAGCGCAGTCGGAAGCGGTTTGTCGAATCGCATTGAGGGAGCGTACGCAAAATTCGTCACCGCGGCAATGGCATTTGTGCCGAAACTTTGCCGTGTCGTGGGCGGATG
>JBGAOI010000042.1:0-24373 GCA_044221885.1 Polyangium sp. (in: bacteria)
ATACACATGACTGTCGCCGATCTGGCAGCGGGAGAGGGCGGCTATTCTTCCTGGCCTCGGCTCAGCGCCGTGCCAGCTCGACGCGACGGTTCTTCTGCCTGCCGTCAGGGCTCGTGTTGGGCGCGACCGAGGTCAGATCCCACGTGAGCGTGCAACCCGGTGGGTTCATGCTCGGCGAGAGTGTTGGAACAACACCACTGCCTGGGATTTGCGGAGGCATGATGGTCGTTCCATCACCGGTCTCCGTAGCCGTCGCAAAACGACACGCGACGGGCGTTTGATCAGGATCGACGGCCGGAATCTTCATCGTCCGGATACCACCCGTTTGCAATTGAACGATTGGTGGAACGACGGACACGGGGTTGCCCGTATTGCCGGGTGTAACGTCGACAGTTGCTTGGACCTCAAAGGAATTGTCGGCGCCGTTGGTGAGTGTCGAAATGCGACAGCAACTGCCGAACTTCGCCACGTACTGATTCGCCGATGGGTACGTGTGTGTCGCCGTGTAACGAAACACTTTGTACTCCTCGCCGGCTGTATCGAAGCCGGAACCGATGAGTACACCTTGGGCCAAGCCGTTGTTGGTTCCGTCGCCGAAGTTCAGTGTCGTGCTGTCCGTAAAGGCCGCACGCCACGCCGTGACGACTTCAAAACGCACAGTCAGCGGCGCAGACTCGGGATCGGGAATTGTGTACCTGATGTTGCCGTAACGAAAATGCGTCGCCTCAGCGCGTGACGTGAAAACAAGCACGAACACGGTCGCAAGGAACGCAAGGAAGGCCTTGAACTTCGACATCGGTCCTCCAAAGGACGAGAGGCGGTGAGGAGCCCTTCGAGCGATGAATCAACCAACATTGGATCGTGATTCATCGCGCGCGAGTCGGACGAGCCGACCCTTGCATGGATCAATCACGATGGTTGCCGGTCCACGCACGCGATGCAAGCGCGCGTTGCGCTTCCACTCAATCGGGCAAACCCTTCGCTGAGTATCAGACAGACGAACGTAGTTCAGCCGCCAAGATACGCCGCGCGAACCTCTTCATTCGCGGCGAGTTCCTTCGATGAGCCACTCATCGCAATCTCGCCAGTCCGCAACACGTACGCCCGCGTTGTGTATTCGAGCGCAAGCCGCGTGTTCTGCTCGACCAGCAAAATCGTCGTCCCCGCTCGCGCAATGCTCGCAATGGCCGCAAAAATATCCTGAACCAGTCGTGGGGCGATACCCAAAGAGGGTTCGTCCAGGAGCAACATGGCCGGTCGCGCCATGAGCGCTCGACCAATCGCCAGCATCTGTTGCTCGCCACCCGAAAGCGTTCCGCCTTCTTGCTGCATACGCTCGCCAAGCCGCGGAAACAGCTTCACCACGTCCTCGACCGTTTCGGCCATCGATACCCGGTTCTTGTGGTTCCAAGCGCCCAGCTCGAGGTTCTCTTTGACCGTCAAGTTAGGGAAAATCGCTCGACCTTCCGGCACGAGCGAGATGCCACGACCAACCACCTCTTCGGCAGGCACGAGCGCCAGGTCTTTCCCGTCGTATCTCACGCTGCCCGAAGCGATGCCCAAGAGCCGCACGATGGTCTTCAGCGTCGTCGTTTTCCCGGCTCCGTTGGCTCCGATCATGGCCACAACTTCGCCGCGACGAACCTCGAGGCTTACGCCTTTCAGGGCCTTGATGCCGCCGTACGCCACGGCCAAGTCCTTCACCACGAGCAGTGGTTCACCCACGGGCGTCGTCGGCAGAGCTCGCACCGGATGCGCCGTTCTCACGACTCGTTCTCCTTGCGCACTTGGCTGCTCTTCGCTTCGTCGTCCACGACTTCGCCCAAATATGCCGCCAAAACCTTGGGGTTTTTCCGGACCTCTTCCGGCGTGCCGTGCGCAATCGTCTCGCCGTGATCGAGCACGTGGATCTCTTCACACACACCCATCACGACCTGCATGTTGTGTTCGACCAAAATCACCGTCAGATCGAATTGATCCCGCAACCAGCGAATCTGCTTCTTCAGACCTTCAGCTTCGCCGTAGTTCATGCCCGCTGCGGGTTCGTCCAGGAGCAAGATCTTCGGTTCGAGCATCATCGCGCGGGCGATCTCTAGACGGCGCTGATTGCCATACGAAAGCGAAGTCGACGTTTCATCCATGAGTTTGTCGAGTTCGAAAATCGCCAAAAGTTCGAGCGCTCGACGGCTCATCTGCTCTTCGTCCCGGTAAAACCCAGGCGTACGAAACAGCGCGGAAACAAGGCTCGCCTTGCGCCGATTCTCACACGCCACGAGCACGTTCTCGAGCACCGTGAGTTGTCCGAAGAGGCGAATATTTTGAAAGGTTCGCGCGACACCGCGCCGAGCGATCTGTGCTGGGTTGAGTGTCGAAAGTTCTTCCCCATGGAACCGAATCGAGCCCGAATCAGGCTTGTAAACGCCGGTCACCAAGTTGAAGACGGTGGTTTTTCCTGCGCCGTTCGGACCGATGAGCCCGAAAATCGAACGCTGAGGAACCGAAAACGTCACACCTCCGACAGCGCGCAATCCGCCGAAAGTCTTCGTCACGCCTTGAAGCTCGAGCGCCTTCACTTGCTCTCGTCTCCCTCTGTCGGCTTCGGAGCCGGTGGCATCAACGACGGCCGAACCGCAGGCTTGCGTTTGACGAGTTCGCGCTCTCCAAAGAGTCCTTCGGGACGCATGATCATGAGGCCGATCAACACGGACGCGTAGATGACCATGCGCAACGCGTTGAGGTCGAGTGATGGGTATGTCGCGCGCAAGGCTTGTACGGAATCGAGACCTTGAAGCTGTTCGATCATCTTCACGGTGAACGTGACGAACACTCCGCCAACGATCGCACCGGAAACACTCCCCGAACCGCCGAGAATCACCATCGTGATCGCATCGAACGAATATGCGAACGTGAACTGATCGGGCTGCACCGTGGGGTTTCCATCGCGCATCGAAGCGAGAAGTCCACCAGCGATTCCTGCGCCCGTTGCAGCGATGACAAACGATGTGACTTTGTAACGCGTGGGATCGACGCCGACGCTTGCCGTCGCAATTTCATCTTCGCGCAGTGCACGAAGCGCTCGACCCCATCCTGAAAACTTCAAACGCCACGCGATCAAGATGGACAGGACAACCGCACCGAAGATCCAAAACGGTCCTGCATATTGCGGAATGCCGTTCTTGTCTGGGCCGGCGTAACCGTTTTGACCTCCAAGGTACGCAAGGAAGCGCGCGATCGATCCGTCGACGGAACCACCCGTTTGAGCTGTGGCGATGACGAGTCGGAAGATCTCGGCAAACCCAAGCGTCACGATCGCCAGATAATCGCCCTTCAAGCGCAAGCTTGGGAGTCCCACGACAAACCCAAACAAGGCCGCCATTCCTCCCGCTGCGAGAAGCGCGAGCGGCATGACGATGAACGAGTTGGAAAAAAGAACGTCAGTCGCACCAAGCGCTTTGTGCATGTGGCCAGCAACGATGGCCGCAGTGTAGGCACCGATTCCGACAAACCCGGCGTGTCCGATCGAGAATTGCCCGGCCATCCCGTTGATGACGTTGAGCGACAACGCGACGATGACGTTGACCATCGCGAACAGCGCCAATTGCCGCCAAGCAGCGTCGGAAATGAGCCACTCGAATGAAAACTCGAGCCCCACGACGGCGCCGACGAGCGCGAGCGGAATGAGGATCCGGCGCATAGGATTTGATGGGACAACTTGGTTTGTCCGAGCTGAACCCTCGTTGTTCGACGGGATCATGGGCGGTGGTGAAACTCTCGTGTCCTGCCTTTACGGTCAAGCGTCAGCTACTTGATCACGCGCAGATAGGGTGGAAGTTCGCGCTTGGGCTTGCGTCCTCCGGGTCCGGACGGGCGTCGAGCCGGTTCCGGCGGGGGCGGTGCATCATCTTCGTCGTCCCTTGTGCGTGCTGCATTGCCGTCGGAGACGCGAGCTGCATTTCCCTCCGAGATTCGGGAAGCTTGGCTCTCCGCAGCCCGAGAAATGCTGGTTACCGAAGCTCGTCCCGTCTTCTCGGGTTTGTCTTTCTGAGCCGACAAGGGCGCTGCATCATCGGCTTCTTCGGGTTGTTCCTGCTCACGGGGCTTCGATCCCACTGCAGACAACTTGGGCCGAGGACGTTTGGCCGGGGCTTTTTGAGGCCCCTGTTGCTGTTGCTGCTGCTGAGGATTCTGCATCTGCGCCACGACTTCCGGCGGAATGTCGTTTGGCCACATCATGCCGCGACCATCTTCACCAACGAGCGCGTAGACCGCACTCCAGGGCATACGAACCCAAAACGGAGCCCGATCAAACGACAAGGTGCACGTGATGCCTTCGTCATCAACCTTCAGATCCGGGATCGGAACGAACATATTGAGCCCGATTTGAAGCACGAGCTGAGGTTTGTCGCGGAACCGCGGCGGAACGAGCACGCCGGGTCGTCGAGGATCCATGTGCACGAACATGCTGGATCCTTCCAGCAGCGCGAATGCGACCTCTTTTTTCGGCGGTAGCTTCTGTCGGTCGGACATGTTCCTTCTCCGATAACCCGCAAACGTCCTGCACGCCAAGTACGGAATGATTTGCAATCCGACGGTGGCGTCGGGTTGCTTGCCACTCGTTCATGCGAACCGCAGAACTTCCGCGTAGAGCGTATCGTAAGCCGCGACGGTCTTGGCAAGGTCGTAACGTGCAACAACATCTTCGCGACCTCGTCGCCCCATGACCTGACGGTCCTTGCGTCTCGCAACGACTTCGAGCGCAGCGGCAAAAAGTTCGGGTCGAGCGGCAGGCACCAGATATCCGCTTTCGCCATCCACAACGATCTCTGCGTTTCCGCCGACACGCGTCGCCACAATCGGCAAGGCTGTCGCCGCAGCTTCGAGCAACGTGAGACTCGTACCCTCCGTTCGTGATGCCAACGCAAACACATCGAACGCTGGCAACACCGTCGTGACGTCCTGAACGTACCCGACAAACTTCACGTGAGCACCCAGCAAAAGCCGTCCCGCATGCCGCTCGAGCTCCGTGCGGAGATCTCCATCGCCCACGAGCGTCAAGTGTGCTTGTGGCAAACGCGCGCGCAGGATTGACATCGCTTCCAAGAGCGTCACGTGATCCTTCTCCTCGGACAATCGCGCCACGCAACCGATGTGAAACACGTCGTTGGGAATTCCGAGTTTTTGCCGCGCCAAAGACCCATCCCTCGGACAAACCTTTGTCGTGTCGATGCCGTTGCGGATCATCACCAAGCGATGCGGCTCGATGTGCTCCACCTCGAGCGCCACACGACGCACGTCATCGCTCACGGCCACGATGCGATCCGAAAACGCCGAAGCGATTCGATTGACCATCACGCGACGTTCATCATCGGGATGGTTGCGCCCGTGTTTCGTGTGCACGACCGCCATCCGCACGGATTGTCGCTGACGCGCGATCGATGCAGCAAACGATCCATACACGTGCGGGCTTGGATTGTGCGTGTGCACGAGGTCAATTCGTTGCTGCTCAAACAAATTTGCCACGTTCTGCAACACTTGCGTATCCAAGCCGCGCTGACGTGGAAACACATGCAGTGGCACGTCGATCTCTTGCAGTTCTGCGGCGAGCTTTCCGCGTTCTTGAAGCGCAACGACGATCGGTTCGAACCGTGTTCGATCCATACGCTCGACGAGTTGCAACACGACGCGTTCGAGGCCTCCGGGCCGGAGCGCCAAAACAACATGCGCGACGTAGGCTCGTTGGGTGGTTCGTCGTGGAAGACTAGGCGCTGGCGTTTTGCGTTCTTGAGAGGGATTCGTGGCGAGATCGACGGCGACATCGGTTCTTGTCACGCGGTGTTTTCCGCTTGGCGTGAGCGGGATGTCGTGAACGAGCTCCATGGAAAGCAAGGCATCAGCCCCCAACACCGTTCGCAGTCGCGCCTCGATTTCTTGCGCTTGCTCGGCACGAAAGGTTCGTCCAGGCACAATACGCAACGTCGTCGAACGATCGGCGCGTTGGTGCACTTGAAACCGATCGACGGGGTAGTCCTTCAGCAGATGTACGAATGCTTCGCCGGCCACGATGCGTCCGTTTGTCCCTACAATCATGTCGAGCACGCGACCTTCGACGGAGGCGAGCAACGGCAGTCCTCGGCCACACGGACAAACGTCGACTTTTGCTGTGGCGATGTCGTCGTTTCGGTACCGGAGAAGCGGCATCGCGCGGTTGTTCAAGTCGCTGACGAGCACGTCCCCGGCGGTGCCGGGTAGGGCGGGACGATCGCCGCGGTACAGTTCGACAAACACGCTTTCGACATTTAGATGCAACCCGAAATGACGTTCGCACTCGGCGCCGATCAGCATGACTTCGCGACAGCCGTAACGGTTGAACACAGGTGCTCCAAAACCTTGTTCGATGACGGCGCGCTGATGCTCGAAAAGTCGTTCGGCGGACGTAATGATTCCGCGCAAGTCAGGCCATGAAAAACGCTCGTCGAGGGCCGCACGAGCCAACCAGAAAAGCGGCGTCGTATACCCAACGATGACGCGAGGCGCGTAGGCCGCCATGGTGCGCAATGTGTCGGCGAGTTTGTCTTGGTGCAGATGAAAACTCGAGATGTACTTCTGCCGCCAAAGGAATTCTTCGAGCAGGCGTTTGCATTGGCGGAGGCCTAGGCGGTCGCCAGGAGGTCGACCCCAGACGTGTAGTTCTCGTTCGCCCAATTCGGCACCGGCCCAACGATTGGCTCGAATGGCTGCGGCGATACGTCGTTCGTACGTCGCATGGTCGTAACCGAAGGCCATCGAGGCGCCGGTTGAACCTCCCGTTGCACTGCGATGCAGTGTTCCGCGAAAGTTTTCTGAGACAAACTCACGCGCGTATTTGCGGACGTCGTCTTTCGTGACGATGGGAAAGGCGGCGAGGTCATCGGGCGATTGGATTTGTCTGACGCGAACGCCAAATTCTGCGAAGCGTCGGCGATAAAACGGAATGTGACGTTCGGCGTGTTGAAACGCTTCGAGCAAGCGTCGAAATGAGAGTTCGGCCAAAACGTCGGGCGATTGCCATTGCGATTGTTCGAGTTCGGCGAGAGTTCGTAATGTGGTGCGGTGGCGAAGTCCGGCGTCGTAAGCAGGGAACAGAACATTGCGAAATAGGCTCGAGTACATTGCCGAAAGCGTTCCGCGAATAATGTTGGAGTCAAGGTGCGGAACCAACGAATCGTCGAAAATAGGTTTGTCTTGGGCGAAATCATCCAATGAAAGGAATTCGTCCCGAACGATGGCTCGTCATGTTGTCGACGGCCGCGTTGTCGGGCCAAAAATGGCGAACAAAACGCCGCTCAAGATCAATGCTGCGCCTACACATTCTTGGGGTTTGGGTATGTCGTGTAAAAAGATCGCCGCGACCAAAAGTCCGCCCAGTGTTTCACCAGGAGAAACCAATGAAACAATGGCTGGGGGCAACGTCCGCGCTGCGGCTTGGACCGACGTATGACCAATGACGGTCGGAATCAATGCGATACCCGCAATGGCCAAAAACGAACGCTGCGGTAATTCTGCTACATTCGAGAACGCTCCGAAAAATGGCAATACGAGCAAAATGGTCCACGCAGCAACGGCATAAATCATCGAACCGGCATGTTGCGGTGGCAATGCATTCCGGATCGCTCGCGCTGCGGCCACGTAAAACCCAAACAAAGCGACCGAACCGAGCACGAGCAAATCGCCAGTGAGCTTGTGTTCGCCTGTTCCCGCCGCAAATGCAATGACCGCGGCACCAAGCGTTGCCAAGACAACGCCCATTTGTTCTCGGCGCGACGGTGTTTCTCGGAAAAATAAATACGCTGCAAAAACAACACCCACGGGTTCGAGCGAAACCAACGATACGGCGGCCGGTAATGACGTCGCATTGAGTCCCGCTTGAAATAATGCGAAATGCGTTCCGAGCAAAACGCCGCACAAGAAAATGCGCCATCTCGTCGCATTCGTTATTTCTCGCCAATATCGCCAAACTCCGGCGATATCGAGCGCAAACAAGACGAATGACGCCAACGCGACGCGACCAAATGCCACAAACAACGGATGCGCCGGCCGAGCCAATCGCGCAATGGGTGAACTCACCGCAAATGACGCACTGGCCAAGGCCACAAAAGCAATCGCGCGACCGCGTCCTTCACCAACCTTCATTCAAGGCTCATTTCACCCGCCCACGAATTCGCAAATGCCGCACGCACGCTTTCCACCCGCCCCTTGTTTGTCTCGGAACAGCGCCCAAGCGCCAACATCAGTTTTGTCAAGGTCGCTTCCGATGTCATATCGCCAGCGCCGATCGCTCCCGCGTTGCCTGCCGCCACTCCGCCTTGATATCGCGTCAAATCCACGGCTCCGCGAGGCGATTGACTGACGATCACCACGGGCACATCCAGTGCGCGCGCTTCTTCGATCACCGGCACGAGCGAATTCTCGATTCGCGGCACATTTCCCGCGCCAAACGCCTCGAGAACGAGCCCATGCAATCCGGCATTCAGCGCCAAACGTACGAATCGAGGATCGAGACCAGGAAAAGTGCGGATGACAAGAACCTGCGTTTCAATGCGTTCGTCCAATGGAACCACCGGCCGAGCTGGCAATGCATGCGCCGCAATGCTTGCACCAAGACCGAGCACGGCGAGCGGCGGACAGGTCGGCGATCCGAAGGCGTTCATGCCCCACGCGTCGAGCTTTGTCGCACGACACCCTCGAAGCAGTTCGGAATGAAACGCTATGCCTACTTCCGCAATGCCCATCGTGGCCAGATGACACGCGTCGACGAGGTTTGTCCGGGCATCCGTGCGAATGTCGACGAGCGGTTTTTGCGCTCCAGTGAGCACCACGGGACGATCGAGTCCGGGAAGCAAAAACGCCAGCGCGCTTGCGGTGTACGCCATCGTGTCCGTACCGTGCACGATGACAAACCCATCGTACCGATCGAGCGAACCGTGAATCAAACGCGCCAGTTCGATCCAATGATGCGGCTGAAAATCCGCCGAATCCAAGTTGTAAAGGATGCGCGTTTCAATCTCGGCCAGCTTGCGCAAGACGGGAAGTTCCGCAACGAGATCGCGTGTGTACACGTCAGGCGCGAGCGGAGTTGGATGTCCGCCGCGCATCATGAGTGTTCCACCGGTGTGAATCAAAAGCAGCCGCACGCGACGCGAGCGTAGCAAAACGTGCGGCCGGTGAAACTCAATCTCCAGGGGACAACATGACTGGAATCACGGCCGTCACAATTCCGCCTTCTGGCTGCGGAAATGAGAGCCCGTAATACGCTCGGACAATGCAGCTCACGACGCCGCTGTCAGGTAGATCCGAACCGCCGTTACTCACGTTGGAGATGGCGCCGTCTCGTCCGATGACAAACCGTACGGAGACGCGACCTTGCAAGTTCGGGTTGTTGCGCAAGCCGTTTTCGTAACACAAGCGAAACCGGCCAAAGTTTTGCCGGACAATCCTTTGGATGACTTCCGGCGGCAATCGGCCACTCACCGACACCGCCCCCATGCGGACTCGAGGCCCCCGTCCGCGACTCGGTTGTGTGTCGGCGGGAAGCGTCACCGTCATCGGTCGCATTTCACGCGGCGCGGATGCTGGACGTGTTGGAGGTTCTTGTTTCGGCCAATCGTAAAGTACACCGATGAGCCCCTGATCCGAGCCGCGCGGCGCTTCATCGTGCGTGGCGAGAGCTGCTCGATCGTTTGTCCAGCCTAACCCCGCCACATGCCCCGACCGCAGGTCTTCGTCGTACTCGCTGTCGAGAAAGTTCTGCAAACGACGTTCATTTCGGCGCGCACGTCGAAGGTAACCATCTCGCACTTGCTGGAGATCTTGCTCGAGTTCCCGTTCTGCGGCGCGATTCAGAAACTGCTGAAATTCGAACTTTTGATCGTCCGACATACCTGCGTCGGCGTCGGGATCGACGGGTCGTTGGAAGAAAAAGAGAACGAAGAGCAAGAATGCGTGCAGAACAAACGAGCCCAATTGCGTGAGAGCAACACGTTTGTCGTAGAACGACTTTCGCGGCATGGGTGGAGCCGCTTCGCTGCGCAAAACTTCAAAGGTCACGTTCTTGAAGGACAAAGTGGCTGTTTGTCCGGGAAGAAGCTGCACTTCGGCGGCGTCGTTTACCGTGGTGGACGGTTGACCAATCCCGCGCGTGATACAGCGTGCCGCAGACATCCGTTTGGTTTGACCTCCAAGCAAGATTCGAGCACCGCGGGGAACGATGAGGCGCACGTCGCCGTCCCAACGTGCGAGCACGATGGGGACACGTGGCGCGCCGAGGATTTCTTCGGGCAGAGTGACATCGCACCCATGTTCGCCCGCGACAAACGTTCGGAGCGGCGATAATTCGTGTGCGGAAAGGACCCAATCGCCCCAACGGACGACGATGTCCAAAGCTCCCGTTGACGAGCGAAATGATTCACGAGCGACGGGTTCGTCCGGTGTTGCGCTTTCGATTGCGGTGCCTGCCCCACCTTGACCCATACGAGATCGCCTTGCGCGTGAATCAAAACGTCACGATATCAAAAAACGAACCGGGAGCGTGCCGCGAAAGCACACTCCCGGTTCGAGGGGAAAGGTTTGTCTCGTTCAGACGCCAGGGGTGAACATGAGGGGGTAATTCACCGTCACGATTCCATTTTCAGGCGCCGGGAAGCTCAGTCCGTAGAAAGACCGAACGACGCACGACACGACATTGGCATCCGGCAGATCCGATCCGCCATTTTGCACTTGCGAGACACTTCCGTCGCGACCAATGACGAACCGTACGGCGACTCGACCCTGCAAATTCGGATTCTGCCGCAAACCTTGCTCATAGCAGAATCGATAACGACCGAAATTCTGCCGCACGATCCGCTGAATGACTTCGCCCGGCAATCGACCGCTCGTTGTAATGCCTTCCGGCCGAATTCGCGGAGGTTTGGTTTCGTGGTTCTTTTGCGTCAAACCTCGGCTGAATCCACCGCGATTGCCAAGATCCGAACCAATCGTGCCCACGCGACCAATTCCAATGCCTTCACCTTTTCCACCACCACCTTGCTCCAGCCCGGACAAACCAAGTCCGCCCGCGCCGGCTGCATCGTCGAGCGAATTGCCCCACATATTGCCGAGAGCGCTACGCGAATCGCTACCCACGGAAATATCGCCGCCCCAAGGAGCCGTGACGGCATTGGGATCACCACCGGACAACGAAGAAACCAGTCCAATCATGCCAAACGTTTGCGCGTCGGAAAGAGCTGCTGCCCGGGCAATTTGCGGGTCCGTATTGTTTTGGGGCCCGAACACTGCGAATTTGCCCGATGCATTGCGGCTCGTGGTGCTGCCCATTTTGCCTTCGCTGCCAACGGAACGCGTTCCTTCGGCACCGCCCGGCGTCTTGTCCTGATTTTCGACGACGTCCGGCGATTCTTTTTGATCCTTTTCCGTTTCAGCACTCACATTGAGAATCTGCTGCATGAACGAAAGTTTGTCGCCATCAATGGAACCTTCTTCGGTCGAACCGATGGGCGGCAAGAAATACGCTGCGGCAGCGAGAAGTCCGGCGTGCACCAAGAAAGACAAACCGTGCCAGGGCAAACCCTTCTTGTCCAAAGCGATTCCGCCCTTGACCTTTTTGCCGGCTTTGACCCGCGACACGTGCAGCGTCATGCCGCCCAATTCCACGGTCGCTTTCGCGCCCAATTTCACGATAGCTTGCGAAGCGCCAGCCAACGCTGCACACGGTTCGGCATTGGTTGCATCAATGGCGGACGATTTTCCATCGCATTCCATCGAAGCCGTTGCCGATGCCGACACGATCACGCGAGCAACTTGGTCTTCACCAACGATCACGACGGGCAGCCGCTTGGCGCCAATGGCGTTTTCCGGCAATACGAAATCCGCATTCTCTTCGCCGACGTAAAACGATCGTGGAGGCGATACGTGGGCCACATGCAGAATCGAAGCGCCCCATTGAATCACGATTTCGAGCGCATCTTGCGATTGCTCGATTTCTTCAGCGGGAACGGCCGGACCATTTTGCACGAGCGCGTACGTGTACGAACCTTCGGGTGCGTTCTCGGGAACCTCAACCGGCGCGGGTTGAGCAAATACGGTACGCGGGTCGAACGATGGTTTGGTTTGTCCAAAAAGAACGTTGGAATCTTGAGCGAATGGGTTTTGAAAAGATTGATTGCGTTCCATGACAAACAGCTCCTGCGTCCTCCGCGTATCGCGGGGAAGTGTTGAGTGAGGCGAGCGAACGGCGCACGGGGCAACGCGTTGTTTTGCGTCGCGTATGCGGCTCATTTCGTTCCGCCCCAACACCGACAGCGCGATCCCGAAAGGGTTCCGAAAATTTTTAGAGGGCTGTGTTCGGGGCGGAGAAGGCGCAAACGAGGCTGGCAAACGTGGTCGTCAAAGCAGGATCCCGCAGGTCGATCTCGTTCACGACCGGAAAAGCGTCGACTGCAACCTCTGCGCCGTCTCGCGATGCTCCAAAGCTTTCGCTCGCAACGTCTGCATCTCCGCGTCGATCGCCAAAATCCGATGTTGCGCACTGTCGAGCTCACTCACGAAGCGCATCCGCAACAAGCCTTCCGGACCTCCCTCCCGCAAAACACCAAGCTGGTCCGTGACCTTCGATTGCCGACTGAACAAATCGAGCATCTCGCGTTCGAGGCGTGTCCATTGTGCGTCCGCATGACGCGCATCCTCCCATGCGCGGAGCATGCCGGTGAGCGCTTCGTACTGTTCCGCTCGGACCAACCCCGCGCGCCGCCAATTCTCCACTTGGCTAAGATCGAGGTTTTCGTAGGGAATTCGCCGCGTCTGTTTCCACGATTCACACACGTGAAGCGTCGCTTCGCCCATCGACGGGACCCGCACGCAATAACTCACGAGCGTTGGTGTTTCCACGACGGGCGTTTGTCCTTCCGCACGAATGGTTCGTCCTTCCGAACAAGCGATGTCGATGACTACATCGATGTCGACGGGATGATCGCTTCGGATCGTCACGAACTGTCGCTCTTCCGACGCTTCTTGCTCTTCGATTCCTTCGGACTTGAAATCCACGAGCCCCAAAAAAGACGTCTTGTTCGTCGTGCGTGTGCGGCGAATGCCAGGATCCTTCGCAAACGTCAGTTGCACCGAAGCGCCGGGAGCGGTTTGCGGCAAGGTCGTTTCGCCAAAGTACCGACCAAGATCGTACATGGCACATCGACCTTCTTCGAGCACGGACGAGGTTGGATTGTCAAAACAAACCATCAGGTCAGGATTGACGCTCGTTGCATCACGGAAGACGCGCTCCTTGCGAATCGAGATCGTGCACGCGTTGATCGGAACCATCGCCGCACCTCGGCGGCGAATCGAAACGGGTTCATTCACGCGCCACTCGACAGGTTCCACCTGCGCCTGCGGTTGTGTATCCAGTTCGTTCACACTCACATGCGAATCGTTGCTGTCGGATTGTCGTTCCGACGTTTTGGGAGGCAGGGTTTTTCCTGTTGTAATGACTTGCACCGGAGGCGCGATCGGAAGAGGCGCTCGTACGGTGTTGGGTTGTCCCGACGCACGACGCCGAACACGCTCGGGGCGGAGCAAGTCATTCGTGCGTGTCGGGGCCGGACCTTGAGGGGACGCACTTGCTTGCAGTGGTGACTTCGTCGACAACAAGAACTCGGCGCGATCCAGGTCTTCTTCAAGCGGATTGTGCACGAGCGCGAAAGCAAAAAATCGCGCGTCGGATGCGTTGCAAGCGATCCGGTACGAAATGACAAACGGAGCTGAAGGCACGATGTACAGCACACGCACGTCATCGGCTGGGCCATCCAGCGACACGTGCACGGTGCGTCCGTCACCTCGAGCCGAAGCGCGACTGCGATCAACGAACATGTCGAGGTTGCTGCGGATCGCACCATCCCCGAAGTCGAGGGATCGAATCGATGTCAGATCGAACACGGCGATTTTGCCGAGCCCCGTGCGCAAAAGCAGCCAGCGTCGCGCGCCTTGAGGTCCACTCGATTCTTCGAACCCCAACAATTCTCCTTCGGCTGAGCCCTCAGCACTTTCAACGCGCACCTGTCGTCCACGCGTCGCTTGCAACATTCCACGCAACGTTGCGCCTTGTTCGAAGCGCAATTTGCGTCCCGCCAAAGCGGCATCGGGGTCTTCTGGAGCATCGAACGCCAAGGCCGTGACATGCCCATTTCCTCGCTCGATCCACACCGTGAGTGACCGCAGAACTTCGCCGAGTTCCGTGCGATCGAAGAGCAAATCGAAATCGCCGGCGACACTTCCACGACGTTCGATATGGGCAAAACCCTGCTTAAAAAGCACGATTCGACGCACGGTCGGTGCAGCACTCATGATCGGAACTCCCGTTGTCGACAGTCCATCGCCCAGCGCTCGAACGAATCAGCCTGTGGTCTCATCGAGGTTCCACGCTATCGCTGGACCGAGGGGCGGAAAAGAACGCAGCACAGATGCTTGACCTTTCGTCTCGCAAGGGGTTCGATTTCCCCATGCGAATCATGCTTGCTCTCGCTCTCGTGACCGTGGCTTTGGTATCCGGATGCGTGCGTGCACCAGCGCAATCGGTCGATCCGAACCGCTGTGGGTGCACGGTGCAGCAGCAAAACGGGGGTGGTGCCTACTATCCCTATTCGGGGCGATGACGCATCGTTTGTGAAAGACAAACGATAGGGACGTTTGTCGAAGCGAATCGTGTCTTGGTCAGTTGCCCAATTCGGCGGACGACGACGCGGACGACTTTCGTGATTTGCGCGACGACGAGGTGGCAAACGGTTCCGGATCGAGAGCCGCAGTATCTGCTTCTGCGGGCGGGGGTACCGACACCGGAGCACTGACCATGTGCCGGGTATTTTCGTACAAGGCGCGGCAAAGTTCGAGCGACGGGGTTCTTCGTTTTGCCGCAACTGCGTGTACTTCCGCTTGAATCGCCGCATTGATGGGCGTCGGAAAACCGTAAGTTTGTCCTCGACGGGTGATTTCTCCATTCAGGAAATCCACGGCCGGTGGTCGTCCGCGTTCGATGGCAGCGAGCATGGACGAGCGCATTTTGCGAAAACGTGTCCCTACGGCGAGCAAAATGGCATGTTTGGCAAAAAGCCCCGTCGATCCAACGGCCGTTCTCTCGGCGTCGGTTAATGCGATCCAATCCAAATCGATGGTTCCGGAGACTTTTTCCAGACGAACTCCTTCGGCCCGCGACGCCAAAACCACTTCGGTCATGATTTCGAGCGCCAAACGGCGAATGAAACGATGCCGCATCAAGATGCCGAGACGTTCTCCGCCGAGTGCACCCAGCGATGTAATCGCGCAATTGATGGCCAATTTTGACCAACGCGCCCCCGCAAGGTTGCTCGAGACAATGGTTTCACCTATGGAACCTAATGCGAATGCCAGCGGTTCCAAGCGTTCGTCCTGAACACCATCCATTCGACCCAGGACGAATCCGCCGGGCGAAGTGCGTTCGTACACGCCAGGCTCGTGCATGGATGCGCCCCACGCCACGACCCCGCCAAGTACGCGATTTTTGCCGACAATTTCAGCAATGCGTGCTTCGCAAAGCCCATTCTGAAACGTCACCATGGCCCCATCGGGTGCAAGAAAAGATTGCACGTCACGCGCCGCTTCTTCAACTTGCGGCGGTTGTGTGGCGAGCAAAATGTAATCGAAAGGTTCTGTGTTCGAATCGAGCGTCGTGACGGCTGTTCCCCGGACGGAACTCACGCGATCATCGCCACTGATACGAAACCCGTTCGAATTGATTGCGGACGCAATTTGCGTATTCGTCGTCAAGACCGTGACGTCATGATCGTGCGCAAAAAGATGCGCAGCAACCAATCCACCAATGCCTCCACAACCGACGACCAGAAAACGCGGACGAGCGCTTTTCAACACGTCATTGCTCATGAGACGAGCCATTCTACATGAAAATCCGACCAATGAAAATCAATTCTTTTATGCTGCAATGCATCATTGCTTGGGGACGAAAATTTCGATTGCGCTTGGAACCATATCGACCTTGAGCGGCAATCGTCCCAGTGGTTCTCCGTCCACATCGAGCAAGAAGCGATCATCCGCGTCTTTGTTGAGCAGCTCGATTTCGATGTGGTCGCAGCGGTAGTGCTTCACATCGAGGGAGTGAATGTGCGTGCCTGTATACATGCGCGTATTGACGGTGAGAAAACGAAGTCGTGGAGCCGATCCCAGGTCGATGATATCGAAAAGCCCGTCATCCGGAATGGCCATGGGGGCGGCTTGCATACCGCTGCCAAAAAAGCGCCCGTTGCAGATAGCGATGAGCCGCGTTTCAATGGTTTCTTCGCGCGACATATCTTCACGGCGAATGGATACTTTCAACCGCCCGACGACGCTCCGCGCCAAACCCTTGATCGACGACGTCAAATACGCCACGGTTCCGCCGAGTGATCGCGAAGATTTCGCTACGTATTGATCGACGAGTCCGCCGACGCCTGCCGACAAAATGTTGATGAAATAGGATGACTTCTTTTCACCTTCGTGCGTCACATACGAAAACCGGCCGATGTCCACCGCGCGCGTGTGCCCGTCCGTGATCGCTTCGCAAAACCGATCGAGCCTGTTTTCAAAGCCCAACGTGCGTCGATAATCCCCGCCCGTTCCTGCACCAATGATCCCCATCTTCGGCAGCTTCACCCCTTGCTCACGCGCTTGCATGAGCCCATTGGCCACCTCGTGAATCGAGCCATCGCCGCCGACCGCAACCACGATCTGCCGCCCCGCAATTGCCGCTTCCCGCGCAATGTCAACCGCATGTCGCGGCTTCTCGGTGAACGTCACATCCACATGACCGAGGTGTTTTTCGATAGGACCGCGCATCTTTTCGAAGATGATGCCCGTTTGTCCACGCCCCGACTTCGGATTGACAATGAGAAGCGGCTTCATTCACCCAATACTTGCCACGATAAGACCCATCCCGACAAGTCCATCCTTCGGCTTCATGTTTTTCGCAGTAGCGCGAAGCGTTTTTCGCGCCCATCGGCCCACCAGACGATTCTTTCCTCGCTCCACTTCTTCAACGCGCTCGTCGCCCCGCCGTTTCCGCGTCCACCCATTGCAGATAATCGATCGGGCCTTCTTTGGGCTCGAAAGTCAGTATTTTCGGAACTTCGTACGAGTGTAATTCCCGAATGCGTTTCATGAGTGCGTCGACACATGCGTCCGCCGTTTCCATGAACAGGATTTCTTCGGCTTCGTCGCAGACCTTTTCTTTCCAACGATAAATCGAACGGACGCCGGCAATGATGTTGCCTCCAGCAACGAGCGATTCTTCCACCAATTGCCGAAGCATGGGCGCGGCCTGATTGGGCCCACACGTAACGAAAACAATGCGCATGACGTTTTCTCGCTTAAATCATGGATTCCACGGTTTTTTGCAACGCCGCCAAGAAATGCGGCCGTGATTGTTCCAGCAAGTAGAAGTGACCACCGTCGAAAAAGTGCGCCTGAAACGCTCCCGAAGTTTGTTCTTTCCATGCTTCGAGTTCGTCCGGGTCGGTGCGGTGATCCGTTCGTCCACCAAATGCGGTAATCGGAAACGAAAATGGTGCGTCCGGGGTATACGAATGCGTCTCGAAAATTGTCAAGTCGGCGCGTAATGGCGGCAAGAAGATTTCGAGAAGCTCTTGATTCTGAAGGACAGCTTCGGGCGTGCCGCCATAACGTCGTAATTCTTCAATGAACCGAGCATTCGGAAGCGCGTGCAAAGGCTGACGACGCGTAGGTGATTGCGGCGCGCGCGTGCCGGAAACGAGCATCCCTCGAGCTGCGCTGGCCCCTTTTTTTCGCAATGCCCGCGCAAGCTCGAAAGCCACGTGCGCTCCCAAGCTATGGCCGAAAAATGCGTAGGGACTCGACGTGAGAGGCTCGATGATCGGCAACGTCGAAGCGATGAGCGAATTCATCGATTCGTACATCGGCGAGCCAAACATCGTTTCGCGTCCCGGAAGTTGCAAAATCGACAATTCGACCCACGGAGGCAAACCGTTTGATAGTTGTCGAAATGGGTACGCGCCACTTCCCGAGTGTGGAAAGACAAACAAGCGTAGGCGACCGGGTTGGGTCGAAGGAACGTGAACCCATCGAGGGGGCGGAGGTGTTGCGGGGGGCATTGACGGAGATATGCAGCACAAAATTAGGCAGGAAGCAAGGTGCGCCAGCGCAGGTATCGACCGGGTCGAGCAGGTTCCTTGCTGTTCTCCGGTGTGGAGCGAGTGCTCTGTTTGTGGTATACGCGGCGCATGGTCGTCGCAAAACGAGGGTCGCGCCGATTGTCCGTACGTACGCCGACGAGCATCGGCCGAGTGGACGATGAAACGCTGCGACAAACGCTCGACGAGGTTCGGGTTCGATGCGACGTCGCGGCTCGTCGCGCCGCAGATCCGGTACATTTCGTGCACCTTTACAAGCGCCGTGACGATCAAGAAATCGTGGCCCTTTTGGCCGCGTCGCTGGCGTTTGGCAATGTCAAAGCACTTTGTGCGAAAATCGAAGATGCCCTGAACCGATTGGGGCCGCATGTCGCAAAAACAGCGGACGATGCCGCGGATGTGCATCGACGTTTGGCGGGATTTCGGCACCGATTGTATTCGGGCAAAGACGTGGCGCATCTGGTGGTGGGAGCTCGGGCCATGCAGCGCGCGTATGGGTCGCTTGGAACACCGTTTGTCCAGGCGTTGGCGTCGGGAAAACCATTACGTGACGCGGTCCATGATTGGGTGAAAGAATTACGCGAGCGTGGAGGTTTTCCCGCGATGGGCACGCGTGAAAGTTTGGGCCCGGATCATCTTTTGCCGGATCCGACAAAAGGAAGTGCGCTCAAACGGCTCATGCTTTTTTTGCGCTGGATGATTCGACCTGCGGACGGTATCGATCTTGGATTGTGGAACATACCGCCGGCTCATCTCGTCATTCCGCTCGATACGCACATTCACAAATTGTCGCGCAACATTGGGCTCACCCTACGCAACGCGGCTGATTTCCAGGCAGCCGAAGAAATCACCGCGGCATTGGCGCGCCTCGATGCAAAAGATCCCATCAAATACGACTTTTCATTGTGTCATCTTGGTATGCTTCAGTCTTGTCCATCTCGAAAAGATCCCGAACATTGTGAAGGTTGTGGTGTCAAGCCTATTTGTCGGCATTGGATTGTTTCTCGAGAACGACGTTCCGTCCGGTAAAACTTCGGTCCTGCAACGTAGGTGATGTTGGTCATGAACGAAATGCAAGCTGTTCCTCACGGTGTTTCGACGGAACGACCTGGTTTTCGAGCCGGATTGCGATCCCTGTTCGATGGGTATCGTTATCTTTTTCGCACCCCGGATATTTGGCCGCTCGCGATGATTCCTGTGCTGGTTGCTTTGGTATTGGCCGGTGTTTTTGGTGTCGTTTTGGTCAAAGGCGCGTTGTGGCTGGTCGTAAAGTATTTGTCGCGCAACGATACGAGCGCGTATTGGACGATTGCCTTCGTCGTCATCAAAGCCGTTGCCGTTTTGTTAGGGCTCGTGGCGGCGCTGTTTTGCGCATTTGCGCTCGCAAAGCCGCTTTCCGGCCCAGCGCTCGAACGCATCGTTCGGCGTGTTTCCAAAGACTTGGGAGCTCCTGAGTGGCCCGAACCGACGTTGATGCAAGACATTCTGCGGTCATTGCAATCAACCCTGGTCGCATTGGTCTTCACCTTGCCCATTCTCATTCCACTGGTGGTGATTGGGCTGGTTGTTCCCATGGCTGCCGTCGTGACGACGCCACTGCAATTTGTTGTCGCGGCATTGGGCGCAGCGTGGGACTTTTGTGATTATCCGTTGTCGATTCGAGGCACACGGGTTTCGGATCGCATTGAGTTCGTCAGGCGAAACATTCGTGCCGTTGTCGGGTTTGGCCTGGGTTTGGGCCTGTTGACGTTATTGCCGTGTTCGCTCGTGATCGTCTTGCCCGCGGGCGTTATCGGCGCCGCCCATTTGATGGTAACGCTCGAGAAATGGGAAGCGGCGTCGAAATGACAGTGGACGAGATGTGGTAGGCGGGCGTCGACGTGGGAAACGTACGAATGAAGGCGAAATCAGGCGCGGTTGCGACGTGACAAACGGCGCAGACCGAGTGCGGCCAAGCCAAACGCGACGAACCAGGACGACGAGGGCGATGACGTCGTGCCCATGTTCACGCTGCATTGTGCGTTCGGGGGATCAGCCTTGAGGGATGTTTCCGGCAGATCCTCGGTTGCGGCGGGAGGTGGCGAATTGGGATTTTGGAGAACGGAGAATTGGTAGACGGCACCGGAATCGATGCCGTTATCGTCATCACCGTTGGCGCCGGCAACGACACGATCGTTGTCCATAGCGACGGAGATACCAAAGAGTTGTCCAACCACGCCATCGCTGGGGAGGTATTTGAATTGTTGCGTCCAGTAGTTCTCGATGTTGCGGTAGGTATATACCGAACCCGAGTAATCGCCATTGTCTTGGTCATAGAACGAGCCAATGGCGGCCATGTCTCCCCACACTCCAACGGCCGAACCGAAAGCTTGCGAAGAATTCTTGTCATCGGGTTCGATGATTTGCTCTTCACACCAATCGTCGTTGTAGCGACCGAATACATACACGGCCCCCGAATTGTCGCACGCACCATCGCGGAATGGAGCTCCAATGAGGGCTTTGTTGTTGTAGATCGCTACGGAAAACCCGAAGACATCGTCAGGTGACCCATCGCTGGCAATGAGTTCTTCCTGCTCGATCCAGGTACCACCATTGTCTTTGTAGGCAAATACGGAACCTTGGTTTTGTCCGGACCCATTGTCCCATTGTCCGACGAGTGCCGTTGTCCCGGAGAGCGCGACGGCGCCTCCGAAAAACCCAAACGTGCCGCCCGTGGACGCCCAGATTTTGTCTTCTTCTACGAATTGTGTCCCGTCGTGACGAAATATGAACGCCGCGCCGCTGTCAAACGCAACTTCATCCGATTGGGGTGCTCCAACGACAGCAACGTTGCCTTCCAGTGCCACGGCATAACCGAAATAATCATTCGTCGTGCCGCCAGTGGGCGTCAATTTTTGCACGAGCGTCCACACTTTGTTCACGCGTTCGTATACGTAAACAGCGCCCGTGTGGCTATTGTTGTTCCCTCCTTCGACCGCACCCACCAGAATACGATCGCCGGCGATTGCGACAGAAATGCCGAAGTAGTCATTAGGACGCGCGTCTTTTGCCAACAATTTGGCCTGCTGTGTCCATACGCCGTTGTCTTCGACAAAGACATAAGCCGATCCAGCGTCCACGCCCAAATCGTCGTCGTAAATGGAACCAACGACGACGGTATTACCCGAAATGCCAACAGACACGCCAAATTCGTCGCGCGCCTGTCCATCCGTGGGAAGCAATTTGTTTTGCGGCAATGCGCCGACGGGGCCACCACCACTTTGAGGTTTGAGCGAAGGCCCATTTGCAAAGGGCGATTTCTTGTTCAACGACGGTTTCGCATTGTTCTCATCGATGGCCGCGCCAATCTCGGACTCTCCCACGTCCGTTGGCTCTCCGCCACAGCCTGTCGCAACGGCCATTGCGGCGACGATTGCACCACGTACCCCGAAGCTCCGTATGTCTCGCATCTTCATGACATCGTTCCTTCTTTTCTTTGCAGACGAACGCAGGATGATGCGAGTTTACTAGCGTATGTCAGGGATTGGCTAGTCCGATCTTGCAGTTTCATCACATTTGCCCGTTGGCCTCGATGTGCAGGATTTTGACTGACGATCCGACTCCATGCATCGAACACGAATCTTCCTCTCCAGACTTGTTGGCCCATGCGCCGCAAAGTTCTACCTTCCGCAAAAATACGGATAGACACAGCGATGCCAACACCTCATATCAGCGCCCAGCCCGGAGATTTTGCAGAAGTGGTTTTGATGCCCGGCGATCCGCTGCGCGCAGAGCATATTGCCAAAACTTTTTTGCAAAACGCGCGCCTCGTAACGGCAGTGCGCAACATGTATGGCTTTACTGGAATCTACCAGGGCAAACGCGTGTCCGTCATGGCTCATGGAATGGGCATTCCGTCATGTTCCATTTACGCTACCGAGCTTGTTCGCGAATACGGAGTCAAGGTGCTCATGCGCGTGGGTAGCTGCGGAGCGTTGGCTCCAGCCATTCAATTGGGCGACATTATTTTGGCGCTCGGAGCGTCGACCGATTCCAAAGTGAACCGAATGCGCTTTCTGGATCACGACTTGGCGGCCATCGCCGATTATGGACTTCTGGAAGTAGCCGTTCGCGTGGCGAAAGAAAATCAGATTCACCTGAGCGTAGGCAACGTCATGTCCACGGATTTCTTTTACCATCCGCAGACAAACCTCGTCGACATTGCCGAAAAATTGGGCATTCTGGCGCTGGAAATGGAAGTCGCGGGACTTTATGGCGTCGCTGCAGAATACGGGGTGAAAGCCCTGGGTTTACTCACCGTGAGCGACCATATTCGTCGCAATGAACATATGTCGTCCGAGCAACGACAAACCTCGTTCGAAGCCATGACTCGTTTGGCGCTCGAAACGGCCGTCTGCATTTGAGGAACGAATTCAAAACAAAGTTTTCTTGCGGTCCGATCCCAATCGAGCAAATACGTCGGCTGGGTCGAGATACGTGGCTCCCGATGCAAATTTGGCTTGGCCCAATTGGGTCGCTATTTCGTTACAAAGTTGAGACGGATCCTTGACTCCCCGCGTTTGCAACAAACGCGGCAAGACGCGAGTGACAATGGTCGTCATGTCTTGAGGGGTCACATACGCTGGGTTTTTTCCGATCTCCCGCAAGGCGAGGCGCACCGTTCCTCGAGCTTCGATACGCGAAATTTTTGCAATGGTTTCGAGTCTTTCGCAGACGAACTCAAAAGCCGGAGACGTGTCGCTCATGCGCCGCTACCTCCAAGCTTTCGTTCGACACGTTTGCGATACCAATCGGGCGGGAAAAAGGCGAGCCAAACCAAAAATCCCGTCGGCACGGTCAAAATGGCTCCAGCGGTTAATGCCCAGGCGCCCATTTCACTGAGCGCCGTGAGTCTGAACGTAATACACATGGCGATGAGAATCAAAAGTGCCATGCTCGTCGCTACGCCCCATAACAAGAAACGATTTTCCACCATCGGATCGCCCATGCCGTACTGGGCGCGGCGATGCATGATTCCATAAAAACGAAAAGCTTCGTAACTCCCCCACGCGTAACTCGCAACGCGCAAAACTTGCTCGCTATAAAAAATCGGATCGACGGTAGACTCGAAAAAAACACCGATTGGCTGTACGACCGTGATGGCGATCAGCAGTGCAATGCTCAATTTTCGTAAGCCCGGCATTTCCGGTCGATACACATCCACACAAAACCAGGCAAAACAAGCGTACCCCGCGTCGACGATGATGCCTCCGGTGCGTACGACAATGCTGGCAAGCTTCGTTCCGTGCAGTCCAACGAGCACGGCTCCCTGAATAATGACGTTGCCCGATGCGATCAAAAGCGCATGCGTGCCAAGAAGTGTCTCCGGACGAGTTTTCTCCGACAATCCGCGCATGAGCAGCCGTATGCCGATGGCAAAGGAAGCGAGAGTAAAAAGCCCGAGGAAAACGAAGGCCATGGTCGAGCGGCTCGTGCGTGAGAGTCAAACTTGCTTCGACAGCTCGAGGATAGATCGATTTTGTCCGGTCGTGAAGACATGTTAGCGTCGCCCGGTATGTCGGCGAATACCCAAGAAGATCCGTTTCTCGAGCGCTTCGTACACCTGCTCGAAAAGGAACACGGATGCCACTCGGTCATTTTGTACGGCTCGCGAGCGCGCGGCACGCACGTACCCACGAGCGATTACGATTTGCTTGGTATTCGTGCGGGCGGGGAGGATACTCGTGACGCCCGGCAAATCGACGGAGTTTTTTTCGACGCATTTGTACGTACGGAAAAAACGATTCATGACCAACCCGAAGCATTTTTGCACGTACGCGGTGGCATTCCCTTGCGTGATCCGCAAGGCATTGGGGCGCGCCTACTGGAAAACGTGGTCGCAATCCTGGACAAACCGCCCGTCGCCTTACCGGATGCCGAAATTCAAGCTCGAACAACGTGGTGCATAAAAATGGTCGAACGAATCCGGAATGCTGGCCCCGACGACGTCGAAGCGCATTACCGTCGCCATTGGCTCCTTGTGGATTTGCTCGAGTTTTACTTTATTTTGCGCCGTCTGCATTATTTGGGGTCGAAAGAAAGTTTCTCATGGATGTCCACGCACGACCCGCGCGCGTATCACGCGTTCACGGAGGCATTGCGTCCGGGTGCGAGCGTGG